>DATGWQ010000076.1:0-112871 GCA_035299385.1 Bacteroidales bacterium | reverse complement strand
TTTGCTTCCTCCCAGATAACATTCATCTCGTCGAGGGTCATATCGTGCAAAGACCTGCCTTTCCGTATAGTCTCATTTTCAAGGTGGTTGAACCTCTTGATGAATTTCCGGTTGGTTTTTTCGAGTGCGGCTTCGGGATCGATGCCGTATAATCTCGATGCATTGATTATTGAAAAGAGAACATCACCAAGCTCGGCTTCGATCGATTCTGTATTGTGAGTTTCAATTTCCTCCTTAAGCTCGTTGATCTCTTCATTCACCTTATCCCATATCTGCTCCCGCTTTTCCCAGTCGAATCCTACGCCGCGGACTTTCTCCTGTATCCTGTTTGCCTTGACAACAGCCGGCAATGATGCCGGAACACCTGATAAAACTGGCTTATAGCCGTTTGTCTCCTTTATTTTAAGCTGTTCCCAGTTCTCCTCCACCTCTGAAGCTCCGGATACCTTTACATCTCCAAACACATGCGGATGCCTGTAAATGAGCTTTTTATTGATGTGTTCCAGAACATCAGCCATGGTAAAAGTTCCTTTTTCGGAACCGATCCTGGCGTAAAAAACTATGTGGAGCATTAGATCGCCAAGCTCGTTTCTTATACCTTCATCCGAGTTTGAAAATACCGCTTCGGCGAGCTCGTAAGTTTCCTCTATCGTAAGCTTTCGCAGGCTCTCGTTGGTCTGCTTCATGTCCCAGGGACATTTTTTTCTCAATTCATCAATAATATCAAGCAGCCTGTTGAATTCGTCCAGGCTTTTTTCCCTGTCATTCATAATCTCTTTTATAATAAACGGTTTGGAGACCCCGGTTTGTTCGGAGCCTCGATCCTGACAACCGATCCGATGCTGATGCTGAGGAGCTCCGAAACATTGGCCCCGTTCAGTGCGATTTCAAGCAGGTCGAGCTGGTTGAATCTTGCAAGCAGCTCTCCCACAGGAACATCACTGTATTTCGAGGAGATCCTGCCTGTATGGTTGCGGTTGCTTTGAATAAGTATCCTGAAGCCTGTATCGCCGAAAACCCGGTAGAAAACTTCTTTCGTGATGTTTGAAATGGCATTCCCGTAAGAATCGATAAAGATGATGCTCCCTGTTATCAGGTTCTTTTCAATCGTCGCTCTCAGGGGAAGCTTCTCCTCCATCTCCTTCACGGGAGTGCCTATTTCGGAAAGCTTTTTCCCGAGATACACATTTGCCGCTGCACTTGCGAAGATCTCAAGCTCATCAGTGCTGCCGTTGCCCCCGATCTTTATCATTTCATCGGGTTCTGAGTTGAGGATCAGGTTGAAAATTCCGTTATCCGTTCCTATAAAGAAATGGTCGCGGGCCCTGACAAGAAGGCAATCTTTTCCCTTCTCAGCTTCGGAATGGACACAGATGATGTGAACAGAACCTTTCGGATAGTTTTCGTAGGTATTCCTGATCACGAAGGAAGCATGTGCGATATTCAAAGCCGGGATGCCACCAGCATTGACAATCACTGTGGCATCCGGGCATCGTGCACTGAGCTTTCCCCTTATGATCCCATAATAGAAATCATTGGGCTTCCACTCTGTTGTGAGCGTGATTACCGGCATACTAAAAAACTTGAAGCAAAGATAATCTTCTAAGTAAAAAATAAGCTTACTTTGTATTCAGGATTGTGTTTTTTTATAAACAATCAGGTTGTTACAAGGGTTAAGATTAGAGAAAGGAAAACAACTTTAATGACTGAGATCGTAATTTTTCTTGAGGATATAGATCCTGTAATTTTTTTCGGTACAAATAATTCATTGCTGGATAAGATCCGCAGTTTCTTCCCCAAAATAAAAATAGTAGCCCGGGGCAATGAAATAAAGGCTATGGGTGAGGAAGGTGAGATCACCCTGTTTGCGGAAAAATTCAACGAGCTTATTGAATATTACAGGAAGTACAACAGGCTCGATGAAAGGGATATTGAGAAATACCTCTTTGACGAGGAACATATGAAAACCGCTGCCCAGGGTCATTTTGAAGAAGTGATCGTCTTCGGAACAAGCGGAAAGCCAATCAGGGCAAGGACAGTGAACCAGCTTCTGCTGATCAAAGATTATAAATTGAACGATTTGATAATTGCGGAAGGACCGGCCGGAACCGGCAAAACTTACACATCCATCGCTCTTGCAGTGAAGGCATTGAAGGAGCGTGAAGTGAAGAAGATTGTCCTCACGCGCCCTGCGGTGGAAGCTGGTGAAAGACTGGGCTTCCTTCCTGGCGATATGAAAGAAAAGCTCGATCCTTACCTTCAGCCTTTGTATGATGCCCTTCACGACATGCTCCCTTTCAAGAAGCTGGAGACCTGGATTGAAGACGGCACCGTGCAGATCGCCCCGCTTGCTTTTATGAGGGGGCGAACCCTCGAAAATGCATTTGTTATCCTCGACGAGGCCCAGAATGCAACAATAAGCCAGCTGAAAATGTTTCTCACACGTATGGGGGTAAGCTCAAAATTCATAATGACTGGCGACAGCACGCAGGTGGACCTGCCGAAAAAAAGTGAATCGGGCCTTATCCAGGCCATGAGGATACTCGGCGGAATCGAGGGTATCTCAATAATCAGGTTCGATGAACGCGACATTGTACGCCATAAGCTGGTGAAGAGCATTGTGAGGGCTTATGAGACAGAAGAAAATGCCAGGAAAGTAGAAGGGGAGAGAAGAGACTGAGAGACTGAGTGACTGAGAGACTGAGAGACTAAGAGACTAAGAGACCAGAAGACCAGAAGACCAGAAGACCAGAAGACAGACAAACAGAAAAATCCGAAATCAAAAATCCGAAATCAAATAAATCCGAAATAACTATGGGCCAGACAATCTTAAGTTCAGACATCAGCTTTCCCGGGCAGAAAAGCATCTACAAAGGGAAAGTCAGGGATGTTTACAACATAGCCGACAAATATCTTCTTATGATAGTCTCAGACAGGATATCGGCATTCGATGTCGTGCTTCCGAAAGGTATCCCGTACAAGGGACAGGTGCTCAACCAGATAGCTTCACGATTCCTGGATGCAACCAGCGATATAGTGCCGAACTGGAAGATTGCCTCACCCGATCCGAATGTCACCATTGGGCATATCTGCAAGCCATATCCCGTGGAGATGATTGTACGGGCCTATCTTACAGGCTCTTCATGGAGAACGTACAAATCAGGGTCGCGGGAGATCTGCGGAATAAGAATACCTGATGGCATGCGCGAACACCAGAAATTCGAAAAACCCATCATCACACCCACCACCAAGGCTGAGCAGGGAAGGCATGATGAGGATATTTCAAGAGAGGAAATAATCCGAAGCGGGCTGGTACCGGAGGATGAGTATGCCATGATTGAGAAATATACGATGGATGTGTTCATGAGGGGGTCGGAAATTGCTGCACAGCACGGCCTTATCCTTGTGGACACGAAATATGAATTCGGGAACAGGAATGGCCAGGTCTGCCTTATCGATGAGATCAACACCCCGGATTCATCGCGTTATTTCTATGCCGATGAATACCAGGAGCGGTTCGAAAAGGGACTTCCCCAGAAGCAGCTTTCCAAGGAATTCGTAAGGGAATGGCTGATGGAGAACGGATTCCAGGGCAGAACAGGCGAGAAAGTGCCCGAAATGTCAGATGAATTCGTGAACCAGGTGTCTGAAAGATATATAGAGCTTTACGAAAAGATAACAGGGGAGCGGTTCGTCAGGGCCGATATTAACGATATTCCTGCGAGAATAGAGAAAAATTGCAGGGAATTCCTTAAAACACTGTCATAATCCTGCCTGCTTTAATTCATGGCAAAATAATTGTTTTATTTTTGCGGTATTAACTTTTTCCCGAAAATGAAAATCCGCAGGAATACAGCTTTTTTTCTTTTACTGCTCATATTGACAATTCCTTCTGCAGAATTGCGATCGCAGGTTCAGGTTGAGACATCAAAGGAAAAAGTAATAATTTCCGGGGTGCCTTACTTCATGCACACCGTAAAAAAAGGACAGACAGCATACTCCATCTCAAAGGCTTACGGGATAAGCGTGCAGGTCCTCACGGAAGAAAATCCTCCAGCCCTTTATGGCCTGAAGGAAGGCCAGATGCTGAGGATACCTGCCACTGCGGGAGCACCTAAACCCTTCACCTCAGTTACACCCGCACGTGCGAAGGATGAAACCAGGTTCACTTATCATAACCTTAAGCTGGGAGAGACTGTATACTCTCTTTCACGGCTTTATGGAGTTTCCGATGCTGAAATAATCCAGAGCAATCCGGGCATCGACATCAATAAAATGTCTGTCGGAACCGAGATCGCCATTCCACGGCGCGATTTCATGACTCAGAAGCAGAAGTTCAACGACCAGGAGAAGAAATACATTTATCATAGGGTAGAAAAAGGAGAGACACTGGCTTCCATAGCCAGGAAGTACAATATTCCGTTAAGGGACCTTCGCCGTGAGAACAGGAACATGAGATTTCCGCAGGTAGGCGATTATGTCAGGATTCCTTCTTCAGCTGTTCCGGAGACGAAACCTGTTCTGCCGGTTGAAACCGATACTGTTCCTGAAAAGGAGGAAGAGCCTGTGGTTAAGGTCGAAAGACCGTCAGGCTTCACTGAGGTCAAAGATCTGGAGGGAACTGTGAATGTGGCGGTACTCCTGCCTTTTTACCTGAGGGAAAATTCGTTCAGGTCTGAAGTGGATTCTTCATATGTCAAAGGCAAGAAGCAATACAAGTACACAAAGCTGCCTGATGACTGGATATACCCGGGGAGCCTCGATTTCGTTGAAATGTATAATGGTATCCTGCTGGCCGCCGATACGCTGAGATCTCTTGGCATGGATATAAACATCAACACCTGGGATATCAGGGAAGACACCCTGGCCCTGACGCGGCTGATAAAAAGCGGCAAGCTGGACGGGATGGATCTCATCATCGGCCCCGTGTATTCCCGCAATCTCCAGATCATGTCTGACTATGCTTCAAGCCGGGGGATCCCTGTCGTATCTCCTGTCGCACTGATGAGCAATGCCGTTCTGAAAGGTCATCCATCCCTTTTTATGGCCAATTCATCACTGGTGGTGGCTCAGCGCCTGATCTCGAAGGAAATTGCCGAAAACAACAACAGCAATATTGTTTTCATTCATACTGACTCCACCGGAAAGGATCCTGATGTAATACGATACAGGCAGATGATCTTCAGCGAGCTGACAAAGAAAATGCCTTACGAGGACATAAGGTTCAGGGAGCTGATCTTTTATCCAAGGTCTGCTTTCGGAAATGATTCGATAAACCGTATCAGCCATACTCTTTCGGATAATTCCGGGAATGTTGTTATCATAGCCTCTGAAGACCCTTCGGTTGTAAGTGAGACAATGACCATAATCCACGGGCTGTCAAGGAAATTCAATGTCAGGGTTTATGGCTATCCCTCCATGATCTATCTTGATAATCTCGACCCAAGGATATTCTATGAGCTCGACCAGCTGGTCTTTTCCCCTTATCATATCGATTATTCATTACCTGTTGTCAGGCAATTCAACCTGGATTACAGGAAGAAATTCCTGACCATGCCGCTGGAAGTAAGCTATGCATGGATCGGTTATGATATGGCTTATTATTTCATCACAGGAATCGGCATGCATGGTAAGGAATTCATAGAACACCCTGAGATGCATCGCCCGGCACTTTTACAGAATGATTTTGAGTTTGAAAGGCAAAATCCGGAAGATGGCTTCGAAAACCAGAAACTGTTTAGGCTCAGATATTCAAGGGATTACGTGCTCAGGACTGAGAATTGAAGCAGAAAAGTAATTTTGTGAGTCCTTTTGTTAATAAAAATTAACAATAAGGGAATATAATCCGTATTCTAATTGTCTATTACGTGGTATGATCAACGAATCGTACAATGCGAGCGACGAGATCGAACTTGTTAAGGCAGCCCTCGATGGTAATAAGAATGCGTTCGGAGAAATTGTCGAACGGTACCGCAGAATGGTTGCACGAACGGTCAAAGGGATGCTTGGCGATTCGGTTTATGCCGAGGATATCGGGCAGGAAGTGTTCATCAAGCTTTACCATTCTCTGTCCGAATTCAGGGGTGATTCCAAACTCTCGACTTACATCCAGCGTATCGCGGTTAATCTTACACTGAATGAGATAAAGAGGAGGAAAAGGTTCTTTACCATGTTTTCACAGACAGGAAACAATGAATTGCATGAGTACGATGTTCCTGATCATCACGATACCCAGGAACAAAGGGAAGCAAGGGAAGTTGTGGAGAAAGCTCTTCAGAGCCTTGAACCCAGGTTCAGGGTCATTGTTACCATGAGAATGCTTCAGGGTTATTCGACAAAAGAAACTGCTGAAATTCTCAAGCTTCCTCTTGGTACGGTTCTGTCGAGGCTATCGCGGGCACAGGAACAATTAAAGGATATTCTGAAAAAACTATAGAAAAATGAATGCATCGGAAATTAGAAAGTTGTTGACAGGTTTGGCTGATCAGGGTTCAGATGCAGAAAAAAATGCTGAAAAACTTCAGGAGCAGCTGGATTATGATTTCAGCAACGGATTCACAGGAAGGATTCTTAACAGTATTTTTTCTGCAAGGCTGGCTTATACACGAGAAATCGAATTTTCACGTTCGCTGAGCCTGGCATTTTCACGCATTGCAATAACCGGGATTGCTGCAATAGTTCTCCTGCTTATTTCGATATTCATGATGCAGGGCTCTCTCTCATTCGACTCAATACTGGGATTATCTGATTCCCAGACGGAAAGTATTTTATGTCTTTTAACCGGTAACTGATTCATGAAAACACGTTCAGTCATCATCATTGTCCTTACTCTTATTATCGGTATTGCACTTGGCATGCTGACCTCTGCACAGCTGAGATTTCAGAAGCTCAGGCCTGTCAGGGTCTTCTTCTCTGAAGAGAGGTTCAGGGAAGGGCTGTATAAAGTGATTCAGCCCGATGATAAGCAAAAAGCCAGCATAGAGGAGATTCTCGACAAATATGCAAAGATCAACGGTGATCTTCAGAGTGAGTTCAGGAAGAATTTCGATGCAAACATGAAGAATTTCAGAAAGGAGATTGAATCGAAGCTCACAAAGGAACAGGTTGCCAGGCTAAGGGAAATGGATGAGAAACGGGAAAAAATGATCAGGGAGGCCCGCCACAATATGAGGAACGATACAACGAGAAGATTTGAGGGAAGGCAGGATGGACACCGCTATGGCCCGCCCACACATTATACAGAACGTGATTCATCACCTGTCCGTAGCGACACTACCCGGTAATAAACAGAAGGTAATCCATTATTATAGGAAGATCATCAGGATTCATGCCAAGTGAAAGAAGAAGAGGTGTGTCCTCCTGGAAGGTTGCCATGAACTGCTCCTTTGTCATCTCACCTCCCAGGATGCATTGCCTGTAATAACTTATAGCCTCTCTTTTATTCCCCCTGCACAGTGCAAGATGTCCCCGGTTCAGCTGGTCGTGCGCATTCAGCTTTTTCTCTGAGAGACGGTCATAATACTTCTCTGAATCATCAAACCTGCCCAATGCAAAATAACAATACGCTATTGGTCTGAGGATCTTGATGTTATGGGGATCGCTGTATTCTATCCTGAAGTAATATTTCAAAGCTTCCCCGTATCTCTTCAGATCCAGGCAGCAATGCCCTGCCATCAGCACGGAATGCATATTGTCCGGCTCAAGTTCAATAGCCTGCAGGTAATAATCAAGAGCCTCTTCGGTCCGCCCCAACCTTCTCAGGCTTAATCCGATCTTCTTTATCGTCCATGCCTTCCGGTCGATCAGCTCCGCCATCTTATAGTATTTCAATGAACTGTTGAAATCTTCCAGCTCCTGGTAACAATAACCGGTTTTCTCATAAAGCTGTGCATCATCGGGTTTGGAATGTATCTTTTTCAGGTATAGTGAAAGGGCATCATCATAAAAATTCTTGCTGAAGAAATAATCTGCAATGCCTGCTTCCACGTCGGTATCCCTGAAGGTCAGCGTGAAGAAGCTTGAATTGTATATATCGAGCCTGCCACTGAAAA
Source organism: Bacteroidales bacterium (assembly GCA_035299385.1). Classification (GTDB taxonomy): domain Bacteria; phylum Bacteroidota; class Bacteroidia; order Bacteroidales; family VadinHA17; genus LD21. The sequence goes on along the minus strand of DATGWQ010000076.1, from coordinate 104,820 downwards.
AATCCTCGAATTCCTTCCTGTAGGGGGAAAGCTTGAAAAACCTGTAGATATCCTGTATGTACTGGGTTACATTTATCCTGAAATTCCTGTAAGGATCGGTTGCAGATTCTTCTTCATTCAGCTGCTGAAGCCCCTCCAGCTCCATCCTGAAAACCTTGAGCATCATGGTTTTCTGGGCTGCAGGAAGATATTTCAGGTTAAGCAGCAATGAATATTTGTCACTGTTGCAGATGAAAGGAGTTTTATAGAGAGCTTCCGCAAGCTCATTGGTGGCGGGGCCGAGTATTTCATCGCGATAGATCTCATCAATAGTTTCGTGTTCGGGGTAAAAAGGAACAAACCAGTTCTGAAAATCCTTGAAGAAATCGAAATGCTTCATGTTGGCGAAAGCCGTCATGTATACGTCGGCTCCTTCCATCTGGAGACGGGTAAGCTCTTCCATGGACTTGAAAACGTCTTCCGACTGGTCGAACATCTCGGACCAGTCAGGATTCTTTTCATCGCCTTTCGGCAGTATGTTTTCAAGATCAAGTTTTTCCTCTATACGCGGACGAAGCTTCTCGACTTTAGGCAGGATCTCATCATGGAGCCTTTTGCCGAGCTTCTCAGTTTCCCTCGACCTGATGGTCTGCAGGACTATGATCCGGGAATGCTCCCTGAAAGCGGTGTCTGCACTGAGAGTAATGATTCTTTCAACGATATCCGGGTAAAACATGAGCCTTCCGTCATAATAATGAAGATTCATGATCAGCCCGGACAGCGCTCTTTCCATCACTTTTTCCTCTTTTGCAAGATATATGCTGATAAGGAGATGCATTTTCTCGGTCTGCCAGGTCCTGAGGGCGCTGAGCGTTACAGCCGTCGTAAAAAGGCTTTTCTCATACCATTTGAACTTGTCCTGATTAAGGATGATCTCCGCAAGCGTGCTTTCTGCTTCCCCGTAATAATCCGTAAGCCACAGGTGATTGAAGATATTTTTTACCAGCTTCTGGTGCTTCCGGGCCTGGTCGGAACCATGCTGTATCGCATCGATGCTGATCTTCAGCCATTCGTCAAGGTCCGATTTGAACACCAGGTCGTCGACAGTCTCGATGAAGGATTTTCCGGTTAGCCGGAGCTCTTTTTCAGCCTGCTGTTTAACCCAGTAGGTATGCCATCCCGAATTACGTGACAATATGTCCTGTTTTGCACTGTCGGCCAAGGTGAAAATTGACTGGATAAGCTTGCTGTAAATCTTGTTTCTTTCCGGGTCTTCAATCCCGTCAATGGTGTAAGTCAGCATGTTCCTGTAAGTCATAACGATGGAATCATATTCATCGCGCAGGTCGCCTGATGATACATTCTTCAACATATCATCAAGTATATCAAGGCTTTGCTTCACTTTCTTTTCCGAAAGAAGGTTGCTTAACCTCTTGTGTTGAATTATGACCTTCGCGACATCCATTTTATAACTCCCGTACTGACAAAATGTAAGATAAGAAATAACGCTGGATAGTATTGCAACAATTAGGCCATTGTAGGGTCATGCCATGGCACGTCCGTACATAATTTATATCTTTGCCCCGTGAACCCCAATAACTTATTCAATAAAAACTGGCTTCCGACAAGCAGGAAGGAGATGGAGTCGCTTGGCTGGGATGAAGCGGATGTGATACTGTTCAGCGGCGACGCCTATGTGGATCATCCTTCATTCGGAACCGCTGTCATCGCCAGGGTGATCGAAAAGGAAGGATTCAGGGTCGCAGTGGTCCCGCAGCCCAACTGGCGAGACGACCTGAGGGATTTCAGGAAGCTTGGCAGGCCAAAGCTTTTCTTCGGGGTAACAGCCGGGAATATGGATTCGATGGTAAATCATTATACAGCAGCAAAAAGGCTGAGGTCGGACGATGCGTACACACCGGGAGGTAAAGCCGGTTTCAGACCCGATTACCCGTCGATTGTGTATACACGTATACTGAAGAAGCTGTTTCCCGATGTTCCTGTTTTACTCGGTGGAATAGAGGCATCGATGAGAAGGCTGGCGCACTATGATTACTGGAAAGATTCCGTCGATACTTCTATACTCATTTCCAGCGGGGCCGACATGCTGGTGTACGGAATGGGAGAGAACCCCATTAAGGAGATTCTGCTGATGCTGGGCAAAGGAGTTCCTTTCAGTGAACTGACTTCGGTGCAGCAGACAGTTATTCTCCGTGAAGCTGCTCCTGCACAGGACAAATGGAAGGATATAACCCTTCATTCATATGAAGAATGTGTTAACGACAGGAAAGCTTTCGCCGGGAATTTTGTTGCATTTGAAAAGGAATCCAACAAAATAAATTCTGCCCGGCTGATTGAGCCTTCCGGAAAAATGAAGGTGGTTGTAAACCCTCCTTTTCCGTTAATGACAAGTGATGAAGCAGACAGGATATATGACCTTCCTTTCACGTATCTGCCACACCCCAGGTACGGAAAGAAGGAAAGAATTCCTGCATACGACATGATCAAATTCTCCGTCAATATTCACAGGGGTTGTTTCGGTGGTTGCAGCTTCTGTGCCATTGCGGCGCACCAGGGGAAGCATGTGGTAAGCAGGAGCGCGGATTCCGTTCTCAGGGAGGTACGAAAGATCTCAGAGCTTCCAGATTTCAAAGGATATATTTCAGATCTTGGAGGTCCATCAGCGAACATGTACCGCATGAAAGGGGAGAATATGGCACTCTGTGAAAAATGCTCGCGTCCTTCATGCATCTGGCCGGGGATCTGCAGGAATCTGAATACTGATCACTCAGAACTTACACAGCTTTACCGGAAAGTGGACAGGCTGCCAGGAATAAAAAAATCTTTCATTGGCAGCGGCATCAGGTATGATCTTCTTTTCCACGATAGCAATCCTTCCGCGGGTGCTGCCGAAAGGGATTATCTGTCAGAACTTGTACGTAATCATGTATCAGGTCGTTTGAAGGTTGCCCCCGAACATACTGTTAATTCTGTAACAGATCTGATGCGGAAGCCTGCATTTGAACTTTTCAGAAAGCTCAAAATTGCATTTGAAGCTATATGCGGGAAAGCAGGGCTGAGGCAGGAAATTGTACCATACTTTATATCATCACATCCCGGATGCAGTGAACAGGATATGAAGAAACTTGCCGGTGAGGTCAGGGACATGGGCATAAGACCGGAACAGGTCCAGGATTTCACTCCTACACCCATGACATGTTCAACAGTGATGTATTATACAGGTTTTGATCCCTGCACCGGCAAAAAAGTCTTTGTTGCCCGCGATATTCCGGCCAAGAGAAAGCAAAAGGAACATTTTTTCTGGTATAAGCCTTCCCGGGACCATTATAAACGTTAAAGTTTTCATAAATAGCTGCCTTCCATAACGATACTGTTGAACCAATTAATCACAGCAGTTGTTTTATTTCCGAAAGCTATCTGCAATAGTCTTTTGAAATAAGTTGAGGTTTAACTAAAAATTGGAGAGAATGAAAGCAATTATGTCAGCTTTAGGAAAGTCATTAGCTACTGTTATTTTCGCTGTGAGCCTTGTTGCAGCTTCATGCAATACAGACACCAGCCATAAAAGCAAGGATGTTCGCGTTAAGGACAATGGAAGAGATATGAAAGTAGAACAGAAGTCCAGCAACGACAGTGTGACTGTTAAACGCGAAGAATCCATCAACAGGGACAAAGATGGTGACAGTAAGACAGTGATCAAGAAGGATGTTGACAGGAAAGACAACAACAATAACAACAGTAACACAACAACAACAAACCGTAACAGGTAATTTTATCCTTCGGTCACGGGAAAAGAAAAACCGTTCCGGGATCCGGAACGGCTTTTCCATTACTTTTACCAAACTTCAATTAAACCAAACTATTCGTATTTAGAAATTCGCCTGAGCCATGAGCCTTTAGCTTAGCCCTGCTTATTCATATTCTTTCAGAATATTCTTTACATCATCCGGAGAAACCCTGCCGTAAGTTTTATCACCGACAAGCACCACGGGTGCCAGACCGCATGCTCCCACACATCTCAGGCTTGAAAGAGAAAATTTATTATCCTTTGTGCACTGTCCCACCTGGATGCCCAGCTCCTTTTTAAATTCATCAAGAACCTTCTCGGCGCCTCTCACGTAGCATGCCGTACCCAGGCAGATGCTTATCGGGTGCCTGCCCTTTGGAACCATTGTGAAAAAGGAGTAGAAAGTAACCACGCCGTAAACCCTTGCAACAGGTATGTTCAGCCCCTCAGCAACAACTTCCTGTATTTCTGCAGGAAGGTAACCGAAATGTTCCTGGCAGGTGTGGAGCACGTTTATAAGTTCCTGGGCATCCTTATTGTATGTCGCACAGACACCTTTTACAAAATCCACATCTTCTTTCCTTAATTCGACCTTGATATGAGACATGACCTTATATTTTAAAGTTGACCGGTTAGTTAATCTATTTCTTTATTACTACTTCCTTCTTCCTGTCAAAATAATGGGTGTGAAGCAGGTGGTGAGCTTTTTCGCTGTTTGGTTCTCCCAGGAATTCGTCATAAAGTTTTTTTATGAACGGGTTCTCATGTGATTTTCTGAGCGGTTTCTTACGATCCTCGGCATAGATTGCCTTTGCTCTTGCCTTTATCACTTCTGAGTTGCCATGGTGAAGTGGTTGTCCGCCTCCTCCAATGCATCCACCGGGGCATGCCATAACCTCGATTGCATGGAATTTTGATTTTCCTGCCCTCACGTCCTCCAGGAGCTTCCTGGCATTGCCAAGACCGTGAGCTATTCCAATGTTTAAAGGCAAACCGTCGAAATCGATTGTAGCCGAACGGACGCCTTCCATGCCCCTGAGCTCAGTGAAATCGAGCCTTTCGAGCTTCTTTCCCGTGTAGACCTCGTATGCCGTGCGGCATGCTGCTTCGATCACACCTCCTGTTGCACCGAATATGACACCGGCTCCTGTCGATTCGCCAAGCGGTGCGTCGAACTCCTCTTCAGGAAGGTTCTTAAGATCTATATTTGCCTGCTTTATAAAAGCGGCAAGCTCGCGTGTTGATATGGAAAAGTCCACATCAGGATTATTGTCCGTTGAGAATTCATCCCTCTGACATTCATATTTTTTTGCAAGACAGGGCATTATGGAAACTACAACAAGATCTTTCCTGTTCACGCCGATTTTATCTGCAAAATAAGTCTTCGCAATTGCGCCGAACATCTGCTGCGGTGATTTCGCTGTTGAAGGCACATCCTTCATATCGGGGAAGTAGTATTCAAAGAAATTTACCCAGCCCGGGCAGCATGATGTCAGTATGGGTATCCTGGCCGATTTGTCGCCTGCAAGATGTCTTTTGAGCCTGCCGAGGAGCTCGGTTCCTTCTTCCATTATTGTGAGGTCGGCTGCGAAATCAGTGTCGAAAACATAGTCGAAACCTAAAGACCTGAGTGCCGAAACCATCTTGCCTGTGACAAGGGTGCCGGGTTCCATTCCGAACTCTTCTCCCAGTGCAGCCCTCACTGCAGGTGCAGTCTGAACTATGACCGTTTTTGAAGGATCCACCAGCGCCCTGAGAACCTGGGGAACATGGTTGACTTCAGTAAGTGCGCCTGTCGGGCAAACTGCAACACACTGCCCGCAGTATGTGCATGGTGAATGTTCGAGATTCTGTTCAAATGCCGGCGCCACCGCAGCCCCGAATCCCCTTTTGAATGCTGATAATGCTCCGACAGTCTGCACTTCGTTGCACATTGTTTCGCACCTGCGGCACATGATGCATTTGTCGAGGTTTCTGATTATTGAGGGAGAGGTATCCTGCCTGTAAGTTGACATTTCGGCGTATTCCTGCCCGGGAATTTCCCTGATACCCAATCTATTCGCCATATCCTGGAGATCGCAATTCCCTGATTTGGAACAAACAAGGCAATCTTTCGGATGATCGGAGAGAATGAATTCCATTACTGTGCGGCGTGCATTGAGCACCCTTGTGGTATGGGTCTTTACTTCCATACCCTCTTCGCATTTGGTTGCGCAGGTCGGGGCAAGATTTCTTCTTCCTTTCACTTCAGCCACGCAGATGCGGCATCCTGCCGGCTTGTTCTCTATATTGAGATCGTGCAGGTTCATGTAGCAGAGGGATGGAATATCTATACCGGCATCCTTTGCTGCATTGTATATTGTTGTGCCTTTCGGTACGGTTATTTCTTTATTGTCAATGGTAAGCTTTACTGTTTCCATTATCTTGCTGATTAGCTGATATAAATTGCATCAAATTTACATTTCTCCATGCATGAGCCGCATTTGATACACATCGATTGGTCGATATGATGAGCTTCCTTGCGCTCGCCCGAGATCGCATTCACCGGGCATATCCTTGCGCATGCCGTACAACCGACGCAGTTCTCTTCATTGATGATGTATTGCATAAGGCTGCGGCAATGTCCGGCCGGACATTTCTTATGCTCAATATGGGCAACATATTCTTCCATGTAATTGTCCATCATCGAAAGGACAGGGTTGGGTGAAGTCTGCCCCAGTCCGCACAGGGCTGTATCCTTGATGACGATGCTCATATTCCTGAGCCTGTCTAGATCGCCAGGCTGTCCTTTGCCTTCGCATATCTGGCCGAGAAGCTCCTGGAGCCTTTTGTTCCCTATCCTGCAAGGCGCGCATTTGCCGCATGACTCTTCCACGGTGAAATCCAGGAAGAATTTTGCCATTGATACCATGCAGTCGTCTTCGTCGAGAACGATCATTGCGCCCGACCCCATGATGGAACCAGCTGCAGTCAGGTTTTCGAAATCTATTGGTGTGTCGAGGTGCTTCTCAGATAGACATCCTCCTGAAGGGCCGCCAGTCTGCACTCCTTTGAATTTTTTGCCGTTCTTTATTCCTCCGCCGATCTCGAAAATGACTTCCCTCAGGGTTGTTCCCATCGGGACCTCAATGAGACCTACGTTGTTGATCTTGCCGGCAAGCGCGAACACCTTTGTTCCCTTTGATTTCTCTGTTCCGATGCCTGCAAACCATTTTGCACCTTTAAGTATGATGGCTGGTATTGCGGCAAAGGTCTCGACATTGTTGACATTTGTGGGCTTGTTCCTGTAACCTGATTCGGCCGGGAAAGGCGGTTTGAAAGTAGGTTCCCCGCGAAGGCCTTCCATTGAATGGATGAGTGCAGTTTCCTCACCGCAGACAAAAGCGCCTGCACCATAGCGAAGCTTTATTGTGAAATTGAATCCTGTTCCGAAAATGTTCCCGCCTAGCAATCCGTTTTTCTCAGCCTGTTCGATTGCTATCTTCAGGCGTTTGATGGCGAGAGGATATTCTGCCCTTACGTAAATAAGCCCGTTCGTTGCTCCAATGGCATAACCGCATATAGCCATTGCCTCAAGCACTGAATGGGGATCGCCTTCCAGGACAGAACGGTCCATGAATGCACCGGGATCGCCTTCATCGGCATTACAGACTACATATTTTTCGTCGGAAACGCTTCTTCTTGCAAGCTCCCATTTCAGACCTGTTGAAAATCCTGCTCCTCCACGGCCTCTCTGACCAGATTCCCTGACGAGCTTGATGACTTCGTCGGGAGTCATCCCGGTCAGCACTTTCCCGAGCGCCCTGTAACCATCGCGGGCAATGTAATCGTCAATGTTCTCGGGGTTGATGAAACCGCAGTTCCTGAGGACTATCTTCAGCTGTTTCCTGAAAAGACCTTTCTTATTATCGCTTTCTACCGGTTCTTTGGTTACCGGGTCCCTGAAGAGAAGACGATTTACCTTTTTACCCCTGACCACATGTTCTGCAACTATCTCTGCAGCATCTTCGGGTTTTACGTTGACATAATAGGTATTATCCGGCATAACCTTTACAATGGGTCCACGGGAGCAAAGACCGAAACACCCCGTAAGTATGACCTGTACTGATTGCATCAGGCCCCTGGCATCGAGTTCGTCCCTCAGGTTGCAGACAAGAGCGTCGCTGTCAGAGGAATGGCAGCTTGTGCCGCCGCAAACCAGGAGATGCATGCTGTACTTTGACATATCTGTTCCTCCTTATTCGTTTAAATCTATTGTTTCATAGTTGGCCGGGATGATACCATCGACATATTCGCCGGTCTTGATGTATTTTTCGATGATCTGGTCAGCCCGCTTCAGATCTACATAGCCGAAGACAACAGGTTTCTGGCCCGGGAGCATTATTTCGACGGTGGGCTCGGCATAACAATATCCCATGCATCCTGTCGGGGTGACTGATGCCGAAATATTCCGCCTTTCAAGCTGTTCCTCGAAAAATTCCATTACCTCCCTGGCTCCTGATGCTATTCCGCAAGTAGCCATGGCAACCTTAACCTGTACGCCGACAGCTTTCCCCGCACGGGCAGAAGTAATTTCGCTCCGCCTGGCGTTAAGTTCGTCTACTGATGAAATTCGTGACATATCAATTAAAATAAAATCGTCTGATTCAAAACTGATGCAAAATTATAGCAATTATTGTGAAATAAATAACAATGTTAATAAAATAACAGTATTTTATATGGATTCTAAATAGTATATATTAAAGTACTGATTATGAATTTCAAGTTTTAAAAGCTATTCAACGGACTTACCTGATAAGGATCAATTTACAAAATCTTTGCATTATTCCAAAAAACACCCGGGGCAATAAAAGTTGCTGCCGGGCTAGCCATGTCTTGTGAATAAAGGCTCCTGAATCACGTACCGGCGAAGCAGTCATAAATTTTGCTACTTTTGTTAATCAATTTTTCTAACAGAAGGCCACAGTATGAAAAGAATATTTTTCCCGGTAATCTCCATATGCCTGATTATCTTATCTACACATTCATCCGCCCAGATGCCACGGAGAGGAGCCGCACAGGCATCAGTGTCAGGATGGATCGATGACAGTCATTTCATACTGAAAAAACATGACAGCGAGAACAGGCCTGTGACAGTCAGTTATGATGCCCGTACAGGGAAAAGCGTGAGCATCGTTCCTGAAAAATCTCCGAGGGAAAAACTAGCATCTTCTCTTCCGGCCGGATTTCCCCTCACAATGGCTGATGCCGTCAGTGAAGACTTCCAGAGCGCAGCGATTCTCCGGGATAATGATCTTTATTATTTCACCGCGGGCATGAAAGAGGCAAAGAGACTGACAAACGATAACATACAGGAAGTCAACGCCCGGTTTTCCCCTGACGGAAAAAAACTTGCATATACAAAAAACAAGGATCTTTATGTCTTCGACATTGCGCTCAATAAGGAGATCAGGATAACTTCAGATGCAACCGACCGCATATATAATGGTTATTCATCGTGGGTCTACATGGAGGAGATACTCGGCAGGCAGAGCCGGTATGCCGCTTTCTGGTGGTCGCCGGACGGCTCGAGAATAGCCTTTCTGAGAACAGACGAAACTAAGGTTCCGGTTTTTACCCTGAACAGGCTCGACCAGGAGGATGGTGTCCACGGAAAACTCGAGGTGACTCCTTATCCGAAGCCCGGTGATCCGAATCCCATGGTGAAGATGGGAATTGCCGATGCATCATCCGCCGCCGTCACATGGGTCAAAACTGATTATAATGTCGACCAGTATATTGCCTGGCCATTCTGGACTCCTGACAGTAAAAAACTCGCTATGCAGATAGTGAACCGTGACCAGAATGACCTTCAGATCATTCTGGCAGAACCATCTACAGGTGATTTTATACAAATCTATGATGAAAAATACAAGACCTGGCTCGATTTCCATGAAGACATCAAAGTGCTTAAGGATGGAACCGGGTTTATTCTTAAGACTTATACAAAATCAGGTTTTGAGAATCTGTATTATCATGCATGGGACGGCCGGCTTGTTTCACAGCTTACAAATTTCCCTTTCAGGATTACATCCATCGACAGGGTGGATGAGGACCGTAAAGTGGTTTACTTCTCTGCCACAGGTCCCGAATCCACCGACAGCCATTGCTATATGGTCGGGCTCGATGGCAAAAACCTTGTCCAGATGACGACGGGACCGGGCACGCACGCAGTCAGCATCTCACCCAAAGGCACTTATTATACAGATACTTGGAGCAATTTCGCAGATCCCGGATCCATATTGCTTTTTGACAGGAAAGTTAAACAACTGAGAGAGGTATATAAATTTGAAATGCCTTCTTCGCCTGCTCCCAAAACCGAGATGGTCAAAATAATGACCTTTGACGGTCTTTTCAGCATGCCTGCAGCAATTACCTATCCTCTTGATTTCGATCCTTCGAAAAAACACCCGGTAATTTTTACCATTTACGGGGGACCTGATTCAAAAAATGTGAATAACAGCTGGACGGGATCAAACCCTTCGTGGTATGCAATGAACGGTATTGTCATTTTCAGGGTCGATCACAGGGGATCGGGGCAGTTTGGTAAAAGGGGGAATGATTACATGTACAGGAATCTTGGAAAATGGGAGATACTGGATTACAGTGATGCTGTTAAATGGTTAAGGAAACAGAGCTGGGCAGATTCCACGAGGATCGGAATTACCGGAAGCTCTTACGGCGGCTACATGACCTGCCTGGCCCTGACAAAGGGCGCACAGTGGTGGACACACGGATTTGCCGGTTCATCGGTTACCGACTGGAAGCTATATGACAATGTATATACTGAACGTTTCATGGATACGCCGGAAGATAATCCGGCAGGGTACAGGGACGGCTCAGTGCTGAATTTTGTGGACAGCTATAAAGGGAAGCTGTATTTCAATCATGGCGACATGGATGACAATGTTCACATCCAGAATTCCATACAGCTCATCTCAAAGCTTGAGGATGAAGGGAAGGTATTCCGGTTCATGCTTTATCCTGGCGGACGACATGGATGGGGAGGGCCAAAGGCTATACATTCAAGGAATGAAGAATATAATTTCTGGCTGGAAAATTTCTATGGAAAATAAATCCGAACACTTAACCTGAATTAATTTCTTATGGTAATTGGAATTCTTAAGGAGACCGCACCGGAGAAAAGGGTTGCCATGCTGCCCGGTGAGGTTGCAGTACTTAAAAAAATGAAAGTGACGGTTCTTGTTGAATCAGGAGCCGGTCAAAATGCATTTGCCCCGGACAGGGATTATGAAAGTGCAGGCGCTTCCGTGGGCACACGGGCCGATGTGACAGGAAAATCGGATGTCCTTCTGTCTGTAAGCCTGCCTGTGTCTGATCCTCCGGAGAAATTCAGGGAAGGTCAGGTGATATGCGCTGTCCTGAACCCCGCCGAAAACAGTCAATGGATAGAAAAAGCACGGCTGGCAGGATTGACCGTTCTCGGTCTTGACCTTGTCCCCAGGACAACCAGGGCACAGGCTATGGATATACTCTCATCGATGGCTACGGTTGCCGGTTACAAGGCAGTTATCGATGCAGCTTCAAGGCTCCCCAGATTCTTCCCGATGTTCATGTCTGCCTCCGGTACGATCAAACCGGCAAAAGTACTTATACTGGGTGCAGGTGTGGCAGGGCTTCAGGCTATAGCCATTGCACGAAAGCTTGGCGCGGTCGTCGAAGTATTTGATGTGAGGTCGGCAGTAAAGGAAGAGGTAAAAAGTCTTGGCGGAAGATTCATTGAAGTTGAAGGTGCAAAGGAAGATGCAGCTGCAGGCGGATATGCTGTCGAACAGACCGCGGAATTCAAAAACAAGCAGCAGCAGCTCATTCAGAAGCATGCCGCCGCTGCGGATGTAATAATATGCACCGCGCAGATCCCCGGTAGAAAAGCCCCGGTGCTTGTACAGGCGGCCACAGTTAAAATGATGAAGCCGGGTTCAGTCATAATCGATCTGGCTGCTTCGTCCGGAGGCAACTGCGAGCTCACCCGCAGCGGTGAAAACATCCTTGCAGATGGCGTCCATATTATCGGGAAAACCGATTATCCTTCGGAAATGCCAACTGATGCCAGCCGCATGTTCGGCTGTAATCTCATTAACCTTCTCAGGATAATGACCGACAAGGAAGGCAAGCTGGTGCTCGATATGAACGACGAGATCATAAAAGGCACGACTGCCGTTCACGGAAAGGAATATATAAGTCAAAGGATAAAACAAATATTAAATATCAAATAACATCTTATGGAAAAGGCATTGCAGTTTTTCCTTGATAACAGGGAAATGATCTTTCTGGTGATTCTTTCAATATTCCTCGGGATAGAAGTGATAAGCCATGTTCCCGCTATACTTCATACACCTCTCATGTCGGGGGCCAATGCGATACACGGCGTAGTGATTATCGGGGCCATCATTGTACTGGGCCATGCGGAATCAACAGGATCGCTCATACTTGGATTCCTTGCTGTTGTCCTGGGTACGTTAAACGTCGTTGGTGGATTTGTAGTGACCGACAGGATGCTTGAAATGTTCAAAAAGAAAAATTAGTGCAAAAAATCTGACCTATGAACGTAATTTTTCAGACAAACGCGGGACAAGCCATACTCGAAATTACTTATGTTGTGTCTTCGGTCCTTTTCATTGTCGGTTTAAAGATGCTGAGCCATCCGCTTTCAGCGAGGAGAGGGAACATATACGCTGCGGTGGGTATGGCAATGGCAATTTTTGCAACGCTTCTTTTTCATCATAAGGACGGTGAACCCATAAGAAACCTGGGTCTCATAGCACTTGCAATCGTTATCGGCACTGCAATAGGCTGGTTTATTGCGAAAAGGGTAAAAATGACAGCAATGCCGCAGCTGGTATCATTTTTTAACGGTATGGGCGGTGCGGCGGCAGCCCTGATATCACTGATGGAATTCCCTCATGTGAATCCGGAGCTGCTTGCAAGATCAGGAATGGCAAACGGGCATGTTCTTGCGATCCTCCTGGCGCTGGTCATTGGTTCGGTCTCATGGGCGGGAAGCATGATCGCATTCGGCAAGCTCGACGGCCGGATTGGCGATTTGCGTGTAAAATCGATGAAGTACGTGAACCTTGCCCTTCTCTTTTTTGTCATAGCATTTATAATATTCATAATGACAAGAGACGTACAGGTCTCTTCGGAACTTAATGCTTTAGTCTATATATTATTCGGTGTTTCGGTCCTTTACGGAGTTCTTTTTGTAATGCCCATAGGCGGGGCAGACATGCCGGTGGTTATTTCGCTCCTTAATTCATTCACGGGAGTGGCAGCAGCAATGGGAGGCTTCCTCTACAATAACCAGGCTATGCTTACAGGCGGGATACTGGTCGGATCGGCAGGTACCATCCTGACCATACTGATGTGCAGGGCGATGAACCGCTCCCTTCTGAACGTCATTATCGGTGTTTTCGGAGGAGGCGGCCAGGCCGGTGCTGCAGTGACGGGATCCATAAAGGAGATCTCTGTGAGCGATGCAGCAGTGCTGCTCAGTTTTTCGAGGAAGGTTGTAATAGTGCCTGGTTACGGGCTTGCTGTTGCGCAGGCACAGCATGTCTGTCATGAGCTCGATAAGCTGCTTGAGGAAAAAGGGGTGGAGGTAAAGTATGCCATTCATCCTGTAGCAGGTAGAATGCCGGGCCATATGAATGTGCTGCTCGCTGAAGCCGATGTTCCTTATGAGCAGCTTGTGGAAAGTGATGAAATAAATCCTGATATGCCCAATACGGACGTAGTTGTGGTTATAGGTGCTAACGATGTCGTCAATCCGGCTGCCGAGGATGATCCATCGAGCCCTATTTACGGGATGCCGATCATAAGGGCACGCGAGGCAAAGAACATTATTGTTATGAAGCGGGGGATGGGTAAAGGATATGCAGCAATTGAAAATCCGCTTTTCTATGATGACAAATGCCGGATGCTGTTCGGAGATGCGAAATCTACTCTCCAGAATCTGGTTAGCGAGATAAAGAACATTTAAACTTAAAATCACCGGTTATGAAAGGCAACGCAAAAATCATTGACACTCTTAATGCACTGTTAAGAGAAGAGCTGACTGCTGTCAACCAGTATTTCGTACATGGAGAAATGTGCGATAACTGGGGGTATGAGAAGCTTCACAAGCATATTGAGAAGCGTTCGATCGAGGAGATGAAGCATGCTGAAAAGCTGATCAAGAGAATACTTTATCTTGATGGCAAGCCTATTGTAAGCGAGCTGAACAAGATAACGATAGGCGCCACCATCGAGGACCAGTTCAAAAAAGATCTTGATGCCGAGGAAAGTGCAGTCAGGATGTACAATGATGCAATAAAGCTGTCCACCGAGCTGCTCGACGGCGGGACCAAAGAGCTTCTGGATTCGATAATTCTCGATGAGGAAAATCATGCCGACTGGCTTGAGGCGCAGCTGAGCCAGATAGATCAGATGGGCGTACAAAACTATCTCGCCGGGCAGATCGCCTGAGAAACAGTCGGCTCATGAAGGTAGTCCTGGTTTTTGTTTCGACACTGAACGGAAAGATCACCAGGGGAGGTGATCCTGAAGTGAAGCACTGGTCATCTGAGGGCGACAAGGAGCATTATGCAAGGGTATGGCGCGACTCACGGCTGGTGGTAATGGGAAGCAATACCTGGAAGCAGAACATAATCACACCTTCATCTTCGAGGCTGATCATCGTAATGACGCATGAACCTGAAAAGTTCACGGGTCAGGAAATGCCCGGACAGCTTGAATTCAGCAGCATGTCTCCTGCTGAACTGGTTTCGGACAACGCAAAAAAAGGAGCGGACCTGATGACTGTTGTCGGTGGTCCGCTCATTGCAACTTCATTTCTTAAAGATTCACTCATTCATGAAATATGGCTCACGATCGAACCGCGCCTTTTCGGCACCGGCTTGAACCTGATCCATCCTGAAGAACTTGATGTGAAGCTGCATCTTATTGATTTTAAACAGGTAAATGAAGAAGGTACACTGATAACACGATACCGCGTCATATGAGATCCTCAAGGTCATCGTTATCGCTAAGGCTGTAAAAATTATTTTCCTCGTCTTCCGAACCTATCTCTTCCTGCTCGTCATCGGATTCTGACCCGGGAATATCGAGGTCATCCTCCTCATCGCGACGGTTCCTGTATGCAGCAACCGCTTTCTTACGGCTGTGTATGTTTTCCGGATCTATCTCTTCCTCCTGCTCGGCATTTGCATAGATGTCGTTCTCACGCGCATACTCGGGGTATCCCGGAAGGTCATCATCTTCCCTTTCCCTCGTTCTCTGGTGTGTTTTCGTTGATTTCATTTGCTAATATTTAAAATATTAATAAATGTAAAATTGGTGTATTAAAAATCGGATGATTTTGTAACGGAATTATTACAACATTAATGCGAAATGTTGCAATTTTCAATCAGAAGCCTGATCCGAAAATTTTCCTGAGAGCCACAGAGGCTTCGAGCGGCGCTATTTCCGACATGTAAGGATAGCTGTCAAGGCTGGCGAGAAGATGGCTGAGTTCCTTTCTTTCCTTCCTGGTAAGAAGGCTTTCAAGAACATAATGCACCTTCCGGGGGTAATGGAACTGCTTTCCATCCCTTATTTCCTGAAGGATAGGAATTATGCACTTCCGCCCAACCCTGATGAGGCTTTCAGCAGCGATCCATCTTATTTCATGCCCGTCATCATCAAGTAATTCAATAAGAGAGGGAACTGCTCTCTTGTCTGCCACAACACAGATGATATTCTCAAACTCAATCTTCAGACGTTCATTGAAAGCTGAAAAAGGCTTGTCTTTGCGGGGTATTATTGAGATATGTTCCAGGCGATTTCCCTGTTCCATTATAAAATTCTCCTCTTGATTATATTTTTATAAGGCCGACAGCAATCAAAATTGTCAAGCAAAAATATATACCCCCGAGGAGCTATTCATTACAACATTTCGATAATCATTTATATTTATCACACATATTCAGGCGCCTTTTTCGAGCTGCTCTATTTTTAAAAGCCTCCTCCTGTGCCGCTCTTCACCCTTATATGTTGCCGCTAAAAAGGTGGTTACAATTTCCCATGATGTCTTATTCCCTGTTATCCAACCGCCAAGGCAAAGCAGGTTCATATTGTCGTCCTCGACGCCCTGGTGGGCGGAAAAATGCTCGGATATCAAACAGGCCCTTACGCCGGGTATCTTGTTTGTAGCTATACATGCTCCGACACCACTTCCGCAGACGGCGATACCCCTGTAAAGATCACCTCTTGAAAGTGCCCGGGCCATGGGCACCACGAAATCAGGAAAATCGTCATTTTTATCATAAAGGTCATTGCCGAAATCCTCGACACTGTATCCATTCTTCCTCAGCTCTCCGGCAATGAATTCTTTCATTGCGTATCCTCCGTGATCTGCTGAAATACCTATTTTTTTCATAAAGAACTTTTTAAAATGAAAAATGCCAATTCCCTGTTCATGGCACGATGAACAGTAAACTTCACTGAACTGTTTTTATTCTTATCCTGGCAAAAGCATCGGGGTAATTTGCATTTATAAAATCAATAAGCTTTTCACGAATTGCAGTGCGAAGATTCCAGTTTTTCCCGGAATCCGAACTGCTGAGTACTATCCTTATTTCCTTATAATTTCCGGTGCTGTCGCTTACCTCGATGTTTGCAGTCCTTCCATCCCAGTTTGTATTATTGCCGAGGAGACCGGGAAGAACTTTCCGGATGCTGTCCACGGGAAAGCCGTAATCAACATAAAGGGAAATGGTTCCTGTAGTGCCCGATGTCGTTCTTGTCAGGTTTTGAAATGGTTTCTCCAGGAAATATGTCACAGGCACAATCATGCGCCTCTCATCCCAGATACGCACGATGACATATGTGAGCTGTATCTCTTCAATAATCCCGAACTCTCCTTCAAGTATAACGGTGTCGTCGATCCTTATCGGTTGTGTGATCGCAAGCTGAATGCCGGCCAGGATCATACCAAGGCTTTTCTGGGCCGCAATGCCGACAATGACTCCTATGATCCCGGCTGATGTCAGCACGCTCACACCTACTTTTCGTGCCTGCTCAAAGGTCATCAGTCCGGCTCCAATGGCAATAATCACTATTATGGTGACGGCAATTGCCCTGAAAACCTTCACCTGTGTCAGGTTTTTCCTTGCTTTTATGCTGGTCGTACCCCCGGCATCGAATCTTGTCTGGATGTAATATGCTCCTGCAGAAATGAACTGAATTGCCAGCCATGCCAGCGTGAAGATCAGCAAAAGGCTGCTGATCTTCAGAAGGGCTCCGTGTACAGCGAAATTCCTGTACAGGCTGATGAAGGGGAAGAGGAAAAACCAGTAAAGAAGCAGCAGCAGGGGAGACCTGAAAAGATTGACAGCATAATCATCAAACGTGGATTCTGTTTTCAAAACTTTCCTGCGTGCCCATGCGAAGAGCCTGAAATATATGAATGATACAACTACAAGAATTGCAGCAAGCAGAACAGTTCGCAGGAGAAGATCAAGCGTTTCGCTTCTGAAATAATCTTTCATCCGTTTACGCGGTTATATCTGGTAAGCTGCCTCCTGCAGCTTCATTTCACTCCTGCTCAGCATGGAACGGAATTCGGAAGGCGCAAAACCAGTCATTTTCTTGAACTGGTATGAAAGGTGCGCAACACTGCTGTAATTGGTGATGTAGGAGATCTCCTTAAGGTTGAGCCCTTCATTAACAAGCAGCCTCTTCACATGTTCAATCTTCCTTGTTATAAAGTATTTTTCAATTGATACTCCGGTTATTTCGGAAAACAGGTTTGAAAGGTATGTGCTGTTATGATTCAGACGCCTGCTAAGGTAATCTGAAAGAGTGACTTTCATCTGTTCATCTGTGTTGTGGACGAGGTCGGCAATTGCTTCCTTGATCTTCTCGACGATCTGATATTTTTTATTTTCCCTCACCTCGAGTCCTATCATCCTGAGGCGCTGATCAAGTAGCCTGACCTTGTCTTCAGGTACATTAACAGCGGTTTCGATCTCTCCAAGCTCCACAGATTCGTACGGAATTTTCAGGCTTTCGAGTTCTGCCTTCACCATCAGAATACAACGTGTGGAAACCATGTTTTTAACTGATATTTTCATACTTCTTCCTTTATATTATTCCTGAATCAGTGAGAGTGGTTTTCTGATTAGTACTTCCAAAAATATGCTAAATAAGAAGGGAAGACATTAAGTATGAATTAAGATGAAATTAAGATGGAGTTAACTTATAAATAACATATAATCAAGAACATACAAAGGGTTAAAATTCTGTATTAACACCAATTTCCTCATAAAAACGAAGCCGGTTGCGGAGGTCGGTTATTTCTTCCTGCATTGCTTCGAATTTCCTGAGCAGATCTATGACAGGACCGATACCTTCAAGATTTATGTCGAGGTCAAAGTGCAGCCTTATGATCTTCTCCAGTTCGGCAAGCTGCCTTGCAGGGATGCAGATCACCTGATCCCTTCTTTCAAGTTCGATAATTCCGTATTCCTCCAGGCTGTAAAGAAAAGTCAGTTCTATATTATTTACTGAACAGAATTCGGAAGCCGTTACAAGATCCTCACTTTTCATCCGGCTGTCTTTTTTGCGTTTAAATCTGCAAGCTCTTTGAACAGGTCTTTTTCTTTCTGCGACAGGACAGATGGTATCCTTACATTATACGTTATGTAGAGGTCACCGAATTGTCCTTCTTTTTTATAGACAGGAAATCCCTTTCCTTTAAGTTTTATTTTGGTGCCGTTCTGAGTTCCGGGCTGAACTTTCAGCCTGGCTTTCCCGTCAAATGTATCGACGACAGCCTCCCCGCCAAGCACGGCTGTGTAGAGATCAATGCCGGTAGTTGTGTAAAGGTCGTCATTCAGCCTCTTGAACCCGGGGTCGTTCCCGACATTGAATTTAATGTACAGGTCACCGTTTGGCCCGCCATTGGTACCTGTGCCACCATGGCCTGCAATTTTTATTGTCTGGGCATTATTAATTCCGGCCGGTATGGTTATCCTGATCTTCTTTCCATTCACATTGAGTTCCCTCTTATGTGTCTGATAAACGTCCTTCAGGGTAAGTGTGAGCTCGGCAGTGTAGTCTTCTCCCCTGAACTGCATTTTTCTGCCGCCACGTGATCTTCTTCCTCCCATATTGCCGAAAAGTGATTCAAAGAAATCGGAAAAGCCTTCATCCTCATCGGTGAAGGTCGAACGCCTTCCGCCATATTGCTGACCGTATTCCTGCCGGTTGCCGGAACGGGCATATTGTTGTCCGGCTTTCTCATATTCTTCGGCATGCTTCCATTCCTCACCATACTGGTCATACTTTTTACGCTTTTCAGGGTCACTCAGAACTTCATGGGCTTCATTCACCTGCTGAAAGTTCTTTTTTGCATCCTTGTCATTTGGGTTCAGATCAGGATGATATTTCCTGGCGAGCTTGCGGTATGCCGCTTTTATATCTTTTTGTGACGCTGTCCTGTCGACACCCAGAATTTTATAATAGTCGATAAACATGCTTTCAGATTATGTTTCCGTTTCAATAACAAAAATGGACAAGAAAAAGTTAGAAGATCTACACCTCTCGAACCCCACTCTGCCCTCCCCTTAGGTTAAGAAATTATTCCACTATCCCCGGTTTTGTAACTTCGAAATCTTTGAATCCGTAATCGCTTGTCTTGTAAGCGTTTGTTTTAAATATGTTATGCCGGTTCACAGGAAGATAGGGATAAAATGAAAGAGAGAGCTGGAATGTGCTGAACATAAGGTAATCGTTTTTGATAAGCACGCCCAGGCCAACCAATGAATAAAGCCTTCCCTGCGGTCGCCCGGGCTCACCAAGAAGGCCGATGTGGGTGAAGATATATGGGCCGAAATGGAAACCGGCGATGTCCCATGGTGCGTACGTCTGCGTCTGTAATGAAATAATTGAAACTGATGATGCTCTCGATTCGACAGCTTCAAAACCCTTAATACCGACATTCAGCGGCTGATTATCGGCCGGTGATTTGTTTATGCCAAAAACAAATGTAGGCCGTACAAACTGCCTTATACGCCAGTCCCCGATACTCAGAAGGGGGGTGAAGTATGTTATCCTTCCGGTCAGAATGCCCTGCTGGAAACCGTCGGTTGAATTTTTGAAGGTTCCGTATGACAGGAATGTGCTCAGGTAGCCAAACCTGTAATAATTTCCAATGCCTGCGTAAAGCCCGATATAAAGCCTGCTTCTTTGCTGGAAATCTTCACCAAATGTGATTCCGGCAATTCTTCCTGACGGGACATCCTCTATTTTACCATAATTAAAAATATACTTGTCGCGGTAGTACTTTCTCGAGCTTAAGCTTACAGAGCCGAAGAAATACGTATGAGTGGGAAAGAGCCGGGCACTGATTATCTCAGCAGACCTGTTTGGCGTATAAGTCCTGACAAACCTTCCGGAAAGCACAAAGCTTGTAATCCTTCCTGTCGGCTTTTCACGACCGATCTGCCACGATCTTCCGCCCCACAGATCCTGTATGTTTGTTCTTGCAGAGAGGTAGCGAAGGGTATCGGAAGAGATCCAGTTCTGGGTTGTCATTATCTGGCCGTAAAATATGCCGCCTGCCCATCTTGCCACGGGTGAATAGAAGGGCCTGTTGATTTCGACGCTTCTTACTATATTATTGTTTCTCGGGAACATGTACTGGGGATTTGAGCTGACCGGGGAATAATAGTAATGCCCGAACTCTCTCAGGTCAAGCAAATTGCCGCCGGGCGCGAAAAGGAATTGCACATTGAGGCTTATATAGCTGTTGCGGAAATTTGGCAGAAGGTAGCTCACGTGCGTGATATTCCCTCCTCCGTACTTTTTCCACCAGCCTGTAATTTCAAGCCTGCTTCCGGTACCTGCAAAATTCAGATCGGAAAAGCCGATTCCCGTTTCAGTGCTTTTTCTCGACAGGAAAGGAAGAAGGCTCCAGACATCGACTGCACGAAGTTCAAGATCCACTGAATCTGCAGTCGAGCCAATGACTGAAAGATAGATGTCGCGTATGAAATCGTGTGATCTCAGCAGCCTTTCTGATTCCTTCGCCATCAACGAATCATAGACCTGGTTTTCCCTCAATAGCAGCAGGTTTTTGATAACCCCGATGTTTGTCTTTGTGTGGACCCAGTTACCTGTTTTAAAAAGAAGTGTATGAGGATGCTCTGAAGTATCTCTTATGTTGTTGCCGAACGGATCGAGGGTAATAATGCTGATTTTTCTTATGATTTTCCCCTGCGCTGCCGAATGGAAAGCCGATTCGAGTTTTTGTCCCTCATAAAGTGGCGGCGGAGCTCCCCTGCCGAGAGGTCTGAAGATCGCACGATGCAGGAAAGCTGCGAAGGCAGATCTTTCGGTTAACGACTGGAGAGCCTTGTATTTACTGGAATCAACAACGCTGCTCGAAGCCGAGTCGACAGAATTGTAAATAACTGAATCGCGAACGATAATAGTGGAATCGTGTATTGTTTTCTTTTCCTGGGAATACAGTCGACAACAGGCACAAAACATAAGAAATACTATGATGTATCTGTTGTTCATAATGTGTTCCTTTCAGGTTCATTGTCGTGGTACATGAAAAAAAAATGCATTTTCTGAAAAAAAATTTCCGAAAATGCCATCGACTGAGCGGGGTAGAGTATGTCAGTACATTACCCTGCCGAGCAAACGTCTGAGTAACCGGCCCGTCAGACCCTGGAAATACTTCTTGGTGATATACCCAGCGGTCAGCCCCACGGTTATTATCATGACGGTCCTTATAAGGTTCGGGCCCGTAAAGATCTGGCTGAATGTGTTTCTGACAACATTTGAAGGTTTGAGCTTTTCCTTTGTAACCTGAAACTCAGCTTTCAGCAATTCCTGCTCAGCTTTTTTCCTGTCTTCCAGGCGGACGATAGCTTCCCTGAGCTCTTCTGCATTAGTTATTTTTTGCATTGTCAGAAAGCATTTGTTTGATTATACTATTGCTGACCACTTTCTTGAGCCAGTTGTGTTTGACAAAAAACAGTATCGCGCATAAAATGCCATAGAACCCTGCCAGGGCAAAGAATCCATACCACGACTTGCCCAACACCTCACCAAGCCAAAGCGATAATCCCACGGATGCCAGTATGAAGAACATCAAAAAGAAGAACAGACCAGCTGTTTTGGATGCTGCCGAAGACGCCCCATCTGATATCTTGTCCACTGCTTTCAGCCTCAGCAGCTCAATGCTGGTTCTGGAATAATCTTCTACTCTTTCAAGAAGTGCTTCGAAAGTACTTTTCTCCTCCATTGACTTGCATTTTATTTGCGATACTGCCGAATTCGGTTTTGCTATAATTTAAATCATTGCCGATTCATTTTTTGCCGTTCTGGCCTTTGATTCGACATCGCCCCTGACTTTATCGAATTTCTCATTGACGCTGTCGACAACCTGGTTAAAGGTTTCCTTTACTGCGTCAGCATAATCGCCACCTTTTTCAACTATTTTCCTGCGTGTCTCCGAACCTTTGTCGGGAGCAAACAGAATTCCTAGAATGGCTCCGGCTGCAAGACCTGTCAGCACACCCAATAACACTTTTCCTGAACTCATAGCTTTAATTTTTTTAATTGTTAAAAATCAGAATAAAATCACAGGGGTAACTTATACACCCCTTCCCTGAATAAGTCTTAGAATAATTGCTATAACTGCAATTACAAGTAGTACGTGGATAATACCACCAGCGTGAAATCCAACCAGTCCGATCAGCCATGCTATGACCAGAATTACGGCTATTACATAGAGCAAGTTTCCCATTTGTGTAATTTTTAATTTTTTACTTAAACAAATAATATACAAAGGTTGGATTCCTGGCAGTGTTTAATGTTACATTAAAAAAATAAAAAATTACATTTTTCTCACACTTATCGTTGTCTGTTACAGCGCATAACGTTATTGAACAAATTCGAGCGGCACGCGCTTTTTCTGCTTGAGCTGCTTGAAGTGAGAAGGCGTATAGCCGGTTTGTTTCTTGAATTGGCTCGAGAGGTGGGCGACGCTGCTGTAATGAAGCTTGAATGCTATCTCCTTGAGGTTAAGCTCATCATAAACCAGAAGCTCTTTCACTTTCTCGATCTTATGCATAATAAAGAACTTCTCTATCGTTGTTCCCTGTACTTCCGAAAAGAGATTTGCCAGGTATGTGTAATCGTAATTCAGCTTTTCGCTCAGGTAATCAGAAAGATTCTTCCTCAGCGGTTCATCAGAGTAATGCACAAGCTCGACTATCAGCAGCTTGATCTTTTCTATGAGCATGCTTTTTTTGTCGTCCATCAGCTCAAGACCTGATTTTTTCAGCCCGGCATTGAGCATTTCCATTTTTTCATCAGAAAGGCTTTCCCTGATTTCAGCTTCACCATAGTCAACATATATATAATGAAGGCCGAGTTTTTCAATTTCAGCTTTAACCGTCAGTTTACAACGGTCACATACCATATTTTTAATATACAGCTTCATCATCCTTAAATATTTCCTTTCAAAGGTCAGCGAGGGCTGTTTTCAGGAAGCTAACTTAAGCCTAAAAGATTTGCCTGTGATTAATTTTAAATTAAATCAACCTAAAGGCAGGGTTAAGAGAATTTATTGTGGCACGAACTCACACCCGGCGAAAATCAATATTAGAGGTCAGGTATGGTATCAGAATTGAATGATATCCTGCATTACCGAAGGGATCCTTCGCTACAAAAATCCTCGCAGGCTCGGCTTTTTATTCGCTCAGGATGGCGATGGCCGGAGGTGTTCTTGAAAAGAATGCCGCGCCGCTTCTTTCATCTTGGTACCATCAAACTAATGGATATCAAAGTATTATTCCAGAATCAAAGTGTAAACAATTACAAATCAATAATGTACTGACTTGTGTGTAAAGATTAGATGCCGGAAGGGTTTGTCAAATGGACGATAATTCGCTGCTGATAAAAGGGATAGTAAAGAAGAATTCCGAACCTTCATTTTCATTGCTGATCACCCAGATTTTGCCTCCGAGCTTTTCGACGAATTCCCTGCTGAGCTTCAGGCCGAGCCCGGTTCCTCCTTCTTTTTCAGTTCCAGGGCGGGTGTATTTTGAATCGATTCTGAAGAGCTTGTCTATATTTTCCTTTCCTATTCCGATACCATTATCCCTTACTGAAATCTGTACCTCGAAATCCGTCTTTATGCAGCAGACATTTATTTTGCCTCCCCTGTTGGTGAATTTGATGGCATTGCTGAGAAGATTCCTGAGGACCGTATTGATCATGTTCCTGTCGGCAATAACGAGGATGTCTTCTTTCAGATCCGATTCAAGTAGAATATCCTTGTCGAGGGAACTGAGCGCCGTATCGGCTATGTTGTCGTCGACGATGGTCTTCAGATTTATCTTCTGGAGGTTGATCCTGATAGTTCCGGTTTGTGACCTTGACCAGTCGAGAAGGTTGAGCAGAATGGCATACCCGCTTTTTGCCGAATCATTCAGGATCTGGGCGAGTTTTCTGATCTTCTCTGTATCCATATTCTGGATATTGTGGAAGAGCAGTTCTGTGGCGCCGAGAAGGCTTGTAAACGGGTTTTTAAGGTCATGGGCAACAATATTGAAGAACTTGTCTTTTGTAGCATTGAGCTCCATGAGCTGTGCTTCACTTTTCCTGAGCTGTATATTGGCTTGTTCCAGTTCTGCCGTACGCGCTTTTACCATTTCCTCCAGTTCACCTGCAAGCCTCTGGTATCGTGCTTCACTCCTGATAAGATTTTTCTGGATAACACTTCTGTATATGCTTAGTGAAGCCTGGCTGCACATGTTTTCGATAAAGCCTTTATCACCTTCTTCAAGTGCTGATCCTGAGAGTATAATTATTCCGCCATAGTGGAAAGTATCCTTGAGGATGCCAATAGCGTAAACATGAGATATGCCCGCTTCTGATTCAAGTTTCCTGTAATCTGCAGTGTCTGCCTGTTTCATTAGTCCCGGAACGCCGCCGGGAATATGGTGGATTTTCCCGTCACCGAGCATCCTGGCCAGTGTTGCACTTATTTCATCCGGGCTGAACTCGTAATTTCCGCCCAGTTGCTTCAGATTTTCGACCAGTGGGATGAATTGTTCAGTATTGCTAAGCTTGTACGCATCATCGCCTGTTTTCTCAAGAGCAGCTATGAAGGCATTTCCGAGAAGTTTCCTTATGCTGCTGCACAGGAGCGTGTACACCTGTGAAATTTCGCCGCCCTCATACAATGCAGATGTAGTCGACGAAAGGATCGCCATCTGCCGGCTGTTCTTCTTCTCGAGATTCTCGAGTTTTTTTCTTTCTATACTGTACCGGATTGATTTTATGATATTTTCCGGGGTAAGCCTGTTTTTGACGAGATAATCCTGTGCTCCCTCACGCAGTGCAGCGATGGCCATTTCCTCGTCATCAAGGCCTGTCATAACCACAACCGGAGGGCTGACCTCTATGCTGAGGAATTCCTTTAGCGTCTCTATGCCTGAGCTTTCAGGAAGACCAAGGTCAAGCAGGATTACATCATATATATTGTTTTTCAGCAGGGCAATGGCATCCCTGAGGGTGGGGGTGTTTGACAGAGAGAACCCCGTCTTAGAGCTTTTAAGCAGCTCGCGGACAATAATCAGGTCGCCGGGATTGTCCTCAATCATGAGGATCCTTATAGCCTGTTCAACTTCTGCCTTGTTTTTTGTCAGAGTTGTGATCGCCATTTGTTCAGCTTTAATCACCATTTTTTAAGCTCTCTTTTAGGAGGAAGCTTTACAACAGAGAACCAGAATTCTTCAATTGATTTGATAACCCTGATGAATTCGTTAAGATCTATTGGTTTTGTAATATAGCAGTTCGCATGGAGCTTATAGGTATTATGGATATCTTCTTCAGCCTGCGAGATTGTCATCACAACAACCGGGATGTGCTGGAGGTCAGGATCAGACTTGATTTCAGCCAGAACTTCCCTTCCATCTTTCCTGGGAA
Source organism: Bacteroidales bacterium (assembly GCA_035299385.1). Classification (GTDB taxonomy): domain Bacteria; phylum Bacteroidota; class Bacteroidia; order Bacteroidales; family VadinHA17; genus LD21. Next base: position 78,983 of record DATGWQ010000076.1, on the reverse strand, counting down.
GATTCAGGTCTATGATTATCAGATCAGGCCTCGGTGCATTCTCGAATTTTCCTCCATTGTTCAGGAAATCCATTGCTTCGACCCCGTCATTCACGATGTGAAGCGATGTGTATCCCTTATTGCTGTTAAGCACTTCCCTTATGAGCCTGGCATCTCCGGGATTATCCTCAACAATCAGGATGTCAATAGGATCATGCACATTATTCCCCATATGCTGAGTGGTATGAAGTGTCTCCTGAGGCTTTCCTTTAAGCTATTAAGGGTAAAGTTACAAAATTTCCGGATTGCCACCAATAATTTACCTGAGCTGCTGAAAGTTAAATTATCAGATTCTTATGCATTGCCGTATATTTACCTGATTAATAGCAGGATCAAAAATTTATTAATCGCATGAATTGTTCAAAATTGACCAAAATGGTGTAAATTTGTTAAGAATCTGCCGAAAAATTTGTTATTTTACAGTTTCATTTGGGAGATGTTTTTGAAATTTAGCTTATGAAAGTACTCTTGGTTGAAGATGATCAAAAAATATCCTCATTCGTGAAGATAGGGCTTGAGAGCAATGAATGTTTCGTTGATATAGCCTATGACAGCACAATCGGAGAGAAACTGGCGCTTTCGCGAAAATACGACGTTATCGTTCTCGATGTTGTCATTCCGGGCATATCCGGCTTTGAACTATGCAAAAAAATCAGGAACAATAAGATCCTCACACCTATAATAATGCTGACTTCACTCGATTCAGTTGAAGACAAGCTTACGGGTTTTGAATATGGCGCAGATGATTATCTTGTGAAGCCGTTCAGCTTCCAGGAGCTTCTTGCCAGGATAAAAGCGCTCAACCGGCGCAACAGGGATGCGATTGTGAACCCCGTTCTGGCTATTGCCGACCTGGAACTTGACTCGGTTTCGAGAAGGGTGAAAAGAAGCGGGAAGGAAATCAATCTCACCGCAACAGAATACAAGATACTTGAGCTTCTCCTCAGCAACCAGGGAAAAGTGTATGACAGATTTCTCATTGCTGAAAAGATATGGGGCTTCTCCTTCAATTCAGGTACCAACGTTATCGATGTCCATATTAATTCACTCAGGAAGAAAATCGACAAGGGATTCGATAAAAAGCTTATCCATACCAAGAAAGGGTTTGGTTATTCCGTCAATGTTGAGGAATAACGCGCACTTTGGTTCTTCATTGAAACTTAATTTAGAATTAATTCGGCCTTAATCGGTCACCGGCATCTCTGCTGTATTTTTGAACCGTCAATTGCTGCAAAAAAGAATCAATTGATCGGGAATAAAATCAGGTTGAAATGTTGTTTGTATTACCACAATTACCATACTCTCTGGATGCACTTGAACCCCATATTTCAGGTACTACTATGGATATTCACTATAATAAGCTTCAACTTACATACGTGAATAACCTCAATGACCTGATCAGCGGGACCAAATATGAAGACACAGAGCTCGAGACCATCATAAAGGTAACCGACGGGCCTGTCTTCAATAACGCATCGCAGGTCTGGAATCATAATTTCTACTTCGAAAGTATGATCCCGGGTGACAGGAGCAATCTCCATGGAGCTTTCTCCAAGGTTTTATCAGGAAGCTTTGGCTCAGTACAGTATTTCAAGGAAGCATTTATCAGGAAAGCCTCCGCCCTTTTCGGCGCAGGCTGGATCTGGCTGTGCTGGAATCCAAGGGGATCTCTCGAGATAATGCCTGAAAATAACGCAGGCAATCCGCTCAGGAAAGGCTTCACCCCGCTTCTTGCATGCGATGTATGGGAACACAGCTATTACCTCGACTATCATAACAGGCGCAACGATTACCTCGATGCTTTCTGGAATCTTGTCAACTGGGAGATCGTTGAGAGCAGGTATAATGAAGCCAAGAAATACAATATGGTAAATCTAAGCTTCGTATCATACTGACCTCCCCAAACCTGAAATATTTCCATGTATTGATTTGCCGGCCGCAGATGGGATAACCTTATATACTGACATTACAACATCAAATAAAAGATAGAGGATGATGAAGATATATATAAAGAACATGGTTTGCCAGGGTACCAGGAAATTCGTCCTGATGGAAATAAAGAAGCTTGGATTGAAACTCAGTTCTTTTATCGCCGGTGAGCTTGATTTCCAGACGACTCTTTCAACCAACGAGGCAAAGAGTGTGGAATTGAGCCTGAGAAAATACGGCCTTGAATTGATGTTTGACAAACCTGAAAACGGATTAAGATATTCATTATACCACCCCGATTTTGAGGCGGCAGCCGAAGGAATAACCGAGGATGTTGAAGAAGGAGCTTTCCAGGAAACAGAGTTCCAGAATGCAGGGTGAAAAACAATCCAAAAGTATTCCTAGATGCCTGAAAACCAGGCATGTGTGAATTATGTAACAGATTGAATCCAATATATAACAACCTTCGATTACATAAGTGTAATCTTTAGAAATATTTATTACACAGAAGTCATTTTTGCCCGGTAAAAGGCACTGAATGATGGCTTTAATCGAATGTTTTGTTGGTCCTGTCAAATGTGACTGACGGGGCGTAAGCTTCCCGGTAAGCGAATGAACGATAATATGTTGCGACCCTGCTCCTTGTTTCATACTGCCATTCTTCTTTCACTGTCCCTGGCTGTGTCAGCTCAGGATTATAACCCATTTGTCCGCCAGGGTTCGATCACTCCTGCGCCATTGAAACCCGCAGAATCTTCCGGCACCGGAACCATAAGCTTTGAAACAGGAAACACTGGTGCCGACACACTCAAGGACTTTAAACTCGTAATAAATATAGTTCTCTCAAACGGTGTTCCCGACAATGACATTCCGCTGTCTGCACTCGGAGGGACTGCTGCACCTCTTTTTACCTGGGAATACTCGGCCCGCACTTTTAAAGGTACTCAGAAAGACACCATTCCCGGGAAATACACGGGTACAATAGTCATTGCCTATCGCGTGACGCAAAACTCTACCCAGGCGGATCCGGCAAACGGGTTCAGGGCGGAGGTTAAGGTGGGACCTTATACCAGCGGCAATATAACTTCGGATGACAATACTTCAGCTTACACCTACACTGAATGCGCCCCTGTCAGCCCGCCGGATATCAGCAGTATAACGCAGCCTGATTGCAACACCCCGACCGGCAATATCAGCCTGAGCGGACTGCCTTCACCAGGCTCGTGGACACTTATAAGGTATCCGCAACAGGTCACATCGACAGGTTCAGGTACAACTGCTACAGTAACAGGGCTGAATCCGGGGAAATATTATTTCACCGTCACGAATTCAGCTGGTTGTGTATCAGGCAACTCCTCCGATGCTGTGATAAATGATCCCCCCGGATCTCCTGCGGCACCGCAACCCGGAACAATTACACAGCCTGACTGTCAGACTCCTACAGGAAGTGCCGTTATCAACGGGCTTCCTTCAGGGACGTGGACACTTACACGATCTCCAGGCAATGTTTCAGTAACAGGAAGCAGTGCCAGCACGACAATCACCGGCCTGGCACCCGGAAGCTACACATTCAGGGTGACAAATTCTGCAGGGTGCACATCTCCATCATCTTCAGCAGTTGTCATCGATTCAGCACCAACCGCACCGGCCTCGCCAAACGTAAATATAAACTGCCTTCTCGGGACCGGTTTTGCCGTCGTTACAGTTACAAACGGAAGGAACGGGTATGAATACCAGCTTGATAACGGCAATTTCCAGAGTTCAAACCAGTTCATTGGAGTCGCCAATGGTAATCATGTAGTTACAGTAAGGAACAGTGCCGGGTGCACCACCACAGGAAACGACTTTACAGTTGCCTGCGGATGTGTCAACGGTCCTTCCATCAGTCTTTCCACCACAACCGGCACAACATGCGGCACTGCAGCCGTGACTGTGACCGGCAACAGGTTTGGCGGCAGTGCCACGCAGCTGACGATCACAACCGACGGCGGAGGTTCAGTCTCCCCTGCAACCGTTACATCTTCCCCATTTACATTCACTTACACCCCATCAGCCTCAGATATCGGCCAGACCATTAACCTGACGTTTACAACAAATAATCCTGTAGGCTCGCCGTGTGTGGCTGCAACAGCAACATATTCACTGGCTGTTGTTGCGATACCCTCAGCTCCTGTCCCGGGGACTGTCACCCAGCCCACATGTACTGTTTCGACAGGGAGTGTGGTGATTTCAGGATTGCCTTCGACAGGGACATGGACACTTACCAGGAATCCCGGGAATGTATCGATGTCGGGGTCAGGGCAGTCTGTTACCATTCAGAATCTGGCTGCCGGAACATACACTTTCGTGGTTTCTTCTTTCGGGTGTGTTTCACCAGCATCTTCACAGGTCCAGATCAACGCTCAGCCGCCGGTACCTTCACCGCCTGTTGCGGGTACCATTGTTCAGCCGACATGCACAACGGCCACAGGATCAATTACGATAAGCGGATTGCCAGCGACCGGCTCATGGACGCTGACCCGCTATCCGGGAACTGTAACTACAACAGGAACAGGAACGAGCACTACAGTGACACTCCCTTCCGGCACGTATAACTTCACTGTCGCCGGCACGGGGGGATGCACATCGCCATTGTCATCCAACATGGTAATAAATCCGCAGCCTGTCACTCCCCAGCCGCCTGTTCCGGGTACAATAACGGAACCAACCTGTGCTTTGCCCGAGGGGCGGGTAGTTCTTTCAGGATTGCCGGGGGGCGGCTGGACTATAACAAGCATTCCGGCAGGGGTAAATATTTCCGGCTCAGGAGGATCGGCGACTGTAAGAGGGTTGATTCCGGGTACATATTCATTCATAGTGAGGAATTCGGCAGGTTGCAGCTCTTCAGCTTCAGCCGCAGTGACAATTCCGGCCATCCCAAATGCTCCTTCTGTTGTCGTTGTAAATCCTTTACCTGTATGCTCGCCATCCACAGTTAACATCACTGCACCATCTGTTACTGCAGGATCAAGTCCCGGACTGACATATACCTACTGGACGAATTCCGCCGGTACTGTCGAATTAGCCAATCCGGCTGCCGTGCCGACTTCAGGAATTTATTACATCAGGGGAACTAACCAGTCTCAATGTTCTGCAATTCAGCCTGTGACTGTTTCAATACTCGATTCCCCGGTTGCTGATGCGGGACCTGACCAGGATCTTCAATTTCAGTTTTCCACCGTTGCCTCAGCCCTGGAACCTAAACCCGGAGAGACCGGCCAATGGAAGATTATCTCAGGTACCGCAAATTTCGGCCAGCCTGCATCGGCAACCACGACAATATCGGATCTTGGCGTAGGGATAAACGTTTTCCTGTGGACTGTAACAAACGGTGTTTGTCCGCCTGCTACCGACACTCTGAAGATCAGTGTCCGTGATCTTGTCATTCCGACACTGATCACGCCCAATTCTGATGGGAAGAATGACTTTTTTATCCTGTCCGGGATTGAAGCATTCCAGAACAACCAGCTGACGATTTTCGACCGGAGGGGAACGATGGTTTTCAGGGACAACAATTATAATAATGATTGGGATGGTGTTGATCAGCACAACAGGCCACTTGATGATGACACTTACTTTTTTGTGCTGAGGACCGGGGACGGAAGATACAGGAACGGATATATCGTTATCAGGCGATGAGGCGGGCTATCGAGATTTTAAGCATCTTGTTGTTTTTGTCTGCGGTACAGGAAATGGACGGGCAGATTGCCCCTGTTTCGGATCAGTATATCCTTAATCCCATGCTTATTAACCCGGCCAATGCCGGCAGCAGGGGCTCTTTAAGCATGGCGGCTTTTTACAGGAGACAATGGGCGGGCATAAAGGGGGCGCCAGAAACCATAAACCTGGCAGCCGACTCACCTTTGTCGGACGGGAAAGTCGGGCTTGGATTTTTAATCATGCATGATAAAATCGGCGTCACACGGGAGACCACGCTGAGCGGCCTGTATTCATACAAGATCAATGCATACGGAGGCACACTTGCTTTCGGGCTCAGGGCGGGATTGATGACTACAAATACACGATGGTCGGAACTCACTGTCCTGGACCCGGGTGATGAGCTTTATCTTGCAGATTCGAGGAATTTTGTTGTGCCCGATTTTAGCTTCGGCACGTACTGGGCAGACAGCAGGTATTTCGCCGGCTTGTCCATACCCAGGATGATAGGGTATAAATTCGACTATGACAGGAACAGGTATTCTCTGAAGATCAATCCCGGGCAATATTATTATCTCCTGAATGCAGGAATGGTCAGTAAGGTTACGGATGATGTAAATTTCATGCCTTCATTCCTTTTGTCCCTTTCACCGGGCGAGAGAGTACTTTTTGATCTGAACGCTTATTTCAGCTTCTCGGATAAGATGTGGGCAGGGGCATCATTCAGGAGCAACAGGTCTATGGCAGGTTTATTTCAGTTCAGCATCAGCAACCAGTTCAAAATAGCATATTCGTACTATCTCGATTTCAGCCGCCTGGGAAGATTCAGCAACGGTTCGCATGAAATAATGCTCAGGTATGACTTCATGTATAAGGCTGATATAGTCAATCCCCTGATATTCTGATGGCCGGAAAGCATTTCTTTGTATTCTTTGTTTCATTGTGCCTGTGCTCCGGCCTTATGGCTCAGAAGGACAATTACCTTGTAGTGAAGGCTCCGTTCAGCTCCGGTACTTCTGATGATTTTTCACCATCCTGGTACAGGGGAGGGGTAGTCTTCTGTTCCAACATGGGTTCGGGTACCTTCAGCGGTTTTGCGACTAAGGATAATAAACCTTTTTTTAAACTTTATTATGCCGATACTTCCAGGAATAACAAGGAAAGCAGGCTTGTTCCCGGTGATGTCAATTCTCATTTCAACAACGGGCCTGCAACATTCAGCCCGCATGGCGATACGATGTACTTTTCGCGCAACCTTATAGTTGAAGGCAGCTTCAAAGAGGTGACAGGCCCTGAAAACAAGCTGGGCCTCTTCTATGCAGTTCTGAAAAACGGTACCTGGACCAATGTGACGGAGATGAGGTTCAATGACAATTCCTGGAATGTGACAACTCCGTGCCTTTCCCCTGATGGCAGGACGTTGTATTTTGCTTCTGACAAGCCGGAAGGTTTCGGAGGTTCTGACCTTTACTACAGCCAATGGAAAAACGGGTACTGGGATAATCCTGTGAACCTGGGAAACATAGTCAATACGGAAGGAAATGAGGCTTACCCTTTCGTAAATGATCACGGAGATCTCTTTTTCTCTTCAGACGGTCATAAGGGTAAGGGAGGGAAAGATATTTTTTTCACAACTTTTTCCGATACATCCTGGATCCCTCCTGTTGACCTGAACCAGCCTGTCAATTCTTCTGCAAATGATTTCGGATTTATATGCGACGATATTCTGAGCAGGGGGTATTTCTCTTCCGACCGTGGGAAAATGGTCGATATTTATTCTTTCAAAACAATTTACCCCCAGTTCCTGTATTGTTATCCCCAGAAGGAAAACAGCTTTTGCCTCTCGTTTGCGGATGATGCGACTATCGATATAGATCCCCTGTCCATGAAGTTCCAGTGGGATCTCAGCAATGGAACAAAGCCTTCAGGATACGTTGTGAAGCATTGCTTCCCGGGCCCGGGAAAATATGTGATCACCGAAGATATCACAGACAAAAAGACGGGAAGGACAATTTTCAACAAGCTAAGGCTTGAAGTGGAAGTAAAGCAATCCGTTATGCCGCAAATCAATACAGGTGATCAGCTTTCACCCGGGGTTCCGTTAAAGCTCAAGCCCGCTTCTCCCAAAGGATTTGACCTGGTTGACAGTTTCTGGGACTTTGGCGATTCTGGCGAGGGCAGGGGGCCGGATGTCACACATATCTACAGGAACAGCGGTGATTACGAAGTCAGGCTCCTTACTAGAATAAAAAACAACGAATCTGGGAAAATGCAGCAGGTATGCGTCAGCAAGGTCATCACTGTAGGTGTGGCAGGCCAGGCAGCACCAAAAGGAAAAGACAGCGCAGATGTGCAAACGCATAATCCCGAAAATGCCTCATTTGTAAAACTTTACTCAGCATCGGATGAGATCGCAAGGAAAGCTGTATATGCAGTCGAAGTCCTGAGATCTGAAAAAAAACTCAGTAATTCTGATCCTGCTTTCCAGAGGATCGCATCCAGGTACAATATCAGTAGGGTGCAATACCCAGGGGAAAAAACGTGGTCATATCTTTCATCGGAAGAATTGAATTTCATGTATGCTTATCCTGCCCTCACGGATGCCATCTCTTCAGGCTTCAACAATGCAAAAATCAGAACCTATATGCCTGCAGATACGGGAGAGATTGAACTGTGGAATTATAAAAGAGCCTACGGAACGTCTGCGGCCGATTATTTTGTAAATAACGGGATCACAGTTTCACAGCACGGCATCACACTTCTCGACCGGATGGTTTTGCTCCTCAGGAGGAATCCGGGGCTCAGGATAATCGTTGCTTCGCACACCGACAGTTCGGCTCCTGACGGTGTCCAGCTTACAGCACGGCAGGCCCAGAGCATTGCAGATTACCTGGTGAACAGGGGGATCGAGCGTTCGAGGCTGACAGTAAAAGGCTATGGCAGCTCAAGACCTGTTGCACCCGATTACCCTGAATCGGTAAGATTAAAAAACAGGAGGGTTGATTTTATTGCCGTCAGTAAAGAGTAAGGACTATAGTGTACCAGATGTATGCAATAAGTTCCCTGGCTGTTTTGAGATAATGGACATTATCATCACTTTTGGGATCTCCGTACGGCAAAGCCACAATCCCCACCGGAACATCCCTGTCGAGCACCCTGTTAAAAGTCATCCAGGTACGCCTTGAATGAGGTCCTGAGCTTATAATGTTTATTCCTTTAACATTGAAATTTCCTTTTTTCAGCCAGTCGTGTAATGCAAGAGCGCTGGTAAGGGTCCTGTTTATCCTTGCCTTGTTGCCGGCCACCTCTACCACTTTCGAGGGATCTGCACCCATAGAGATCAGCCTGCTCCTTGTGGTGCCTGCATTAGAGGTCATGTCATTTATTATCCGGTCTTTATTGTCAAGTTTCAGTATGTCGTATACCGAATTGTTCAGGAACGGAATTTCCGTGTCGTGGTTCAGGATGATCTTGCTTACGTACAGGTTCCGGTCACCGAAATCTCCCACGAGATCATTATCGAACTGTATCATAACTGAATCCGCATGTGTGCCGTTCCATGTGGTGGTATACAGCTTCTTTCGCTTCGACGCTGTAAAAGCTGCGATGACTGAATTATTCACCCATATCTTAAAATGCGGTGCATTGATACCTCCGGGCTCTCCGTGGGCTTTAACTGCAACTGTAGTGACCCCGTTATCCCCCGGAAGGAATTTATCAGTATAGAAGATCAGGAAGCCGTCAGTGAAGACATTATAATATTCAGGTGTGGCTTTCAAGCCGGTCGTTATCATGAAGTCATAATTTCCGCTTCTGAACTCATCCAGTGCCGCTGAAAGATCCCTGTACGGCAGCCATCCTTCGACCACCAGTATGCTGGCATTCACTCTTTCCGACTTTGACAGGAATTGCGAAAGCCGCAAAGTAACAGGCCTGGCAAACGCAAGAGTGATAACAAGGAGGATCAACAGGACAGACAGGATTATCTTTTTTACCTTCATAAGATAAAAATAAAGGAAAAAGTTGATCCAAAAAGAAACACAGGGATACTTTCGGATCCCTGTGTCCCTGGAATGTTCCCTTTATTATGACAGTAAAACTATTTCAATACGATAAGCTTCTGAGTATGACGGACTATAGTGCCGGTATAAAGCTGGGCAATATAGACTCCTTTTGCAACTGTAAGCTGATATTGTGTTGTAGGAGTGTAGCCGGTAAGCCTGATTTCCTGGCAAAGTTTTCCGGAGAAGTCCAACAGCTTCAGAACTGCTTCCTGGGAACCCGGAACAAAATTGACGATCTTTATATAGCCCCTGGAAGGGTTCGGGGTGATGTCGATTTTACTGTCATCGACAACAGCATCGCCTCCTGTACTTGCCTGGATAATATTGTTTATAACGGGTTTGTTAATAAACGAGGCTGCAAAACCTCCGTTTATTGACTGAAGTGCATTCGTTGCAGGCTGAGTGTATGAGACTGTTATTGTGTCTTTGTAATGAGCGGGGGAAGACAGTGTGAGTGACACAGCATTATTGAGCACAGAAACCGACTGGATCGAAACCGCTGCTCCGTTTATTCTGCATGAGTATGCTGAAACAGGAGGCGTGATGTCAGAAAGATTTTCACTGTACGTTATCAGGATCCTGGAAGGTGAGTCATTGTTCACCACCGCGCCGGTGAAGAGAGGTGCGGGCGCCTGTACCAGGTTCGTAACTGGTTTGCCTGTGAATGATTCAGCCTGCGAACCCCCCGTCGAGCTGAGGGGGTTGACCGACGGCTTTGTATATGAAATTGTAACTACATCACCATAAGCAACGGGGGCCGAAAGGTTGAGATACACATTCTGACCCGATACTGAAAGGCTGCTTATGGATCTTGTAACTGAATTCACTTTTATTTCATATGCTGAAGAGGAAGGTGCAGATGATGAAAGTGAAAGATCATAAGCGACTTCAACCTGTGATGGCGATGTGTTTTTTATTGAGGAGCCCAGGTAATTAAGAGAAACGACAGGAGCCTGTACAAGGTTGGTAACAGATTTTGCAGATATCGATTCTGCCTGTGTTCCGCCCGTACATGTAAGGGGATTCGTCGATGGTTTGGTGTATGAAAGCGAGATGACATCACCATATTTAACCGGACCTGAAAGATTCAGATACACATTCTGACCTGAAATTGCAAGCGTGCTGATAGTCCTGACCACCGAGTTTACCTTTAGTTCGAATGCTGAAACCAAAGGTGCAACTGACGAGAGAGCATGATCGTAGATGATCTCAACCTGTGAAGCATTGGTGTTTTTTACGGAAGAGCCCTGGTATGTTACAACCTGCACGGGTGCAGCAGATCCTGATTCGAATGCTCCAAGGTCAGGAGCCGATCCGAGGTATGGCTGCCCGATATTTGTACCTGCATCGATAAGGTCGGAACCTGATGCAAGATTCGTAAAAGTGACATCCGGCAGGCTTCCGTCGCTTTTCCTGGTACGTGAAAGCTGTGAAATATCGTTGCTGGTGAAATCTGCATCTGAAACAGAGGGAGCTCCCGAATCCCATGTGTTGTGATTGGTGATGTTTCGTGTTCTGCCTGCATAATTGGTGCCGTTACCATATGCAATATTGTTTTTTAAGGTTGTCACTCCGGTACCGTTTGTAACCGAGAACCTGAACCCGTAATCTCTAGTGTTTTTGTAGGCGATGCAATTGTACAGAGCCATGTCCATGCTTGTTGTTCCGTCCATCGATTCATCGAAACCCATCAGGGTATTGTCGGCTGAAATACAGTTGTACAATGTTCTCTGGCTGCCTGCAAGCTCGGTTCCGCTATTGTCATATCCGAGCTTGAAGCCGTCGCCGTTTCCTGAGGTAGGAGTACCCTTTCCGTTGCCGAATGCCCAGCAGTTCATGTAAGTTATGTAACCTGCCCCGCCGTAATTGTCAAAGCCGTCGTCGCTGTTTGACCATGACCGGCAGCCTTCATAAGTTATGGTGCTTCCGGCTCTCATATTCCCGTTAAAGCCATTTGCAAGGCCTCCATTGTCATAGTAATCATAATTACCGTACGCATCACAGTATTTGTATTTGATGTTTGTAACCGTACCGTTTACGCTGAAGCCGTTACCACAGGCTGTAACGATGCACTGGTCAAGTGTTATGTTGCTGCAATCGCCAATTTCCCAACCGTCGACCGGCGAACCTCCGGACGACTGGCTCAGATTGTTGTACTCACGGACATTCTTCACGGTAATTCCTTTAATATTCCAGTAATTGCAGTTTCTCATGAGAATCCCGAAATTTACCCCTGCTGAAGATGAAAGGGATGAGCAGTCCAGCACAGGAATTTCACCCGGATATGCAGTTACTGTTATTACTGCAGAGGAGCTTCCGTTGATGCCTGATATACTTACACCATGACCGGAATCATACATTCCAGTATAAGTGCCGCCTCTTACGTAGAGGATATCGCCGGGGGAAAGGGAGCTGAAGGCTTTCTGCCATGTTTTCCAGGGGGCTGTGACGGTGCCCGGGTTGGTGTCGCTGCCACCGGGAGCGACGTAATATGTAGCTGCATTAAGACATAGCGATGCCAGGAAGAGTATAGCAGTTAATATTCTTTTCATAGGTCAGGTTAGCTTATGGTTATACCTAATTTCTCTTCAGTTTTTATTTCACAATAATTACTTTTTGAACGTACTTCACTTCATCGCCCGTCATGATCCTGGCTATATAGCAACCCGGGTTCACATTAAGGGCAATTTGCGGAGACGATGTGTTTGCAATAGGAGATTCCTGGCAGACCTTGCCTGAAAAATCGAATAGCTTAAGTACTGCAGCCGTGTTGCCCTGTACGAAATTTTTTATGGAAATGACATCTTTAGCAGGATATGGAGACAGTGAAACCTGTTCGCTGCCGGTTATCACCGGGATTTCGGCGGATGCCGTCTCGGGTTTTGGCTGTTCTGAGACCTGCGGTGCCGCAGCAACAGCATTTCCTGATTCAAATGGCCCGAGGTCCGGGGCATTGCCTGCATACATCATTCCGGTATTTACACCTGCGTCGATAAGGTCGGAACCTGCGGCAAGTTTCATAAAATCAAGGTTGGGAAGATCACCGGATGCTTTCCTGAGCCCGGAAATACCGGTCGTATCGACACTTAAAAAATCTGACGCTGAGGCAACCGGACCGGTCGGTGAGAATGCGGGATCGTAAGAGTTATGGTCTCTTGTGGAGTTTGAATACGTACCGGTCCAGTCCTCAGTCGTATTGCCGAAGCAAATATTGTTCCTGAATACGTTGGCAAGGTTATAATCGTAGAAAACAAATCCGTCAACGTTCTTGTAAGAAAGATTGTTATAGAAGTAAAACTTGACGTTTGCACCGTTCTGGTTGAATCCTTTGTTCCTGTTGTACACTGAAATGCAGTTGGTAACGGTTCTCTTGAATGATGAACCATTTTGAGTCGAGGTTTTGCCGAATTTAAAACCACCGCCATCACCGCCTGCGGTTCTGCCGTCCTCGCGGTACCCGTTCTTCCATGACCAGCACCTGTCAATAATGACATTGCCGTTGTTGTCCCAGAGATCGATACCGTCGTCGGAATTCATCCATATCCTGCAGCCCCTTACAGTATTTTCCATCGATGAACTCTGATATCCAATTTCAAGCCCGTCGGCATTGCCGTAAGCATCGCCGCTTGTCAAAGGATCGGCATTATGGTGGAAATCACTGTTAAGGACCAGGTTATGGTTGGATTCATCCCGGATAACCATTCCATGGCCATTATGATGGCTGCTGATCTGCTCGAATATATCGTAATTTGAACCCTGGACAGCTATGCCGTACCATATTGTAGATGTTTTCTGGGTGAAGCCGGAAACCTCGATGCCTTTAAGATGAATGAAATTTGCTTTGACATAAATAAGGGATACGGGCCAGGAGGGAGTGACGAAGGAAGAACTTTTGGTGAAAACAGGTTTTTCATTTTCATAAGCCCATATTTTTATGTTCGATGAGGATGTTCCGTTTTTACCGGTGAGATTCTGCCTCTGGTCAAACTTGTATACGCCCCCGCGTGCATAAATGATATCACCGGGCTGTACAACGGACCAGGCCTTATTGAGTGTGAAAAATGGTGAAGCAATTGTTCCGTTATTATTATCGTTTCCTGAAGGTGAAATGTACCAGGATGTGGCTGAAGCAACAGTTGAAATTGCCAGTAGTATGATGATAGCGATTTTCTTCATTTAGTTTATATTTTTGACGAAATACTAAATTTCTTTGATAAACAACTATTTAATAACGACCTAATCTAAATTTTCGTACACAGGCTAAATAATTTAGATTCATTACAAATAAGCTGTCAATCAGTTGTTTAACATTTTCATAAACAAATTCAGTTCAGATGTTCAGGTGGGTTGAGAGGCTGTACACGAATTATCCGCGTCTAAGGCAGGTTATGTCATTGTTTGCGGTAAACATTGTGATAATACCGCTTTCGGTAGTTTCAAACATATTCATCACAAGGTTCCTGGGGCCTGTTGCTTTCGGCGACTTCAAATTCCTTCTTTATGTATTCAGCCTTGCAATGACCCTTTTTAATTTCGGCTTTTTACAGGCCGGCAACAGGGCTATTGTGCTGAATTCGGACGGGCAAAAAACAAGAGAGCTGTACGGATCGATGCTGCTTGTCTCGGCAGGTCTGTTTGCCATAGTCGCGGTAGCTATCGTCATATATGCATTTGTTGATCCCAACATCTCTGAAAAAGGATTGAGGTCGGTTTTGCTTTTCATAATCCCATTCTCGTGGATCTTCCTCCTGATGAATTATTTCGAAACACTGTTCCAGGCCGACAATAAGATCAGCCTTCTTGCAAAGAGCCGTCTTTACCCCAAAATATTCTTTTTTGCTGCTACTCTTGCATTATATTTCCTGTTCAGGGGATATTCAGGCGACAGACTGAAAATAATGTGGCTTTTGTTCCTGCTGACGCATATAGGAGGGTTCCTTTATATCCTGTACAAGGTCAATCCGTCGTTCAGGAATTACAGGGAAAGGCTCAGGGAAATTTGGCATTTCAACAAAATCTATGGATTCAATGTCTATATAGGTACAATTTTCAATGTTGCTATGGCTTCTCTTTCGGGAATGTTGATCAGCTATTTCGGTGTCAATAATGCGGGTGTGGGATATTTTGCCCTCGCAATGACCATCTCCGAGCCGCTAAACTTCATTCCGAACGTCATTGCCACAACACATTATAAAGAATTTTCAACAAAGAAAAAGATTGAAAGAAGGCTGACCCTGGTTACCATTGGAGTTTCCGTTTCCGCATTGCTCCTGTGCTGGCTGCTCGTCGGTCCGTTCATCAATATTTTTTACGGAAAGGAGTTTCACCCTGTGATTATACTCACAATAATAGGAAGTATAGGTATAATGGCCAACGGCATGGGTGATTACTATAACCGTTTCCTCGGAGCTCACGGGAAGGGAAAGGCATTAAGGAACAGTGCAATTGTTGTGGGCATTGTAATATTCGTCTGCAATTTCACTCTGATCCCCCTTTTCGGCGAGACAGGTGCAGCGTACACGCGTATCCTTTCGGGAGTGACTTATCTTGGCAGTATGTACTGGTTCTACCGCCGGTTGTCAATGAGGCTCATCAGGGAGTCTGAGGAATTTCCTGCAGAAAAAAAAACTGAACCCCTTGCAGCTGCAAACTAATAAGATATAATGGTCTCTTCACTAACCCACACTGACAGAAAGGTCGAAACCGGCCCTCTCGAATATGCGTATGTCCTGATGCTGATGTTTTATGCAGCAAGGGCGATCAGGTTCTTCGAAAGTCCCCTGATCACTGAAAATCCGATCGGGGTTCTTCTTCCGGTCATTTTCAGCGGAATAATGGCATTCAAATGGAAATTGTACATTACCAAGGAATTCTATGCACTGCTTTTCATCTTCCTGCTTTATTTTCTTGCGATATCCATAAAATTTTATGACATACAGCCGACATTCGTGCTGACATATTATTTCCTGTTCTTCACAGCATATGTTGCCATACGTGTGCTGAAGCTCGATATCTTTTTCATCTATGAGAAGATACTGTACTACTTCGCCATCCTGTCATTATTCCTGTGGGGGATACAGGTGGCGGCCGGAGGCGATTTCCTTTTCAATATTTTTTCTCGTCTCTCGTTCCTGCAGGATATATCCTATGTGTCGGGTAACGGGCTGAGCATTGTCGTCTATTCGATACAGCCATATGAAACCACGCTTATAAATGAACATACGATTGCCAGGAATTGCGGGTTTGCCTGGGAACCAGGAAGCTATGCCAGCTACCTGGCCATCGGTTTGTTCATAAACCTTTTTATGGTAAAGGATGACGCCGACCGGAAAAAGAGGTTCATCGTTCTCATGGCTGCTCTTCTTTCGACCCTGTCGACCACCGGGTATGTGATAATGATCCTGATCCTTTCATTTTATTTCTTCAACAAGGATATTAAAAAAATACTTCTCATGGCCCCGGTGGTGATCGCAGTTGTGATAATCGTGTTCTCGCTGCCATTCATGAAAGACAAGATTGTCAAGCTGATGAATGAAACTGATATAGATTATATCGTGAGCGAGGCTTATGCCAGGGAGAATCCGGCAACACCCCAGAGGTTCACTTCTTTCCTCATAACGATGGTGGATTTCAAAAATAATCCTGTCCTGGGCCTGGCGGCACATTCGGAAAGGTCATGGACCAGGAGAATGGGATCGAGAATATCGCCTATTTCCGGGATCGGCAACCTGATGGCCCAGTTCGGGCTTGTGGGCATTATTCCGTTCCTGGTGCTGTCGATCCAGAGCTCATTCATGTTTGCACGCATTTTCAAATACCGGGGAAAGTTTTTGCTTTTCCTCATCATAATTGGTATTTCGATAAGTTATTCCATCGTTTTCATTCCATTTTTCATGTGCTTCTGGATGCTGGCTCTTTTTGAACCGCATCTTGATGAAGAACCTGAAACAGGGAGAATACCGGCACTCGAAACATCATTGAACCAGAATAATAATTTTTGATATGTCGTATGTGATATTCGGAGACCTGTTCACTTTTCCACAGGGAGAAGCGTCGACAAACAGGGTCCACAGCTATGCAAAAGGACTTACTGAGAATGGCAGGAAAGTGCATATAATATGCTTCAGGAATGATTACCTGCCGGAAGCCGCTGGAGAATTGAACGGGATTAAATTTTACAGGCCTTTCGCACAAAAGGAGAGGAACCCCAATTTCTTCAGGCGTAACTGGAAGAAAGTGATGAAATTTTACCGTACAGCATCACTGGTAAGAAAACTGAACAAAGACGAGAAGATCCGGGCCATAATAGTTTACACTATGCTCCCCGGAACCTTTCTGCTGGCATGGTACCTGAAAATCATGACAAGATCGGTGCTGATCCAGGAAGTAAGTGAGCACCCTTTGAGGGGATTCCAGAAAGGCCGTTTGAACAGGGTATACGGGAAGCTGATACTCCGACTTGAATTGCCCATGACTGATGGCATCCTTTGCATCTCGAAATTTCTGATAGATTTTCATACCAGGCTGGGATATCCTTTACACCGCCTTCTCCTGCTTCCGAGCACTGTCGATCCTGCAAGATTCAGGATAAATTCTGAATGTCCGTTTCCCTTTCCCTATGTCGGTTATTTCGGTATGTTGTCATTTTACCGTGATAACATTGACGTGCTCATCCAGGCATTTTCAGCGATCAAGGACAGGTATCCCGGACTGAACCTCGTTCTTGGAGGGCCGAATTACAACAACGAAAGAGACAAGATAAGACAGCTTATCAGTGATCTTGGCGTAGGCGAGAGGGTCCACCTTCTGGATTATATGGAGAGGGAAGAAGTGATCAGGTACATGGTCAATTCTAAAGTGCTGGTAATGGTAAGGACGAATGATGCAAACACCAATGCTTCTTTCCCATCCAAGCTGACGGAATACCTGGCTTCCGGAAAACCCGTGATATCCGTCAACGTCGGTGAAATCTCGGAATATCTGGAGGATGGCAAGCATGCTTTCCTGGTAGAGCCCGGAAACAAGGAAAAGCTGGCGGAGAAGCTCGATATGGTCCTGGACCACTATGATAATGCGCTCTCAACAGCCAGGCAGGGAACGATACTTGCCGATACCGTATTCAACTACAATTACCAGGCAAAAAGAATAATTCCATTTGTTGATTCATTATACAAACTATAACAGGATACTTCCATGAACTTTATAATGACAATTGACACTGAAGCGGACAATCAGTGGGATCATGGCCGCGGGCTCACTGTTGAAAACCTGAGAGCGGTTCCCCGTTTCCAGGAACTTTGCAGGAGATACGGCATTAAGCCAACTTATCTTGTAACCTCTGAGATATGCGAGGACTCATTTGCCCGGGAAATCTTCTCCGATTATATCGATAGCGATGAAGCCGAGATAGGAGCGCACCTTCATTCATGGACTACGCCTCCTTTCCTGAACAGGGAAGGTTTCAGGTACAATGACAAAAATCACGCCTTTGCGAGCGAGCTTCCCGAGGACCTGCTTGCCAACAAGCTCCGTTATCTTACGGACCAGATCGGGACAGCTTTCGGCAGACGGCCCACTTCATTCAGGTCCGGACGGTATGGCTTCAACGAAAACGTTGCGAGAGCCCTGGCGAATAACGAATACCTTGTCGATTCTTCGGTTACGCCGTATATCAGCTGGGCGGCATTCAAAGGTGTGCCCGGCTCAGGCGGCGGGCCCGATTTCATGAAAAAGCGACCCTCCCCGTATAATTACACCTTCGGCAGTAAATCACTGCTCGAGATCCCGGTGACCATATTGCCCACGAAATTTCCGTTAAAACGAAACGACAGGTTATCCGATTTTTATTTCAGTAATGTCAATAACAGCTTCATATTAAGATCATTCAGAAGCCTCTTCTTCAGGTACCAGCCTGTATGGCTCAGACCGTATCCCTGGATGACGTACCAACAGCTGGAGGATCTGCTGAAGGAAGCTCAATACCTTAATCTGCCTTTTATGGTAATGATGTTCCATTCGAGCGAGCTCATGCCCGATTGTTCCATCTACAGGGCTGACAGTGAAGCAGTGGAAAAACTTTATGAACTACTTGAGTCTTTTTTTGTTCTTCTTACATATAACAGCATCACTTCGGTTACATTGACGGAAGCCGCACATAAATACAATTTGCTTGCTTCAAAGGAAGCGACCCTGGATTTTGCCTTAAAATAGCCTCTATGAATGAAGAGAGCAGCATACTGTTCCTTGGGGATGTGATCCCTTACAAACCTTTCAGATTCAAAAATAACCTTCCCGTGGTTATTAATCTCGAGTGTCCTGTAACACGGTCAGAGAAACCTGTTTCAGGAAAGGTCAGCCTGCGTGTGCCCTCAAATCATCTTGAAAAAATCTTCGGGTCAAAACTGCTTGCGGTAAATCTTGCCAACAACCATATACTCGATTATGGTATTGCCGGACTCAATTCCACAATATCCGAAATCGGGAAAACGGGTGCAGGTTATTTCGGGATCAATTTACCTGCCGATTCGACACATAACCCCTTAATTCTCAAATTTAAAGATCATAACATTTCTTGCATGTCGGTAATTGCCGAAATGACGACACCGCTCGTGGAATTTGACGATTTCAATTATGTTGATCTGCTCGATAAAGAGGAGATAATCGAGCGAATAAGATCTGCAAGGGATAAATCAGACAGGCTGATAGTGCATGTTCATTGGGGCATGCCCGAATCCTCGTATCCTTCGCCCGGACAGGTCAAGACAGCCCGGAAGATGATCGACGCAGGAGCTGATGCGGTGATAGGCAGCCATTCACATGCACCCCAGGCTGTGGAAAAATATGGTAAAGGGATCATTGCTTATGGCCTTGGAAACTTTATTATGCCATCTTTCAGGAATACCCCTTCATTCTTTGATGAGGAAGGCAAACCCCTTTCCTCATTCTCGAAAAGGCTTATGCCCTGGAACAGGATATCGTGGGGACTCGCCCTGGACCTCGAAACAATGGAATATGAAATAAGGAAGTTCGTCTTCATGGCTGATTTCATTGTTCAGATGAGGTCGACTCCTTTCGACAGGTTCATACATCTGAAAGAAGACATTTTCACCGACTCCTATGAGAAGACCGTTTCAAAGCATCTGAGAAACAGGAAATTCAGGAGAAACATTGTTGATCTGTTTTACAATCCTTTTCACAGATATCTCTGATAAAAGTTCAAAATAATAGTATGAAAATTTGTTTTTGGGGAAACGTGGCTAATGCTCTCAAAGGCAAGACAGACGGCGGCGGAGAGCTTCAGATTGCCTTCATTGCCAGAGCTCTTGCAAAATGCGGTCATGAAGTTGTTGTTGTGGATTATGCAACGAATGAAGAATTCATAACTCCTGAAGGAATAAAGGTCTTTACCGTGAAAGACTGGAATAAGGGGAAGAAGATCCTGAGGACAGTAACACACAGGATACCGGGGTTGTATTCGACACTGAAAAATCAGAAAGCTGATATCTACTATTGCAGGATACGCGATTTCAGGCATATAATAGCTTACTGGGTTGCCAGGAAAGTGAAAGGCAAATTCGTGATACACATGGCTTCGGATTTGGATGCCATGAGTTTCAGGGAACGGTTCAAGAGCTTTTATATGGCAAAGCCGGCCACCCTGTGGTGGTTTTTCAGCGGGCTACTGATCGAGCTTGTTTATCCGTGGCTTCTGCGGCATGCTGACCTTGTGCTTGTACAGCACTCGGGTCAGCGAGATGTATTGCTTAAGAAAAACATCAAACCGGTAATACTTTACAACATAATTGACATGTCTGCCATCCCCGGGCCTAACGGCATGCAATATGAAGATTTTACATATGTTGGCTGGCTTGACAAGAGAAAAGGCTTCCCTTTTTTCTATGAAATAATAAAGAAACTGCCAAACCACACTTTCAAAATAATCGGCGCGCCACGTGACAAGTTCGGGCATCATTACTATGACAAGCTTAAGACATTTCCCAACGTCCGCCTGATGGGTGAACTGCCACACGCACGGACTCTTAAGGAGATTTCACAATCCAAAGCGCTCATCAGCACATCGCCTTCCGAAGGGTTTCCGAATGTCTTCATTGAAGCATGGGCATGTGGAATTCCGGTCTATTCACTGATCGTTGATCCGGGATCGGTGATACAAAAGGAATCCCTTGGTGTGATTGCACACGGCGACATCGATAAGCTTGCCAGGGCATTGAATGAATTCTCGTGCGGTAGTGAATTCCCTTCACGGGCCCTGAAATACATCGAAGAGCACCATGCCATGAATGAAAGAAAAGTGAATGAAATAAACAGGATTTTTACTGAGCTCAGATATGGAAAAATCAGATTACATAAAGAAGCTGTACTTCAAGCAGTGGATCATAGGACTGGCACGGGGGGATATAAGGGAAATGATAAGGACCCGGAATTTCAGGCAGGACTTTAAATGGATACAGCCCGCTTCTTCAGATCATTTCTATGCTGACCCTTTCATAATCAAGGGGACCGATGGTGAAATACTGATCCTGTTTGAAGATTTCCTCATAAATGAGCATTATGGAAATATTTCCCTGATGACCCTTGACAGGGAATTGAATATAACAAATATTAAAGTTTTGCTCGACACCGGGAGCCATCTTTCCTTTCCTTTTATTTTCAGGGAAGATGATCGTATCTACATCTTCCCTGAATCAGTGCGCAGCGGGAAGCTTTCATGTTACCGGTTCGATCCTGTTTTGAAGACACTTATTCACCTGGGAGATATCATGGACGCGAATCTTTATGATCCGGCAATCCTGAAGTTCGAGGATAAGTACTGGCTTTTCGGCTCAGTATTTGAAAGACGGCGTGATTACAAGCTTCACATCTTTGTTTCCGAAAGCATCACAGGACCGTATATTCCACATCGTGGCAACCCGGTCAGAAACGGCCTTAACGGGACCAGGGCTGCAGGCGACTTCATCGAAGTTGACGGAAATATCTACAGGCCTGCACAAAACTGTGCCGTTGAGTATGGTGAATCGATAACACTGAACCGCATAACGGCCCTCGATGAAAAGCGTTTTTCGGAAGAACCATACATGACAATCAGGGTAAACCGCAGGAACATGCAGGAGAATGGCATCCATAATATACATACCCTGAATGTATGTGATGACCTGATTGTGATTGACGGCCTGAAATGGACTTTTTCAGTAAAGGAACAATGGAAAAATTTTATACGGAACAGGCGGTTGATGAGGCAATCACTCGCACAGATAAATCCTGAAGATTGATGAGAATTCTTTTCTTCCTTGAATCATTGCACGCCGGCGGGAAGGAGCGCAGGTCAGTCGAGCTGATGAGATACCTTATAAATCAGCCTGAAAGATATGAGATAAACCTTGTACTCACAGAGGATCAGATACATTATGAGGAAGTCCGCGACATAGGGGTGGATATTACAGTGCTGAAACGGAAGGGATTGAAGTATGACCCGTCATTGTTCCTGAGGTTCATGAAGGTTTGCCGGTCATTCAGGCCCGACCTTATCCATGCCTGGGGCAAGATGGCTACATTCTATGCCATTCCTTCAAAAGTTATATTTGGAATACCCCTGGTTTCCAGCCTTATAGCGGATTCGAGCAGGAGCTATGGATCATTTTCCGGGTATGCAGCCCTGCTCCGCACTAACCTGTTATTTTCTGATATCATACTGTCAAATTCCTATGCAGGACTTGAATCTTACCGCATCCGCTCCCCGAAATCCAGGGTGATTTACAATGGTGTGAGATTGTCAAGATTCAACAGTAGCTCTGCCGCAGATCAAACAAGGAAAGAGCTCGGCGTTACAACAAAGTATATGGTGGTGATGGTTGCTTCATTTTCATCATTCAAGGATTATGACCTTTTTGTGGATGTCGCCTCAGGCATGCTCAACAAGAGAAAAGATTTAAGTTTTGTCGCTGTCGGCGACGGACCGGATTTCGGAAGAATCACAGAACGAATCAAAAGCGGGAAAATATCAAACATTATCCTTGCGGGGAGGCGCAGAGATGTCGAGAATATAGTTGCTGCAGCTGATATAGGGTTGCTCTGTACGAAAAAAGAGGGCATATCAAATTCCATCATTGAATATATGGCTCTTGGCAAACCTGTTATCGCAACAGATACAGAAGGCGGCAGCCGTGAACTGATCATTGACGGTGAAACGGGATATTGCACCGGGAGGGACCGGTATGAGGTCATACGCCTCATCGAAAAACTATTGAATGACAAAGAGCTTGCGTCCAGGATGGGTGCCAGGGGAAAGGAAAGGATAGAACAATATTTTTCAATCGAAAAGATGGGAGCGGAGTTTAATGACCTTTACCGTAAACTGACCAGCCCTGATCGTATTAAACAATCCGTAATTGCGGAGGAATCAATAAAATGAAAAGGATACTAGAGGTAAGCCCGTTTCCTCCTTTTATCGGCGGAGTGAGCGTGAGTGTCAAGAGGCTGTGCGATCATCTTGTCAGCCTTGGCTATCAGCCTGTGAAGTTTGACACTCAGCTCAGCAACAAAAAGATTAACTGGAAGATCCTTAAATTCCTGAAATATCTGTCATTGCCGGTATACCTGATGTTCCATAAACGTTTTGACATCATCCATTTCCATGTAAGTAATTTTCTTCCGAAGTTTTATGTTTCCTTATGGAGGCCGCTCTTTTCAAAAAAAACAAAATTCATACTGACCATCCATGGATCAATCACCGGCAGGATGAAGTCGCACAGAGGTTACTTTGCAATGAGGGGGTTTGACACGATAATCTGTGTGAGGGAAGGGGACTCGGTCAATGTGCCAGAAAAGCTGCGTTACAGGGCTGTCGAGATACCTGCTTTCATACCTCCGGCCGAATCTAAACCATCTGTCTCAAAAAACGTCGAAGGAGCTATTGAGAGTTTTGTTCAGAGAAGAACATTCAAAATCCTCGTCAACGGATTCGTAATAATCAATGAAAGGTACAATGACCTGTACGGATTCGGTGATGCAGTCGAGCTGGGGGTGAGGATGAATGAGAGCGGAAGGGATACCGGTATGATACTGATCGTGCTCGGTTTGCATCAGCCGAAAGAAAGCAGGCAATTTACCGACAGGTTAAAGGGATACATCAGGGAAAAGAACCTTGAAGATCATTTCATGTGGATAGAAAGTTCACCCATGGATATGTGGCCCCTTCTCAAGAGGGTGAACCTGCTGCTTCGACCGACAAAAACCGACGGTGATGCACTGTCAATAAGGGAAGCTCTTTTCCTTAAGACGCCCGTCATCACATCAGATGCCGTTCCGCGACCGGCAGGTACAATAACTTACAAACGCGATTCATCCGATGACCTTTTTGCCAAAACGGTCGATCTGTTCGAGAACTACAATGAAATTATTTCCGGACTCAATAATTACACTTCAAATTTCGCCGATAAAATTCTCGAACAATATGATATTGGATGATTTACGCAAAAAAGTAAAAAGGAACAATTTCCTCTATTTTACGTACAGCAAAATTGCTGATCACAACTACAGATCAGGATTTGCCGGCTACCTTGTTAAAAAGAATTTCAAGCACAGGGACAGGGTAAGGGATGAGCTTTCCCTTATAAAGGATTACTGGCAATGCGATCCAGCCTATTATTTCCGGTATAGATTGTACGAGAAAGATCTTAGCGGTGACGAGCTGCTGGATTACATTCCTCCTTATTACTTCTATAATTTTTATATGCCTTCACTTTACAGGGATGAACATATAAATCTTACAGACAGCAAAATCAGGATGAATGAATTCTTTAAATCCAGGAAGATAGCAACGCCTGCTATCGTCGGGACGATCAGAAATGGAATAATCCATGATTCCGGTGGAAGCAGGATTAATTATGATGATTTCAAGAAGATACTTCTGCGCTCGGGTGGAAAGGCATGGTTCATCAAGCCAGATGGCGGAAGGGGTGGTAAGGGTATAATTAAAATTGAAAGGTTTGAGGATGAGCTGTTCATAAACGATGATTTCCTTTATGCCGGGCTTCTGCAAAATATTACAGAAGGGAATACTTATGTTGTACAGGAAGGTATAGTGCAGAGAAGCGATCTGAAGAAGATATATCCTTTTTCTGTCAATACTCTCAGGATAATAACACAGTATTTCAATAACACTCCAAGGATAGTTGCCGTTGTGCTTCGTATGGGGAGAAACGGTTCATTTGTCGACAACAGCTCTTTTGGAGGGGTCTTTTCACCAGTCGACATAAATACCGGCAAAATTAACGAGCAGGCATGCCTCCTTCACGATCCGGAGAAATTTGCAAGTCATCCAGATACAGGCTTTTCATTCAAAAATTTCAGGATTGCTGATTTTGAAAACATAAAAGAGAAAGTTCTGGGATACGTCGCATGCGCACCTGAATTTCCTGATGTTGCCTGGGATATTGCTCTTCTCGAGGACAGGATCATGGCCATAGAAATCAACTTGAATTATGGTCTTGACCAGCTCCAGTGCTCAATTGGCGGAATGAGAAGAAAATTGAATATACAGCCTCTTGTCTATTATAACAGATGAAATCAAAGGACAAAAGTAATGTGCTGTTTATCGGTCCACTGCCCCCTCCGGTGGGAGGTGTGAGTATCCACATCAAGAGACTTTGCAGCCTTATTGACAAGGACTTCAACCTTGATTTTGTCGATGAATCACACATTATCAAAGAAAACTATTTCAATCTGAGGACATATAATCTTGTGAGCTATCTTAAAAAAGTCAGGCAGTCGGACATTGTGTACATACACAGCGGGAAAAGGCAGCTGTTTATTTTTCATGTGATTATGGGGAGGCTGTTCAGGAAAAAAATAGTTCTGACTGTTCATGGTTATCCGTATGCCAACAGGACCTTTCTGAATTTTATTGACTCCTTATTTTACTCCATGGCTCATAAAGTTATCGTTGTGAATTCATTCATTCTCGACAGGGTTAAGATCAACAGGAACAGGAGCGTGGTGAAATCAGCTTTCTTACCTCCGTCAATGAAAGATGAACCAGAACTTCCGGGGAATATAACCGATTGGATCCAATCAGAGAAACAAAGCGGGCGTATAATCATAAGTGCTAATGCATACCAGCTGAAGTACTTTGAATCCCATGATCTTTATGGCCTCGACATGTGCATTGAAGCGGCACGCAGGCTGACAGTAAAAGGTTTTCCGGTAAGCTTTATTTACAATGTTTCATCCCTTGAAAAAAACCGTGATCTCTTCGAAAAGTACCAGGAGGAGATAGCTTCCGGCAGTTTCCACAATCATTTCATGCTGATGAATGAACAGCTCTCATTCGTGAGGCTCATTACCTTCTCTGATATTATACTCAGGCCTACGAACACAGACGGGGATGCCCTTACAGTCAGGGAAGCCATCCTTCTCGGCAAGCCCATAATCGCCTCGGATGTGATACCCCGGCCAGCTGAAACAATTCTTTTCCGGAACAGGGATTATGATGACCTTGAGAAGACCTTGATCTCAGTAATCAACGGCCTTCATCAAAATGAAAACATCGCGGTTGAGGATCTTACCAGGGAATACCGGATGTTCTACAGCAGCATACTTGAATCAGTCCTGAACACCCGGTCCCAGGTGGATATCATCGGGAGCGGTAAGATACTTACCGAGAAAATACCTCCGACTGCAGGTGTGCTGCTGAATTATATTCCTTTCAGATTAAGGCTCGGAAGTGAATACTCTGATTACTACAAGCGCGCTGAAAGCATGATGCATGCCGATGGCCAGATAAAATTCAATTACATTATTTCCGGGTTCAACCGGATATATTCACATTTCAGGAAAAACAGCTCTTTCTACAGGAACTTCACTGACAACAGTGAATTTTCACCCGATATAATAAAGAGTCTCGATGATATCTCAAACCTGCCGCTTATAACCAAAGCCGCACTGAGAGAAATGCCCGTTGAAAAGAGAACCGTGATGAAGCACGGACTGAAACAATTCAATACCGGAGGCACTTCAGGTTCTCCGCTTACATTTTTCCTGGAAAACAATTTCTACTCCCGGGAGTGGTCGCACATGCATTACATGTGGAAAAGGATAGGCTATAAGCCCACGAGTACAAAGATCACCATTCGTGGCAGAAACCTTGTCAATATTTATAAGTACAGGTATAACCAGAACGAGTTCCTGATCAATTCATATTATTCATTCACAACCAAAGATTACCTGGAGCTTCTCAGGGTTTTCAAAAAATACAATACAGAATATATTCACGGATATCCGAGCGCCATTTACAATTTTCTCAAGGAAGTATCGCTCAATGCGCCTTTTCTTCTTGATTTTCTCAGGAAGCACATAAAAGGGATAATGTTCGGTTCGGAATTTCCTTCACCGCATTTCAGGGATTATATTGAAGGCATCCTTACAAAGAACACCATCTCCTGGTATGGTCACACCGAAGGAGTGATCCTTGCCGGTGAACTGTACGAGAAATACCTGTATGTTCCTTTCCTTTCGTATGGTTATACCGAAGCTGTGAAGAAAGATAACCTCTATCATCTTGTCGGAACAAGCTTTGATAATTATGCCACACCTTTCATCAGGTACGACACTGAAGACCTGATAAATCCGAACTTTAACAGCATGGGTTATCTCGAAAGCTTCGAAATAACCGAAGGGAGGCTCGGGGAATTTGTCATCGACAAGAACAACAAAAAAATATCCCTCACAGCACTTATTTTCGGGAGACATCATAAGCTCTTCGACAGGGTCAATTTTATCCAGGTCAAGCAGGTATTACCGGGTACAATAAAAGTTTACTACTCAAATTACTCCCTTGTGGAAAACCCTTCCGAGCTTTTTGACTCGACGAACCTCAACATGGATGTCCTGTTCGAGCAGGTGAAGGAGCCATTCAAAACAATATTTGGAAAAATTCCGCTTTTAATAAAATAACAGATGAAACAGCTTATACAGAATTTCAAATCGGGTGAGATGTATGTTGATGAGATACCGGCACCGGCAATATCGGCCGGAATGGTTCTTGTCGGTAATGAATTCTCACTTATCAGTGCAGGTACGGAACGGGGTACTGTGAAAATAGCACAGGCAAACCTGCTTGGCAAGGCAAAGGAAAGGCCAGATCTGGTTGCACAGGTAATCAAGAACATTAAGAAAGAAGGGATTACGGCCACTCTGAACAAGGTCCGCACAAAGCTCGATTCCCTTAAGGCGCTAGGCTACAGCAGCGCCGGTGTTGTGAAAGCTTCACTGGATAAAAACGGTCTTTTCAGGCCTGGCGACAGGGTAGCATGTGCAGGCCAGGATTATGCTTCACATGCAGCTGTAATATCTGTTCCGCAAAATCTTGTGGCCAGGATCCCCGACAATGTTTCATCCGAAGAAGCAGCTTTTACAACTGTCGGATCAATAGCCCTGCAGGGAATAAGGCAGGCATCGCCCAACCTGGGTGAAAAAGTTGCGGTAATAGGGCTGGGCCTTCTTGGGCAGATAACCTGTCAGCTTCTGAAGGCCAACGGCTGCATGGTGTTCGGGATAGACCTGAATGAAAAGCTTGTAAAAACAGCACAGGAAAATGCAGGAGTTATTGCCATGCGCAGGGATGATGCCAACATTGTCTCATCATGCCTTGATTTCTCAGACGGATACGGATTTGACAGTGTCATTATAACTGCCGCAACACAGTCGAACGATCCAGTGGAGCTTGCAGCTTCGATAGCACGGAAGAAAGCCAAAATAGTGATAGTCGGTGCCGTTGGGATGGAGCTTCATCGTGATCCTTATTTCTACCGGAAAGAGCTCGAGCTGATTATGTCTTGTTCTTACGGGCCCGGCAGGTACGATCCTTCCTACGAGGAAGGAGGTCACGATTACCCCTACCCGTATGTAAGATGGACGGAACAAAGGAATATGGAAGCCTTCCTGGGAATGCTTTCAATGAAAGTTATCAACGTGAAGCCGCTGATTACGCATGTGTTCGATATTTCAGATGCGGAGAAAGCCTATGATATCGTTCTCGGGAAAACAAAAGAATTCAGCAGCGGAATACTGCTCAGATATGCACCTTCGAATGGCAAGGAAAGAAGCCTTGTTAACCTCAAGAACGATCCGTCCGGAAGCGTGAGCACAGGTTTTATAGGGGCGGGGAGCTTTGCCCAGAGCTACCTCATTCCTGCTGTCAGGTCTTCGGGAGGCTCCCTGAACGGTGTTGTTACAACACGTGGAATCACTTCGAAGAATGTGGCTTCAAAATTCGGCTTCAACTATTGCTCGACGAACATCGATGATGTGCTGAATGATAAAAATATCAATACCGTATTCATTGCCACCCCGCATGCATCACACGCATCGCTTGTTGCGAAAGCCCTGGAAGCCAGGAAAAATGTCTTTGTCGAAAAGCCGCTTGCCATAAATATGGAACAGCTTGCCCAGGTTATGGAGGCAAGAAATAATTTCAGGAAGCCTGTAATGGTTGGTTTTAACAGAAGGTTCTCAGCGGTGGCAGAAAGAATAAGATCGGAGTTTGAAACGATTGCAGAACCACTGTTGGTAAACATCAGGGTCAATGCAGGCATCATACCCGGGGAACACTGGATCCAGAATCCGGAAATAGGAGGGGGGAGGATAATCGGTGAGGTCTGTCATTTCATAGACCTGATGCAGTTCCTCACCGGCTCTGAACCCGTCAGTGTATTCGCGGAGTCTGTGACGACTGACAGCTCAGCCATTGCTGCATACGACAATATTGCCGTTGTCGTGAAATTCAGGAACGGATCAGTCGGCAACCTGATGTACCTTGCAAATGGTGATAGCGGACTCGCAAAAGAAAGAATCGAAGTGTCAGGGGGCGGAAGCAGTGCTGTCATCAACGATTTCCGTGATGGCATTTTATACCGCAATGGAAAAACAATTAAGCTCGATTCAAAAGGGAAAGGGCACAGGGAGGAGGTTCAGAAATTCTTCGATGCCCTGGTGAAGGGAGTGGACAGCCCTTTAAGCTTCAGGTCTGCCTGCCTGACAACAGTAACCACATTCAGGATTCTGGACAGCCTGTCCACCGGGCTTCCGCAGGATATCAGTCTGCCATGAATGATGTACTGACAGATACAGTGCGGAATTCATTTGAAAAGCTTTCCGTGTGGTGCGAAAACGAGGGCTACAGGGGCTATGATCCATATGACGGGCTGAACAGCAAAATATTCAGATCAGTCCCGTTGCTTTCGCACAACAGGTATGCAAGGCTGGCCTGGATCCAGCTTTTCAAGAGATCGCCTCTTAACCTCAGGCCTCTGACAGGTGTGCAGAAAGGTTATAACCCAAAGGCCCTGGGCCTTTTTCTGTCGGGCTACTGCCGGCTTTACAAATATGGAGGCGAGGCCCGGTACCTTGAGAAAATACATTTCTTTACTGAAAAGATTCTCGAGCTTGCGAGCAATTCATGGAGCGGAGCATCGTGGGGTTATAATTTCGACTGGCAGGCCAGGGCATTCTTCCAGCCTGAAAATACGCCTACTGTTGTCGCAACCACTTTTACAGGGTGCTCTCTCATCGATGCATATGAGATAACCGGCGACGAAAGGCTCCTGCAAACAGCACGCAGTGCATGCGACTTCATCCTTGAGGACCTGAACCGCACTTCCGACCGGAACGGCAATTTTGCATTTTCATATTCCCCCCTTGACAATAGCGTCGTATACAACGCTTCATTGCTCGGCAGCAGGATGCTTGCAAGGGTTTACAACCATACAGGGGAGCAGCACCTGGCAGAAACTGCTCTCAGGTCAGTGAGATACTGTTGCGATAACCAGAATGAAGACGGCTCATGGAGCTATGGAAAAGCTTCCTTTCACAAATGGATCGATAATTTTCATACCGGTTACAATCTTGAATGTCTTGCGGATTATGCAAGGTACACGGGTGACCATTCATTCGATTATTACCTTGAGAAAGGACTGAACTATTATTTCCGGACCTTCTTCACTGCTGAAGGTATTCCAAAGTATTATAATAATTCAATCTATCCTGTTGATATTCATTCTTCAGCTCAGATCATCATTACCGCTGTAAAGACCAATAGATTCAGGGAAAAGCAGGAGCTCCTGGAAAGGGTTATGCAATGGACTATTGAAAACATGCAATCGGAAAAAGGTTATTTCTATTACCAGATTAACAGGTACTTCTCATCGAGAATCCCCTATATGCGATGGGCACAGGCATGGATGTTCTATTCGATGAGTATGTATATTTATCATGCTGCAGGATGTCGTTAATTCATTGTTTGCTATGATAAAACTGATTACCTTTATAATAACGGTTTTAATTTAATCGAAGAAAAGTTTCCGATTGGTTATGAAGATTTTATCAGTAGTGGGCGCGCGTCCGAACTTCATGAAAATTGCACCTTTCATAAGGGCAATTGAAAAATACAATAAAAAGGCTGAAAATACGATCAGGCACATACTGGTGCACACAGGGCAGCATTATGATATAAGAATGTCAGAAGCATTCTTCAAGGGATTGCAGATTCCTGATCCTGATATAAATCTTGAGATCGGATCCGGCAGTCATGCAGAGCAGCTTGGCAATACGATGATAGCTGTAGAAAAAGTCCTGCTTCAGCATAAACCGGACTGGGTAGTTGTCGTGGGAGATGTAAATGCGACGCTCTCGGTTTCAGTTATCGCAAAAAGGCTTGGGCTGAAAGTTTGCCATATCGAAGCTGGCCTGAGGTCGGGCGATATTGCAATGCCTGAGGAAGTTAACAGGCTGGTAACAGACAGGCTTTCAGACCTTCTGCTTACCCCCGACCGCATTTCGGTCGACAACCTTCTGAAAGAGGGGACGCCTCCTGAGAAGATCCGTTTTGTCGGGAACATAATGATCGATACCCTTGAGGCAAACAGGAACATTTCGGCATCAATGCTGCTTTCGAAGATAGTCGGAAAGAACCTGGTAAAAGGTATGAACGGGTCACATCCTGAGCTCTATGACAACAATTACGGGATAATTACCCTGCACAGGCCATCTAACGTGGATCATGAGGAAACGTTCAAGCCTCTGGTTGAGTTCCTTCTGAATGAGGCAGGGCAGGATATGGCTTTGATATGGCCTATACATCCAAGGGCGCTGAAGCAGCTTAAGAGCATGAATCTGTGGGACCAGGTGCTGGCACATCCGTCCCTCATATTGCTCGAACCTGTGGATTACCATGAAATGCTGCGGCTTAACATGGGCGCTAAAATCGTCTTCACCGACTCAGGCGGCTTACAGGAGGAATGTTGCGTTCTGGGCACGCCATGCCTGACACTTAGGTGGAACACTGAACGGCCTGTTACACTGAGGGAGCATGGCGGGGTAAGCGTGCTTGTGGGAAACAATCTAAACAGGATCCGTGAAGAGTATAACAGGACAATACACCTGGAACGAAGCCCGAGCAGACCCGAATTATGGGATGGAAACACTGCTGAACGAATTGTAAACTCAATTGTTGAGTATACAAGGGATTATAAAACAAGTCAATGAAGATAGATTTTATGGGGATACCTGTCGATTGTCACACACTGGAGGAAACAATCGCCAGGGTAGATCAGGCCATCAGGTCTGGGGAACATATCAACCATGTTGTGATTAATGCAGGGAAAGTGGTGTCGATGATGAAAGACAGGGACCTGTTCGAAAGTGTTCTTTCATGCGACATCATCAATGCTGATGGTCAGAGCATAGTCTGGGCTGCACGTTTCCTGGGAAAAAAACTTCCCGGAAGGGTGGCAGGAATAGACCTGATGCAGGAACTTGTGAAACTTTCGGCTGAAAAGGGCTACAAGTGCTTTTTTCTCGGTGCAAAGGAAGATGTGGTGAAGAAAGTCGTCGAAAAATATACAAGGAACTATGGCCCGGAAATCATTGCAGGTTACAGGAACGGATATTTCAGGGAGGATGAGGAAGAGAGCGTGGCACGGCAGATAGCTGAGAGCGGCGCTCATCTGCTTTTCGTCGCAATAACTTCACCCAAAAAAGAAAAATTTCTGTACAAGTATGAGAACATACTCCGGCAGGTAAACTTTACTATGGGTGTAGGCGGTACCTTCGACATAATTGCAGGACTGACCAAAAGAGCGCCGAAATGGGTTCAGAACATGGGAATGGAGTGGTTTGTAAGGCTCGCCCAGGAACCTGGCCGCATGTGGAAAAGATATCTTGTGGGCAACTCGATCTTCGTATACCTGGTGATGAAGGAAAAGCTCACAGCCAAAAAGGATATAAATCAGGTTACAAGCCGGCCCGACAGATGGTAATTGATCATATCTGCTTTGCAGTAAAGGATATTGAAGAATCTGTTGTCTACTGGAATAACGTCTTCGGTTATCAGAGGATGACCAGTACAGTAATCAACACTCACCAGAAAGTTAAAGTTACTTTTCTCAGGAAAGAAGGAAGCATCACGGTAAAGCTTATTGAACCTCTTCCTGACAATAAATCCCTTCTGAACTTTGTTGCTCATAACGGAGGATTTCATCACCTGTGCTTCAGGTGTGAAAATATTAACAGAACGGTAACTGAATTAACTTCGAAAGGTCTGCGGCTGCTCGCACCTCCGCAGCCCGGCGAGGCATTCAATAACAATAATATCGCATTCCTGTTTGCATCACAGGGAATCAATATCGAGCTTATCGAGACTGGTGAGAAGGCATCCGTGATCGCGGATGAAGGATCCGCCTGACGAATGAGTGAGAACAGCTTAAAACAGTAAGGCTGCCCAAAAGGCAGCCTTACTTCTTTTATCCCCAGCACAAAGTCCGACCCCGGTATTACCTAATTTTTAATACACCTGACACTTTTGCCACCGGTTTTGCCGGTTGTTGCCTTGTATATCCATGGAGATGTTGCATCCAGACGACGATACCATCCAACATCAGCATGCCCGTTTACTGCATCGTCTGAAGCAGTCCAGTAATATGCAATTTCGCCAAGACCTCTGAATTCCCCATTGGCCCACGCGCGATATCCTGATGGCATGGCAGTGAACCCTGTTGTATTGGTGCCATGACCTGTTCCCCATGCAACTGCATCTTTCAGCTTTGTACCAGCACCGTTCCCTCTCCATCCCCAGTTATTGACACTGTCGGCAGGAACACCAACTGCAACTTCCATTGTCTGATACTCTGCATTTGTCGGAACATGCCAGCCCTGCGGACAAAGGTTGCCTGCTGCAACTGTGAACCATGTGTAAAGGGCCCCATTCGTCTTATTGGCGTCCTTGTTGCGGTACCAGGTGTACGCAGGAGTTGTAAGGGCCATCCACTGGACGCTGTCAGTTACCTGAGGAATTACAGTATTGTTGTTGAACCGTGTCGATTTGAGATTTTCAGCCATCCATACCTGGGTGCCGATGAGAACTGTCTTGTATACATTGCCTTCAATATCGGCAATAGGGGTTACAAAGGTTAGTTCATTGCCATAAACAGTGCCCTTGCTGTTGGTAGCATATGCTCTCAGATGGTAAACTGTACCCGGGCTAAGTCCGGTGATACTGCTGACATATGCACCAGTGCCGCTTCCGTTGGTTGTTTTTGTCCCTGTGACGGTCGGACTGGCAGCTGTTCCGTAGGCGACGCCCCTGGCAGTCACGGCAGCCCCGCCGTCACCGGTTATGTTTCCACCTGTTGTGACTCCCGTAAGTGATAAATTTGTGAGTGCGGCTGTTGTCAGTGTGGCTGTGCTTGCTGCAGTCGTGCTGAACGTGACTTCGTTCCCGTAAGCCGTCCCCCTGCTGTTTGTTGCATAGGCTCTTACGTAATATGTAGTACCCTCTGCAAGATTTGTAAGATTGCTTGTAAAGGTTCCGGCTCCTGATCCATCGGTTGTCTTGCTGCCTGCTACGGTTGGATTGGCAGCTGTACCATATGCAACGCCTCTTGCAGTAACTGGCGCCAATCCGTCACTGGTAATATTGCCGCCTGTCACTGCAGATGTGAACGTAACTGCGGTTACTGCCGTAGTGGTTATCGATGCAGTTGATGTTGAAGCAGTTGCGAAGGTAACCTCATCTCCATAAGCGGTTCCCTCGCTGTTCGTGGCATAGGCCCTGAGATAGTACGTGGTGCCCTCTTCAAGTCCTGAAAGTTGGCTGGTAAACTCGCCGGATCCGGTGCCGTCAGATGTCATGTCGCCTGATGTTGTCGGTTCAGTCTGGGTGCCCCAGACAACTCCCCGGGCCGTCACATCAGCACCGCCGTCATCAAGAATGTTTCCTCCGGCTTTGGCTGTTGTCAGTGTCACATCAGAAACAGCGCCGGTCGAAACTGTTGGCGGGTCCAGCTTTTTACATCCTGTCAGTATTAAAAGGCCTGAAACAAAGAGTGTTACAAGTAAATAGTCAGTTTGTCTTTTCATAATTATTTGCAGATTTAAGTGGCTAATGAAAGTATTAAATAACCGTGTCTTCTTGATTAAGAGAGAATTAAGAAGGATTTAAAACGGAGTTAAGATTTGTCTCAGCAGCGCCGGGAAAAATTAGTCAAAACAGACTTTTATTGATACTTTTCCTGGTTCCTGGTAAAATGTTTCTTCACTATTTTTTCCTTTTGCCTGTCCGTCATATTCGATGTCCTGACAAGCCCCGGATTCTGCAGGTAAAGAAATTTCTGAAAGCTCATTTTCATCACAACTTTTGCAGGGTTGCCGATGATTACTGAGTTCTCGGGGAATTTCCCTCTAACTACACTCCCGGCTCCGACTATTGAATTGTCGCCGATGAATGTATTTGGAAGTATAGTCGAATTAATTCCTATGAATACATTGTTGCCTATTACAATTTTTCCGAAAATATCAGCATCGTTAATCTCGTCCCTGAAGCAAATGACAGCACCGTCGTGTGTTACAAAATCACAGCCTCCGGATACCACAACTTTATTCCCTAGCTCGATCAGATAAGGCTCTGTAGAGAATGACATGGAATTGAAATGACACTTTTCGCCAACCTTCATTCCCTGCTTCCTGAGATAATTTGATTTCTTCAGGTCGCTCGACCGCCTAATAATTTCGAGCTGTATTTTCCTGAAAATACTGGTTATCTTCATTTTCTGACAGATATTGATTTTGTTCGATCACATCGATTATGAACTTTGCAAAAACAGGAGCCATCTTTTCTGAAAATGCCCTGTTGGGATGTGAATCCGAAGCGCTTATTGCATATTCCTCACGGAGGTAGAGATCGCCTTCGGTCTCGTAACTGTTAAAATCCCAGACAAATATATTGCTCGTGGGCTCATCCCATTCTTCAACTATCCACCTGCAAAACTCCCTCGTTCTTAATGCCTGCTCCTGGCTGACCTGACTTTTTACAAGCGCGGGTGGTGTCCAGATGATGAATTTTTTATCGGGAAACGAATGCAATTTTGCTTTGAGGGCATTGTATTGCAGCTTGTAATTCTCAAGTTTTTTTTCATCCGAATTGATATCAGGCTTCCCTGTGTCTTCACGGATTCTTCCAACCGGGAAGCAATGCTTGAAAATGATGGTATCGAAGTCAGCCGTAAGAATTTCCAGGGTTGGTTCTTCCATGTATCTTTCATGCCCGGCATTTCTTACCCATATATTATAGTAATCAAACGGGTAGTTTTTCCACCCGTATGGCGACTTTTTCGGGAATACCTGTTCCGAAATAAGATATTCGGTGTTATTTCTTTTGTTCCAGGACTCGAAGAATTTCTGGACACTCCCTTTTATTCCGAGCCTTGAAAGGTAATGGTTGGTATCACCAAGCCAGATACAGTTTCCTGTGCTATGATGTAAAAAAATGATCCTGTTCATCCCTGCTGTTTTACTTCTTCTTTTTTTACTTTCTTACCCGTCGGACTCATGTTCAGATTTTTTCTGAATTCATAAACTGAAGGTACCTTGAACTGGGCAAGCTTTGAATGACAGTGTTTTTTAACGTGATCAGCGGTCAGTGTTTTCTCAGTACCTTCTTTAACTACGATCACAGCTTTGAGCGTTTCTCCCTCAATACTGTCATCGATGCCTTCCACGGTGCAATCCACAACTTCAGGAAGCTGAAGAATTATTGATTCAACCTCCTTCGGGCTTATTCTTTTACCCCTGACTTTAATTATTTCATTTTTCCTGGCTGTCAGATAAATGAAGCCTTCGTCGTCAACTTCCCCCAGATCGCCGGTCCAAAGCCATCCATCACGGAGCGACCTCGATGTGCTTTCTTCATCGAGGTAATACCCAAGCATGATATTCTCTCCCCGGGCAATCACTTCCCCTGTCTGGCCGGGCTTAACGTCCTCACCCTCAGGGTCAACAACCCTGAGTTCGACACCCGGAATACCCCTGCCCATCGATCCCTTTTTTTCAGGGTACAGTTTGGGGGGAAGGTAGGAGAGACGTGCTGTCGCTTCTGTCTGACCGTACATGACGTAAAATTTAATTTCGGGGAACGCTTCACGGAATTCATCAATAAAGACGGTAGCCAGCTTGCCGCCTGCCTGGGTTACATACCTGAGCGCCGGGAATCTTGTCTTTCTGAATGTGTCTGACATTCTCATGAGTATCTGGAAATGGCTCGGAACGCCTGCAAAACCAGTGCAGTTGTATTTAATCAGGTTGTTGATGACCGTTCCCAGGAAGACGAACGAGTTATTCAGCACAATCGAGCCGCCTGCCCTCAGATGTGTATGAAGCAACGAAAGTCCGTAACAATAATAGAAAGGCAATACCACCAGCATCCTGTCTTCAGGAGTGAGCTCAAGGTACTCAACTATGGATGAGGTGTTTGCAATAAGGTTCCGGTGAGAGATCATGACACCTTTCGGTTTGCCGGTCGATCCTGAAGTAAAAATTATCTCAGCGCACACATTGTCGTATCCGCCGCCGTTGACGGGAGGATGGAACGTAATGTTCTCTACCGTGTCAGGAAGGTTGTCCTGAGTTATGCATCTGAATTCCTCTACTGGTAATTTCGACTGCAGCTCCCTGGTTATGAAGATAATATCAGGGCGGGTAAGTGCGGCTATATACCTGAAGTTTTCCTTTTCGGTATTAGGATCCAGCGGAATGCAGGTGTTCCCTGACTTTATAATGCCAAGGTACGTTTTGAGGAAGAAAAGATTGTTCGCAGAAAGAAGAATGATGTTCTTTCCGGTTCCTGCTTCCTTTCTGAGTCGTTCTGCAATATTCAGCGACGATCTGTAAAGTTCAGCGAACGAGATTTCCTCATTGCCCACAAGGAAATTTTTGGTCAGCAGGTATGTATTTTCGAAAAAATAGTCAAAAGCATTCATGAACGTGAAGGTTGGTTGTTTAATTCTGTCAGATGCCGAAATAATCCCTTATGGGGGACATCCGCAGGTAATCGGTGGTCTTCCTTTTTCTCCTGAAGTTGGTATATAAGGCCTTTACCCTCTCCTCCGTTTCACCCATTGCTTCTGCAACCTCGGCAGGCGGATAATCCTTCTCGAAAGCATACCAGAATACGTCCATCATTTCAACAGGCAGCTGGTAGAAGAACTCCTCCTGGGTCTGTGAGGCAGGATATGTATCGGTTGTGGGTATCCTTTTTATGATCTCTTCAGGAACGCCGAGGTGCCTTGCAATCTGGTACACCTGTGTTTTGTAAAGATTGCCGATGGGCATAATATCAGCTCCTCCATCACCATATTTTACAAAGAATCCCTGTTCCTGCTCCTGCTTGTTAGGGGTGCCTATTACGGTATAGTGACGAGATTCAGCGTGATAATACAGAATCGACATCCTCGTTCTCTGTTTGAAGTTGGAGGCTGCAACAATTCTGAGGTATTCTTCAGCCGGAAGCAGTTGCTCGTGCTCATTTCCCATGTTGTCGATAACCGTAAGTGTGAACATCGGGGGAAGTGATGTGAACAGGCCGCTTTGCCTTATCCCGATTTTCATTTTCCATGTTTCCGGATCATAATCAGGAAAAATCTGTTTGACTGCTTCATCACGGCGCTCATAGCATCTGAACCCTTCCAGCGCCGGTGTTATGACCTCCTTAATGGACGTAACACCAAATTTGTCCGTCAGCAACTTCGCAAAATTCTCGCTTTCAGGATTTGAATCCTTTTCCGGAATTATCACTCCAAGAACCTTGTCGGGTCCCAATGCCTTTACAGCCAGTGCAAGGCATACCGAGGAATCTATTCCACCGCTCAATCCGATAATTCCTCCCTTGCGTGCAAGCGTGTGGAAAACGTCCTCGCGGAGCTTGACTGTTATAGCTTCGACAACAGCTTCCACGTCATCAAGCAACAGGATATCTTTTGTAAAAGGCTTTTTTCCTGTGGTGACAGGTTCAGCCAGGCTGGTAGATGTCATGTTATATATATTTCAGGTTAATACTGGAATTGAATCTTCTGTAATTCTCACGATCTTTTGCTCCTCAGCTTCATAATTGCTGTTTCTTCCTTCGATGAACTGTTCGAACAGCAGATGAGTCGAAATCACCGACGCAAGAAGCATGTCATCCATCTCTGAAGCGGAACCGGCCCTGTTTATCCTGGTCAATACCGGCTTCAGCTTATTATAATCGAATACATTAACTTTTTCTGTTTGTTCCTGCGAAAGCATCTCACGTGCATAATCCGGAGCGTTCTTTCCCAGGAAAGCATTGTTCACAGGAGCCCTGTACGGCTGCTTTGTCCTTTTTAGGATCGGTTCGGGGATCCTGTCTCTCAGGAGTTTCTTGAGCAGGTATTTCTCTGTGACTCCTTTGAGCTTGAATTTCGGCGGCAGTGAGTTGCAGAACTCGATTAATCTGTAGTCCAGGAAAGGATATCTCCCTTCGACTGAATTGGCCATTCCCATCCTGTCTCCCTGGGATGAAAGCAGGTATCCCGACATGAAGATAGTTGCTTCAAGCCACTGTGCCTTTGCGAGCGGATCCCATGATTCAAATTCTGTGGGCAGGCTTGCTTTCAATGTATCCAGGGCAGAATAATCTGAAGTTTCCGCGACAACAGCCTGTGCCAGATGTTTGCGGATCTGATTTGAGCCGTTCCATCTCAGCAGGTGCGAATAGAACGGGTTGCCCGTATCGCCGAGCCTGTAACTGAAAAACATCCTCAGCACGGATACGTCTGCATCTGCTATCTGCGGAATGTACTGGTACAATCTTTTCAGCAGAAGCGGCCTGAGCCTGGAATCGGGCTGCGAAGCCCAGAATCTTCTTATCATCGCCTCCTTGAAAATATCGTAGCCGGCAAGGAACTCATCCGAGCCTTCACCTGTAACGACCACCTTGATCCTGTTTTGCCTTACCATCTTCGAAAGCAGGAACATTGGAGCCGGTGCTGTCCTTGTAAGAGGTATCTCTGAATGCCAGACAACCCTTGGGAATACTTCAGCAATTTCCTTTGGTGTGCACGTATAAACCTGGTGCCGTGTTTTGAAGTAATTCACTGCTTCGATCTGGTAACGGCTCTCATCGAAAGCCTTGTCACTGAAGCTTATGGAAAAAGTGTTCAGGATGCCGGGCTCGATATCCTTTATGTAAGCGACGGTTGCGCTCGAATCTATTCCTCCGCTGAGATATGCGGCTACTTCCACATCTGCCCGCAGCCTTATCCTGACCGAATCGGAAAAAAGCTCATCGAAATGTTCAAGGGCTTCGGCAAATGAAAGATTTGACACATGGCCGAAGCTCAGCTCCCAGAACCTGGAAGTCCTCAGTCCCTTTCTGCTGAAATAACCGTAACAGCCCGGCGAAAGCTCATACACTCCCCTGAAAGCAGTCTCCGGTGTGAGTGTTGTCCAGAACGTGAATGCCTGGACCAGCCCTTTCGGGTTCAGCTCCCTGGAAATTGCCTCATTCCTGAAAATTGCCTTGATTTCAGACGCAAAGGTGAATACGTTGTCATTTATATTGAAAAAGAACGGCCGGATGCCCATCCTGTCTCTTGCGACGAAGAGCTCCTCTTCAAGTTTATCCCATACCGCAAAGGCAAACTGGCCGTTCAGTAATTTAAGGCATTCATGCCCGTACAAAGCGTAAAGCTGCAACAGGACTTCAGTATCGGAGTGGGTTCTGAATTTCGTTCCCTTACTCTCAAGATCTGCCCTCAGCTCCCTGTAATTGAAAATTTCACCATTAAAGGTAATCCAGTACCTGGATGACGGATCAGACAACGGCTGCTGCCCTCCGGCTATGTCAATGATACTCAGTCTTACATTGCCAATGGTGGCCGCACCTGAGTGGTATATACCACATTCATCAGGCCCTCTGTAGCTGATTGTCCTCAGCATTTTGCCAGTGCAAAGCTTCCCGTCAGTTTTCCCCTGGTAATCAATTATCCCTGCTATTCCGCACATGACGAGAAATTTTAGTTTAATCTGGATTGAACAAAATCACTCATTGAATTTATCGACTCGAAATTCTTTTCCACAAGATCATCATCGGAAATTTTAATCCTGAATTCATTCTCAAGGAATGTTATAAGGCGGATGAAGCCCATCGAGTCAAAGAAACCTTCTTTGAAAACCAGTGTGTCATTATTGATTTTTCCATTTTCAGCGTAAGTTTCCTCCATCACATATGCTCTGATCCTGTCCGTAACAGTTGTTGTATCTATCTGGTTCATGTTATTATGGTTTGTGATTATTCAGCCCTCTTGTAATAGTAGTCACGGTAGTGACCATATTTGCTTCTGTCAATATCCATGTCGTTAAACACTACATCAAAGTTCTCGATATTGTTTGTACGGAACATGTTCAACACATCGGTATAAACATCTTTCCTTGTATAATTGTTCCGGCATACAAACAATATATGTGAGGCATACTTTATAACCTGAGTAGCCTCTGAAACGATGCCCATTGGAGGTGAATCGATTATGATGTATCTGAATGAAATTTTAAGCCATTCTATAAGGTTGTCAAGTGAACCTCCTTCAAGCATTTCTGAAGAATTTGCAAGGATTGGTCCCGCAGGTATGAAGAACAGGTTTTCGGTGTTCGTCTCATGTATGATATTTTCTTTCGAAACATTGTCAGCGAG
This sequence comes from Bacteroidales bacterium, assembly GCA_035299385.1. Lineage (GTDB taxonomy): Bacteria > Bacteroidota > Bacteroidia > Bacteroidales > VadinHA17 > LD21. Next base: position 37,205 of record DATGWQ010000076.1, on the reverse strand, counting down.
ATAATTGGTTATTCCCAGCTCATTTTTCATATTCAATGTGGCATGAAGGGTAGGACGCCTGAGGTCGCAATCTATCAATATCGTTTTATGCCCGACTCCCGCAATCGACGCGGCTAGGTTATACGATATAAAACTTTTGCCATCACGAGGTTGTGACGATGTAACAACAATTGTTCTGAGCTCCCGGTTCTTATACTTCAGGAAGAGCCTGCTCCTGAGGTTTCTGAACGATTCGGCAATGGGTGATGTGGGAGCTTCAGTTACAACCGCATCGGTCTTCATCGGATTCTTGTAAATTATGCTGATGACCGGCCTTTTCAGCAGAACCTCGGCATCCCAGACACGGGTTATGTTTTCATTGAAGAAATTCTTGAGCAGAAGGTATCCGGTCGGTAGCAGCAGAGCAAAGAAAAGAGCAAACATGTAGTTCATCATTGGTTTCGGAGAAATGATGTTGCGGGTTGTATACCTTGCGGGCTCGAGTATCTCGTAATCGGGATGGTTCGAAGCCGCCGTTATTGCTGCTTCCGTCCTTTTCTGCAGCAGGAAAGTATAAACATTGCCGCTGACGTCAAATTTCCTTTGCATGCTCACCATGTTCAGCTCCGTCCTGGGAAGCCTCGATAGCTCCTGCGAAAGTTTCTGCTGCCTGTAATCAAGCTCATTTTTCTTCAAAACAAGTGTATTCAGGTTGTTCTTGACATTCTCCAGGATTGCCTGGTTCTGCAGCTTTATCTTATTGTCTATCTGGCCAAGGAAAAGATTCTTCTCCGATGCGTTGCCCATAATGTTAGAGCGTTCGGTATTAAGCGCATGAAGATCGAGAATAAGGGTATTCATAATAGGGTCGTTGATGTTTGCCGCTGAAGGAGGTGCAATTCCTGCTATATTGGCATTCTTTTCAAAATTTTCCAGGATCGACCTGTAGTACCTTTCCTGTATCTGCAGCTGCGTCCTGTCTGATTCGATCTGGCTCATCTGCTGAAACGCCTGCTGACCCTGATAGCTCAGATCCATAACCTGGTTTGCAGACCTGTAATCCTTAAGCCTTGATTCCGACTGGTTAAGGGAATCCGAAGTATTCGCTATCTGCCTGTCGATAAAGCTGACTGCATTATACGACATCTTGTTTTTCTTTGACAGGTTATCGTCGAGGAAGGTCTGGACATAAGTATTCAGAAAATCTATTATGAGGCTGATATTCTTGCCTTTCATCGAAACATTGATAAGAGACGACCTGAGTGTAACCGGTTTCACCTCGATGTTTTCGAGATAGCCTCTGGCGAGATCATCGAGATTGTAAAAAACAAAATAGTAATCGTGCGGTTTCTCACGGCGGTTTGAAAAAACTCCCGGCATTGTGAGATTAACAACGAATTTTAAGTACCTGTTGCTGACTGTCTCATTGAACTTGCAGACGGTATCGATCTTTATTACATTCTTTTCGCTGATTACCGCATTATCGATATAGTTGTAAAGCGATACTTCATCCTCTTCAATTTGTATCCTGTAAGTATTACTGTCGATTACGCTGAAATTGATCTTTGCATCGATAGGCTGGATATGTGACTTGTCTATACTGACATGGAAAGGAGGATCGGGGTAAACCTGCCTGTCATGGTCGAGGAAGTGGCTTTTCTTTGTGAAATAGCCCACTTCAAGGCTCATCTTGCTGAGCGTGGCCGAGACAAGGGTGAATGACTTGATGTTATTTATGTCATTCTCAATATTCCTTGCCTGTTCATAAGAGACAAGCCCCCTGAACAGGTCATTTGACCCGAGGAGCGCAGCCCTTTGATCCTCAATAGGACCAATAACTGTGTTGGCCTCGACAACCACCGGCGAGTACCTGTTGACTACGAAAGCAATTCCGAGAAGGATCAGGAAGCTTACTATATAATAGTATTTAAGCGAAAGCACCTGGGCGAGAAAATCCTTTATTATCAAGGCATTGGAAGCGTATTGGTTCTGATTTGCCATTTATTTTCTGTTTAAAATTTGACACCGGTAAAGAGCAGAACAGCAATCAGTGTCGTGATTGAACTTAGAACGGTGGTATAGGTAATATTCGAGTAACTTGCAGAGACAGCTCTGAGAGGCTCTACTATTATTATATCATTCGGCAGCACATAGTAGTAATCTTTTGAAGCTATCTTTGAATCTGAAAGGTTAAGCCTGTAATGGACAATTTTCTCGCCATTGTTCCGCGTGAGGATTATATTTTTCCTGTCGCCGTACCGTGTCAGCCCGCCGCCTAGTCCAATCGCTTCATAAATGCTGATTTTATCCTGGCTGAAATTATAGACTCCCTGCCTCTGGACTTCACCAATCACTGTAACCTCATTATCAATAAATTTGACACTAACTGAAATGTTTGCCACATAATCGCTCAGAGCTTTCTCGATTTTTGAAGCTGCCTGGGCGGTTGTCAGCGAACCCACATTGATGGTACCGACAAAAGGGAAATTTATGTTCCCTGATTCATCTACCGGGTATCCCAGTATGTTGCCTGCGCCCATGGTACCCGCTCTCACTTCCTCGTTTGTGGCGAAGATCTGAGTGGTCTGGGGATCGATACTCAGGACTTTGATGTAAAGCTTGTCAAATGGCATTATGATCTTCTGGGTTTTCGGATTCACAACGGGCTGAAGCTTTTCAATGTCGTTGAAATAGCTCAGCTGGCTGACAGGGACGCACGAATTCAGAATAAGCACCATAAGGACGGTGCCGATCCAAATAAATTTCAGGAGCATTTTCTGCATATGTTTCTTCTTGTTTAAATAAAATCAATCAATAACCTGTTTTTTGCTCAGGTTGGAGAATTGTTGTAAAATATTGATTTATATATAGTTGTTTTTTCTTTTTTCCCTTTATGCAACAAGAAAACGCCTGAAAATTCATGTCACGTTTATCATGACTAACATACACGTAATATGCCGGTAAATCATTAAGCATGAATTAAGAAAGGCTTAAAATAAGGTTAAGTATTTTAGAGCCCTGTTCTCTTGAAAACAGTGCCTATTGTCTTGAACAGGATCATGAGGTCTAGCCTGATCGACCAGTTGTCGATATATGCCAGGTCGAGTTCCATCCATTTGTCGAAACGAATGCTGTTCCTTTCGGGTTTGATCTGCCAGAAACAAGAGAGCCCGGGTTTTACGGAGAGACGTCTCAGCTGCCACCGTTTGTACTGCTGTGTTTCGCTCTGCAATGGCGGCCTGGGGCCAATAAGAGACATTTCTCCTTTCAATACATTGAAAAGTTGAGGAAATTCATCAAGACCTGACCTTCTCAGGAATTTTCCAACCCTTGTCACCCTGGGGTCATCACGGATCTTGAATACGGGGCCGTCAACTTCATTTTTTTCATGAAGCTGCTTTCTTATCTCCTCCGCATTTGCAACCATTGTCCTGAATTTATAGAGGTAAAACGGCCTTCCCCGGAGTCCTACTCTTGCCTGTTTGAAAATTACCGCCCCTTTTGAATCGAGCTTTATTGCAATGGCTATCAGGAGGAACAGCGGTGAAAAAAGAATTATGACAACCAGCGAAACAATAACATCCATCACCTTCTTAAGGGCAAGCTGGTACTGGTTATGCGGTATATTGGTGAATGTAAGGAATTTCTCTTCCGCAATTTCTGATTTGAAAGCATTCGTAAGCTTTATAAGCGACTCAGTAACACGCAGCTTGAAAGTGACACCGACCTCCTCACACGACCTTATTATATCCCTTACATCGGCAGTCGATACTTTCTTTTTGACATATAGAACTTCATCTATCAGGTCCCCATCCATAAGATCGTTAAGTACTTTGAGGTATTTTCCGGGCAGCATAATGATCGTTTTCTCGTATTTGGCAAGTAGCGATTCTGATTCTGTGAATATTGCATAGATTTTATAACCCCATTCTTTATGCTGCAGCAGCTTTTGGATGAAAGAATTTGATGAATCGTCGGCAATCAGGACTATGTTGATAGTATTGAATCCCTGCGACCTGTAAATCTTGAAAACCTTATACTCAAACATTCTTACCGAAAACAGGAGGAAGAGCCCGAATATTATCACCTCAACTATGAGCAGCCTGGGGATCGGGTAAAGATCAAATACAAAATACACGAATGTGAAAAGGAGGAACAGGACCGTGGCTGACTGCACGTACTCGAAAAAAAGGACGCGGTACCTTTTGGTCCTTGGTATCTCAGCTACCTTAAGAAGGTAAAGGATCAATATCCAGACAGGAAGGAGAACAAGGAACATCACGAAGACCTGCCTGTTTTCGAAAAACAGGATGCCGCGTTCATGATAGTTCATCAGATAGGCAAATTCAAAGGCGAGTCCTATTGAAAAGATGTCTGTCGCGCCGAGAATGAAATTCAGCAGATTCCATTTCTTCAGAAAAGGGATGATCTTATAGCGGTAGAGAGCTGTAAAAACAGTCATGGAAAACCAGTTTTCAGTTTTCATACTTGAATAACAAATCAGAACAGTCCTGTGTTTCTGATTTTTTTACGATAAAGTGTTTTTTTGAGCGCAGAAGCAGGTAATCCCATTGATTTCCGTCATATCAAGCAGCCTGAATCCGGCAATTTCAAGCATTGTTGTAACTGATTTTCTAGTTAGGTTCCTGTTATTTGTGCGGGAATCAATGAAATCGTAAATAATATTCAGAAGCGGGATCCTGGAGGCTATGCCGTTCTCTACTGGATCAATGCTGCCGTTTATATGTGTGGCATGCGGCGGATTGGAAAAAAAGCTGAACTGATGTTTCCTTTCAATGAAGCTTCCTACAAAAAAACTCCTGTGGGGCAGCATCTGGAATACGGTTGTCAGAAAATCCTTTAACTCTCTTATGTAATTCAGCTGTTTGAGATTTACCAGCGCAGATACATGCCTGAGATCTTCATCATCATAATAGTAATGCTCATTGGGAGCGAGAACGATAACATTCGGATCATCTGAAAAACCAAGCCATTCCAGGTAATCGTAATAAAGCCTGTACCTGGCATCAGAAAGTTTTTCTCTTATTGGATTTTCACTTACTCCTGTGTTATTATTGTTCTGGACAATTAGTTGCTCTGTACTGATAAAAGTATTCTTTTCCATACATAAAGGAATTGTAATGTTATACACTCCTTTTTTATCCGGACCCCCACTGAGCGGTCAGAAAAAAAATCAGTACAAATATGCTGAGCTTTAGCCCCCCAAGTGTTACATATTACTGAATTAAAATTATATCATTCACACATTCTGTTGGGCAGTCTGTCGTATGTATTTGATTTTCTGGAAGTTGTTTGGAGAGATTCCGGTTACTTCACGGAACTGGTTAGCAAGCTGGGCTATGCTGTTATAGTTCAATTGATAGGATATTTCTGTAAGATTGAGCCTGTAATAAACAAGCAGTTCTTTCACACGTTCAATTTTTGCAAGAACAAAATATTTTTCAATAGTTGTGTTGTACACTTCCGAAAAGAGCTGTGAAAGATAATTGTAATCATGTTTGAGCTTCCTTGAAAGGTAACCGGGAAGAACCTGCCTGAGCTGTTCCTCCGAATAGTGAAGAAACTCATCTACAATACCCCGTATCTTCTTTACCAGCATTACTTTTTGCGGATCCATGAGCTCGAACCCCGATCTTCTCAGGGCCCTGTCCAGTTCAGCTTTTTTAAACGGCGAAAGTTCCTGTGAGATTTTAACTTCGCCATGGGATATGACAGGTCTGTGCAATCCCAGCTTTTCAAGTTCCGACTTCACCAGCTCCTGGCAGTGAAGGCAGGCCATATTTTTAACGTAGATAGTCATTGCTTTTCGAGTTTTTATGTCAGACATTGATTTGTGTTTTCAGGGTTATATTCGTCATTTATATTTCGTTCTTCAGATCTCAATTGATTATGTTAGTCAAATTTATTCCCGCGTTTTTATCCGGCGTTTATATAATTTCCAGTAAAGATTACATTTTTCACACATTTTTGTAGAATATTCGTTCAACATCAATGCCTGGAAAGATAGGAAAGCATCACATTATACTTTCCGAAAGCTTCCTGGTTCATCTCGCCGATGACTGGATCAGCCCATCCGTTCATCCATTCCGATGCAAGCGACATCCATGTTATCGGGGTTACCCCGGCTTTGAGCATTCTCTGGACTCCGTAGTTATGTCGTTCACCTGACTTGTCACCGCACGCATCAATAAGAACATATACATCATAACCTTCCCGGACAGCCATTGATGCGGTCTCCGTAAGCCCTTCACTTGTCGGGATTCCGGTTATTATAAGCTTATCACGGTTATGTTTCCTCACCTGCTGCAAAACCTTCTCATCATCGAAAGCATTGACAGCACTGTCTTTCCTGCTGATCACCTCCCTTCCCGGAAAAAAGTCTGTAATCTCGCTCAGTATCCTGCCATATTCACTTTCATTGCGTGAAGTCATAACGACAGGCACATTGAGTATACTGGCGGCCTTGGCAGTCGCCAGCGCCGCTGTTTTTATTTCGTTTTGCTCTCCGGATTCAATCTCACCTAAAATTGCAGTCTGATAATCAACAATCAGAAGAAGGCTGTTTATTACCGATATAAAGTCCGATTGAGCATTTTCCATGATAATCATCTTTTTTGATTTTTAATTTGGTTACCGGATTCTTTACCTGTACATATTTAATTCATGAACAGCGTTTTTAATTCATGAACAGCGTTGTGGAATATCTGATGTAAAAATCTAAATCCTGCTCCTAAAAAAAGTTACACAACTTTCATTTTAATTTATATTATTCACACATATTGTAGGTTACCTTAATATATAGAGCCGAATGAGATACGTCAACTAAGTGAGTACCGCCCCTCTTAGTGGACATTTGCGCCATCATATCGTCTGATGTGAGAATTATGTAAATTTTTCCCTGAGTTATGTAATCGTTGTGCAACGCCGAGTGTGCATCTTTGCTTATGAAAATCAATATATCATAAGCAGAGAAAAATAAACCAGTCGTGATGGAGGAAGAGAGAATTGCCCTTGAATTCCTGACAGTGTATAAAAAATACAAGGACAGGAGTTACAGAAAGAAGAAAACGAGGGTTCAAAAAGAGGGGATGCAGTTGGAGAGAGAGAATTCGGGAAAGAAGAGCCGACTGAACAAAATCAGCAAGTAAGGATTATCGACTGATTCTTTTAGATTGAAGAAATCTCAGGTATCAGGAAACAAAGCCGGTTTTAACCTATATTTAAATATATATGCGGATCACTATGGCTATGATGTTCCTGTTGCTTAGTACAGCAAGGGCAATTGCACCGAATGTGAAGATTCTGCCGGTTGTGGAAGCACAGCGTGTGGATATTTACGAGAAACTAATGAAGGCAATTCTCGAAGTGGAGAGTGCAGGTGACACGTTGGCTTACAATCCTGTGGAGCAAGCCTACGGACCATTTCAGATCAGGCCTATCAGACTCACCGATTATAACAGAAGGACTGGCAAAAGTTACCTTATGAGAGACTGCTATACCATGAAAGTTTCCAGGGAAGTTTTCAGGTATTATGCCATAAGGATAGGATCAGATTATGAAACGATCGCCAGGAAATGGAACGGATCCGGGGTCATGACCAATGATTACTGGCACAAGGTAAAAACTGTCCTCAGCCAGCAGGAGAAAAAGCTTTCAATCAGGGTGCCTTCCTGATAGTTATTTTTTCTTCGGTGAAGGTCCCTTTGTCGGGACTATAAAAAGTGGTAAGGAAGTGTTATGGAGGACTTTCTCCGTAACACTGCCCATAAGTATCTGGTCAAGCCAGCGCCGGCTGTGTGAACCCATCACAATCAGATCCGCGCCGGTCCTTTCAGCAGCTTTGAGAATCATCTCCGAAAAGTCACCCTGTTCAACAATTACCTGGATGGTTTCATCGCCAAGATGATTCATGGTGCTTTCGAGGAAATACTCCGAAGCCCTTGCCAGACCTTCAGAGCTGGCCATGAGGGTGTAATCAGAATTGCTGAACCCGCTGAAGCCTGTGATGGGTGAATACTCCAGGCTTGAAAAATACACATCATCAGCAATTACATGGAGGAGCACTGCCTTTGCACCCAGAGCCGTGGCCAGCGAATAACCGGCTTCTGCTACTTTCCTGGCCGTAGGATCAAAATCAAGAGCTATCAGGACCTTGTTCATCGGGATGGATGTAAATCCTGCCTGAGTTTCGTTTTCTTCTGTCATTTCCGAATTTTTTAATTTCTCATCAGGTTGCATATAAATATAACAAAAATTCAGATGATTATGCCAGAATCCGGTACAAAAACTCAGAAAATCAGCCGTGTGGGAATATTATAACTTTTTTCAAAAGTTTTGTAATAATGAAACAGTCAAAGCTCGTGATCTTTGAATTTTGAAATTGTTCAAAATAAAACTAATTATATGTCTAAATCCATAATAAAACCAAAAGCGTCGGCAATCTGGAGCGAACAGACCGAAAAGCTTAAAAAGAAGATCGCGTCCCTTGTAGATAATCTTTGTTTTGAACAGGAAAAAATGGAACAGATGCTGCTTAAGCTGCATGATCAGTCAGGTTCCGGGAAACACGAGATCTTCGAAATTCACAAAATCTGAAATGGAATACCCTTCCGGGGAAGGCTGCGGAATGTTAAAGAAAATTATGTAACTCTTAGACTTTAATGTGTAACAGGCAGTAAATGATGGCACTTTACCTTTGTTTCCAATATTAACAACTTAAAAAAGTTTATGAGATGAAGAAGACTATTATTATGGTATACCTGATGATCCTTTCATTGGGTGTATCGACAGCATTCGCAGCTGGAAATGAGAAAAAAAGCAGGAAAGATGAAGCTGCAATTCCTGACAAGACTGAAAATAAGCTCAGCGAGGAAGAACTCAGCAGAATGACCAGGCGAGTTGAGGAAATCCGGGATATGGACAAATCCGATCTTACAGCCAAGGAAAAGAAAGCGCTGAAAAAAGAACTTAAAGGGATAAAAGAAAGCGTGAAGGCTGATGGCGGATACATCTATATCGGAGCAGGAACATTGCTTGTAATCATACTTCTTGTTATTCTTTTACTCTGATAATATTTGGTAAAGCAGAATCTTCAATAAACGCCAATGGGTATAAATGGCTATTCGATCAGGACCGGAAAGGAGAACTTCGGCGATAACAAGCTCTTCAATTATGAGAAAGATTTCTCATCTGCTTTCGACATTCCTTCAATCATCGAGGATCTTAAGCAGGAAAAGAGCTGGATCGATGGAGAACTGAGCTCGGTGATACTTCTTAACAGCCCGTCTGTTAAAGTGCTGCTGACCATTCTTCATAGCGGAACCGAAGTGATCTCCTACCAGGCTAATGATTCGATAACATTCCAGATAATAAATGGATCTTTGGTGCTTCATATAAAGGAGGAATCCGTTGTACTCGGCAAAGGCGAGCTGCTGACACTGACAGACAATGTCAAGTACAGTTTCGATGCTGTTGAAGAGACTGCTTTCCTTATGACCCTTGTGTCGAAGGAATAAATTCTTTTATCATTTAAATTTTTATCTCAATGAAGATCTCTATAAAGATTTTCACAGGAATGCTTTTTGCCCTGATTTTGGCATCGGGGCATTCGTGTACAACATACAGGCCTGTTTCGAGGCAATCAGGTACAGCGTCTCTCCAGCTATTTTATGATGCACTCAGCCCTTATGGGGAGTGGGTCCATAACAGGCAATACGGTTTTGTGTGGATTCCTCATGCAGGAAGGAATTTTTTCCCATACAGCACCAACGGGAGATGGATCTATACCGAATATGGCTGGACATGGTTTTCAGACTATGAATGGGGCTGGGCTCCATTCCATTATGGCCGCTGGGATTATGACCCGGGTTATGGATGGTTCTGGTTCCCGGGAGAAGAGTGGGGGCCTGCCTGGGTGAACTGGCGGTCCGGGAATGGCTATTATGGGTGGTCTCCAATGGGACCTGGTACCAATTTCGGGTTCGATTACGCTGATGCCGATATTTACAGGTGGGTCTTCGTGCGTGACAGGGATTTCGGTAAAAAAGATATTAAACGTTATGCCGTAAGCACCAGGAGAAATGACGAAATATTGGCGTCGACTGAAATAATCCGGAATAACAGGACAGATAATACCCGGAATGCCATGTATGCCTCCGGTCCTGATCCTCGCGATGTCCGGCGCTCAACCGGCAGGAAAATACAAACGGTCACGGTAAGCGACCTGGGGTCGCCCGGAAGACGGCTGAGCGGGAGCCGGCTCGAGATTTACAGGCCGCGCGTTGTTACCTCATCAACAGGACAGCGTCCTGCACCATCACGGATTACTGATGTCAAGGATGTAAGGCCCATGCGGGAGAGAGACAGGAACTACAGGCCTGGGCAGCAGGAAATTATCCGTGAACCGGGCCAGCCGGGCACAGGGCAGGGAACCCGCGAAAGCGGACAGGTGGAAAATACTGATTCAAGAGAACGCGATGCACGGAGGCAGAGAGAGGAAAAACAATATGACATGCAACGGCGCAGGGAGGAAGCCGAGGAGCAGCAGAAACAGCGCCAGGTCGAAAATAACGGGCAGAGGCAGGAACCTGACCGCGAGTACCGCCAGACCAGGACCGAAAGGCGGCAGGTGACCGATCAGCAGAAAAAGGCCATGCAGAAGGAGCGGCAAAGAGATGATCGTGCCATCCGCGATTCCTCTGATACACGCGATACCAGGCGAACTGAAAGGATGCAGACAAAAAGCACAGGCAGGAGAAGATAAATTATAATAGTTTATAATTCTTCCTTTGTGTCCTTAGAGACATACTTTGTGCCCTTCGTGGTTAATGGTTTTAAACACAAAGGGCCCGAAGGTTCTCACAAAGGACACAAAGGATTTTGTATATTCTGATTTGATCAATCCTGTCGGCTAAATACTATTTTTACAGAATGTTATCCGTTAAATCGCTGAAAATCCCCTGCATGCTTGTGAGCTTTCTGATTGCTCCATCAGCTGTTTTTTCTCAGGATTATTTTCAGCAGGAAGTCAATTACAGCATTTCCGTAAAACTCGATGACAAGCTCCACAGGCTTTCGGCACAGGAGACCATTCAGTATATAAACAAATCCCCCGACACGCTGGGCATACTGTATTTTCACCTTTGGCCAAACGCATATTCAGGGAACAATACCGCACTGGCAAAACAACTTCTCAGGACAAACGGAAAGCAGAGATTATTTGACAGCTACAGGGCAAGGGGGTTCATCGATTCGCTCGATTTTAAAATTGATAATCAGAAAATAAGCTGGAACCAGCTGAAGGATAATCCGGATATATGTGTTCTTTATCCGGATTACCCGCTCCTTCCCGGAGATACGATATCGATCACAACGCCTTTCAGGGTGAAAATACCTGAAGGAAATATATCCAGGATGGGCTACAGCGAAGGAGCTTACCAGGTGTCCCAATGGTACCCGAAGCCTGCAGTTTATGACAGGAATGGCTGGCACCAGATGCCGTATCTCGACCAGGGTGAATTCTATTCGGAATTCGGCAATTTCAGTGTTGATATAACATTGCCGGAGAATTTTCTTGTTGCCGCAACAGGCGATCTCCGGACTGAAAGCGAATCTGCACGCATCGAAAGATTGTCTTCAGGTGATTATTCCGGACAGTGGGCGGATGAATCAAATGCACAAAAAACCATAGAGTATAATGCAGAAAATGTTCATGATTTTGCGTGGGTCGCAGGAAGAAATTTCCTTGTCTCTACCGGGAAGGCAAGCATGCCTTTCACCGGCCGGGAGATAAAAATTACAGTAATGTATGCTCCGCGGCAGGCATTTATCTGGAACAATGCAATGGAGTATGTACAGCGCTCTCTTATGGCTTTTTCCTCCTGGATAGGAGAGTACCCATATAATTCGTTTGTCGCAGTTCAATCTGCAATCGCTGCCGGCTCGGGAATGGAATATCCGGGAATGGCAATAATAGGCGACGAGGAAGATTCCTACTCGCTCGACGAGGTCATTGCCCATGAGATATGCCATTCCTGGTTCTATGGCGCTCTCGGGTCTGACGAGAGAAGATATCCTTTCATAGATGAAGGTCTTTCATCCGCTTATGAGGAAAGATATATGGAGCTGTTCTATCCCGGGAAAAAGCTATGGGAGGTTTACTTCAGGAACAGGAAAATGGCCAGGTTCTTTCATGTGACCGAACTGCCGGTCACCCTGATGCCTGAGCTTCAGTGGCTGGCACAGGCAAGAAACAATGTCGAGCAGCCGGCGGACCTTCCGGCATATAAGTACACAGAAAGAAACTATTCTGACATAATCTATTACAAAACTCCGAAAGGATTCAATTTCCTGAGAATATATCTTGGCGATCTGAAATTCGACAGCATCATTCATGCATTCTATAAGGATTGGTCAGGTAAACATCCCTCCCCCGGCGATTTGCGGTGTGCATTTGAATCAGGCTCGGGAAAAGATCTTTCCTGGTTTTTTGACGATTACCTCGGAACCGTAAAAAGAGCTGATTATTCTGTAAAAAAGATCAGAGGCGACAGCCTTCTGGTAAAAAACAAAGGTGAACTGAACACCCCATTACCTTTATATGAACTAAAAGACAAAAAGGTTACATCAGTTGAGTGGTATGAAGGATTTTTCGGTGAAAAATGGCTTCCTGTAAGAAAACCGGGCGCCGGAGAACTGGTAATAAATTATAATCACATTCTTCCGGAGATCAATCATATGAATAACAATATCAGGACTTCAGGCCTGTTCAGAAGATATGATCCTCTGAAAATAAGATTATTCATGTCGCTGGAGAATCCGTCGGAAAACTCCTTCATGCTGACACCCCTTGTCAACTGGACCAGGATAGACGGATTCATGCTTGGAGCCGGCTTTAACAATGGAATGCTGCTTCCTAAAAAAGTGGGGATCTTTGCAGTGCCGTTCTTTACATTCAGGCAACCGGGGATAGCAGGCAAGGCGAGGCTGGAGTACAGCCTCACTCCTTACAACAGCATTGTGAGAAAAGCCACAATTTCGCTCGAAGGTGCAAGATTCGGCTCCCCGCTGTCGCGGTATTATCATGTCCTGGCAACAGGTATTGATGTTCATCTCCGGCGCAGCGACCCGCTTTCCTTTATCGATCATATGGTGTACGGAAAAATAACAATGGCAAAAAAATTCACTTTGACAGAGCCACTTTCCGGTAAGGATAATGACATTTTCACACAGGTCGGCTATACCCTCAGCAGGGGAGGGCTGCTGAATCCGTATCGCTTCAGTTCACTTCTTGAAAGCAACGGGGATTATCAGAAGGCATCAGTTGAATTCAGGTACAGGCTGAGCTATAACGGCCGTAACAGGGGGTTGGATGCAAGATTGTTCGGGGGCCTGGTATACAGTGAGGATACACTGAGAAGATATTATTCGCTTGCTCCTTCGGGCCGGAGCGGCAGGGAGCTCTATATGTACCAGGGTGATTTCCCGGACAGGTTTGCCATGTTTCCCGGGAATTTCTGGTCGAGGCAGATGATGCTGAATGAGGGAGGACTTGTTTCGGCGGTGAACGATACTGTTGGCTACAGCAAATGGCTGCTCTCCGGATCATTCAGCAGCAGCCTTCCCGGAAGGGCAGGAGCTATCCCGGTTAAACCCTTTGCGAATATTCTTTTTAACGGACGGGAACACTCTTCCTTTTTCTGGGAAGCAGGTTTCAAGGCAGGTATCTGGGACATATTCGAGATCTATGTGCCACTGGTCGTCTCTGAAAATATAAGGTTCTATCGGAACACCATAAAAGAACGAATAAGATTTACCCTCAGCCTGGAAGGATTATTCAGGATAAGGCTTCAATAACCTCGCCCCTCACGCCTCACTCCTCACCCCTCACCCCTGACCCCTGACCCCTGACACCTGACCCCTGACACCTGACACCTGACACCTGACACCTGACACCTGACACCTGACACCTGACCCCTGACCCCTCATCAGATGTGTGAATAATATAATTCTCGCTCAAGATAATGTAATACCCGTACAACCTTCCATTGGTATTTTTGTTCTATCCGTGAGGAATCCGCACACCCTGGTGAAGCTTAATCTTTTACGGATTGCAGGAACCGTCAAATCGGCCCTCAGGAATATGGTGACACTCAGGCAGAACGAGCACGCAGAGAAAATGCTCAGGGAGAGTGAGGAAAAATATCGTTCCATAGTTGAACATTCCCCCGATGCAATACTTGTGCATACGCGCGACAGGATCCTTTTCGCAAACCCTTCTACATTGAGGCTTCTGGGTGCAGAATCGTTTGAACAATTCAGGAATGTTGATGTGCTGAGCTTTGTTCATCAGCAACAGAGAGAGTTTGCAAGGGAACTGATGAACAAAGTATATGATAGCAGGACACCACAGGGCTCTTTTGAGGCCAAACTGCTTAATCTTAAAGGGGGTGTGATAGATGTTGAGGTGATCGGAATTCCGATAACATACATGGGTGAACCTGCGATACAGACTATCGCAAGGGACATTACATACAGGAAAAAAATAGAAAACGAGCTCATCAGTGCAAAGGAGAGGGCAGAGGAGAGCGATCGTCTGAAAACGGCATTTCTTCATAATATCTCACATGAAATAAGAACGCCCATGAATGCCATCGTGGGTTTTTCAGCCCTGCTGAGCGAGCCGGATCTCACGAAGGAGATCCAGCAGTCTTACCTCAATGTGATAATTGAAAGCAGTGATCAGCTGCTCGCCATCGTAAACGATATCATTGAAATCTCAAATATTCAGATTGGGCTGCTCAGGGAAAATCTGAACGAAATCGATCTGAATGCACAAATGATGCTTCTCTATCAGCAGTTTAATCAAAAGGCGCTGGCAAAGGGTATAGAATTCAGGTTGCATACTTCATTGTCGGGAAGCAGGGCATTTGTCGAAGCTGATAATCTTAAGCTGGTGCAGATACTCTCAAACCTTCTGAGCAATGCTTTCAAATTCACATCCAGGGGGAAGGTAATGTTCGGATACACAGTTGAAGGCGATTATCTTGAATTCTTTGTTTCCGATACCGGCATAGGGATCGATGAGAGCCAGTTTGAAAAGATCTTTGAACGCTTTTACCAGGTCGAGAGCTCGGCTTCACGCAACTTTGAAGGAACAGGACTCGGCCTTTCGATATCGAAAGCATATGTCGAATTCCTCGGGGGCCGGATATGGCTCTCCTCAATTCCGGGAAGAGGTTCGACATTCTATTTTATAATACCGTACAGACAGTCCAAAAAGCAATATATATCTGAAATGGAAAGTGCAGAGAGAAAAAGCAAAACGATTCCGGAGAAATCGGTGCTTATAGCTGAAGATGACGACAATAACTTTTACCTGATGAAAGAGCTGCTGTCAGATCTCAACCTGAAAATTATAAGGGCTTCCAATGGTATGGAAGCTGTCGATGCATTCAAAAAGGGCCAGAAGATCGACCTGGTTCTGATGGACATCAAAATGCCCCTGATGGATGGATATGAAGCCACCCGGCAGATACTGGAGGAGAAACCAGATGCCCGGATCCTTGCACAGACTGCCTATGCTGACGACGAGATCAAGGCAATCGAGTCAGGATGCATGGGTTTCATTTCAAAACCTTTCGTAAAGGACCGCTTCGTCTCACTCGTCAGGGAGTATCTCTGACACAGACCCGGGAATGCGGATTTTTTCTTAATTTTATTTTTTTGTGCCTATGCATTCCCCCGAAAAACTTGAGCTGATCCGTGCATCCATGAAAGAAAATTTCTTAGATGCATATATAATCCCTTCCACTGATCCCCACCTGGGCGAATATGTGCCTGACCACTGGAGAATAATCCGGTGGCTTACAGGGTTCACCGGATCCGCAGCAACAGTGGTCATTACAGAATCATTTGCAGGATTATGGACTGATTCGAGGTATTTTCTTCAGGCTGCAAGGCAGCTGGCAGGTACCGGCTTCAGCCTGGTCCGGCCTTCATCACAGGAAAAAGGCGATTATATCTCATGGATTTCTGCAGGACTTGAGAGCGGAAGCAAGATCGGCATCGACGGCAATATCTTTTCCATTTCACGATTGAGGCGCCTCCTGAAAGAAGTTAAGCCTAAAGGCATAACAGTTGATCCGGGATGCGACCTTATCTCATCCGTCTGGAACGACAGGCCGCCGCTACCGGTATCGACTGCTTTTGACTTCCCCGTATCTTTCGCGGGCCGTGACCGGAGTTCCAAAATTGCGCTGCTCAGGGATGAGATGAAAAAATCAGGAGTGGATTTTCATCTTCTAACTTCACCTGATGATATTATGTGGCTTCTGAATATCAGGGGCATGGACCTTGATTATGATCCGGTTGTCTTATCCTTTGCTGTTGCAGGACATGATCAAATACTGTTGTTTCTGAATGAGGAGAAGATACCTTACAGGCTTGCAATGGATCTTGATAAACTCGCTGTCGTCATGCTCCCGTACGAGGAAAGTGCCGGGACGATTTCAACTCTTGAAGGTGCTTCTATCCTCATCGATCCCGAAACAACATCTGTAGCCCTTTTCAATTCTATACCGCAGGAATTCGAGATAAAAGAAGCAATAAGCATACCTTCGCGCCTCAAATGCATACGGAACAGCACAGAAACAGAGAATATTTCAAAAGCAATGGTGCGCGACGGGATAGCGCTGACCAGGTTCTTTTATGAGATTGAAAGCAACGCGGATTATTCCGGAATATCGGAGCTGTCACTTACTGCAAGGCTCGACAAGCTGCGTTCGGAGCAGGAGAACTTCATATCTCTCAGCTTCCCGAGCATCGTGGCCTTTAATGAACATGCTGCACTTCCTCATTATTCCGCGACAAACGAAAGCAATATCCCTGTGGCAAAAGGTATTCTGCTTGTAGATTCGGGAAGCCAGTATTATGACGGTACAACGGACATAACAAGAACGGTATCAATAGGCAAACCAGATGCCGGGCAGAAAAAGGATTTCACCCTCGTGCTCAAAGGCATGATCGGACTTGCCCGTGCAGCTTTCCCATCCGGCACGTACGGATTTCAGCTCGATATTCTCGCGAGGGAGCATTTATGGAAAAACGGCCTGAATTTCGGTCATGGCACCGGACATGGAGTAGGTTATTGCCTTAGTGTGCATGAAGGGCCCCAGAGAATAAGCATTTCGGCAGGAGGGGAGCAGATGAGCCTGATGCCCGGGATGGTGGTTTCTGATGAGCCTGCACTTTACAGGGAAGGAGAATATGGCATAAGGACCGAAAACCTGCTTCAGTGCTACGAAGACGAAGAAACAGAATTCGGTAAATTTCTTAGATTCAGTACTTTATCATTGTGCTACATAGACAGGGCGCTTATCGAAAAAAGCCTGCTTGACATGGAGGAAGTCAAATGGCTCGATGAATATCATCTTGAAGTGTTCTACAGGATCTCTCCTTACCTCACACCAGCGGAGAAAGCCTGGCTGGCTGAAAAGACATCGCCATTAATTCCCTGACCTCATCACATCCTGCATCAGTGTTACATCCATAACAGGGAACTCGGTAATACGCAGTCTTGCACATCCGTATGGCACAAGCTTTATTATCACCGGGTCTCCTGTCGGCGCAACAGGACTTGGCGGCGGTATATCTGCCGAATTATCTTTCATCGTCCATGAAGGTATCAGCATTCCCCTGGCAACGATTGTGACAGGAGGTTCCCCGGCGTTGATCAGGTACCTGCCTTCTTCTTCATTCCAGACTGGATCACCTGTATCTGCGAAAGGATATTTGCCGATACCGGGGGTTTCAGCCCTGAAGCCGCGTCCCGGATTTGTTTTATCGATAAGAAGACCATAGTTCCATGAACTCTGCGGCCTGATTTCCCAGTCGACGCTGCCCATATAACCGTAATTATCATATTTGAGCTTCAGGCTGTCGTATGATTTGTCAATCCTTAATGAGAAATAAAGCGGGCCACGGAGGATTGATACAGATTTATTATACCTTTTTTCGGTCCGGATGTTCATCGGGAAAGTGATCTGGACTTTGTCTCCGTTCTGCCATTTGCGTTTTATGCAGTACGATGATTGCCCGATTACGGTTTCTTTTTTTTCACCGTACTGTACCGAGATGGAATCTGCCCATGCAGGTATCCTGAGGTATAACGGGAATTTCACCTGTTCGTCGGTGTTTATTGTCAGGCTGATCACGCCGCTGAAGGGATAATCGGTTTCCTCCGTTATTTTAACCTTTTTGCCCTTGCCTGCAAAGGCAGTAACGACAGATGGCCCGTATGCCACTGCAGCCAGCCCGTTGTCGTTGGTTGCCATCCACATATGCTCGACAAGCTTCGGCCAGCCCTGGTGCATGTTGGCAAGACAGCACCCGAAATTCGGGCTGAAGCCGTAAATATTTGATTCATTCCCGTTTGTGCTCCAGTTTCGTTTCTCATTCGTCACCAGAACCTGGTTGGACTGCTGGTCATACTGGTGCGCCCACATATCCGGAGTTGTCGTTCCGGGAAGTGAGTTATATGCAAGAAGCTCGAGCCGGTCGGCAAAACTGTTGTCACCGAAGATTTCATAAAGTTTTTCAAGAGAAAACATGTATTCGACCACAGAGCATAACTCAGTGCCGCGATCGGGGCTCTTGCCTGAAAGGTGTTCATCGCCGGAGAATCTGCCGCCGGCCTGCCCGTGGTTGCCGTCATACTTCTGAATACCGGCGTACACTGCATCCCGGAACCTGACGTCTTTTGACTGTTCGAACCACAAGCCAGGGTATTTGATTGCCATGGCATTATTCACCACATGGGCCGTAAGCCCATCCGGTCCCCAGTTAAGCGGGATCTTTTTATCAGCTGAGGCTGCCGAATCCCATGGGAACGTTTCATAATATTTTGTCCAGTCCGAGCTGTTCTTTTGAATCGATTCGAGTACCTCAGGTATCCATTTTTCGCCAGTCTGCCTGTAGAGCCAGTAGCCTGTGACCGCATTCTCCATGGCTCTTACTCCCCGCCAGTCCTTGTCGGGCCAGTCGGCGGGAGTGTTGTGCAGGTACCTGAAATAGTTTTTAAGCACATTCAGTGCATTGGTATCGCCGCTCGCTTCATAATATTGCATGAGAACCTTATTTGCTACCGCCAGAGGCCACCTGTCCTTGTTTTTTGAAGGACCGTACCAGCCTGAATCTGTCTGGCTTTTCAGTATGGGGCCTATCCAAAATTTCACCTTTTCGATAAGCCGCTGATCATCAAGGAGATATGCGAGGGGTACGAGGCCATCGAGGTAATAAGGGCCGCGTTCCCAAGCTTCACCTTCCCCTCCATGCCAGGCTGAATTGACCAGGTCGGGCCAGTATTCATCAAGGTGCCCGGTGAGACCATGTGCCTGTATCTCAAGCTGATCCTTCAGCCATCCGGCTGGTTTCACTGAACCGAGAGGAAGCTTTATGAATGCATTTTTGCGAAGAGGATCAGGGTTGTTCTTGTAATTGAAATTCACTTCTTCTTTGCATGAAGAAAACAGTACAATAAAAGAAAGCAGGAGTACAGCCGTCAGTTGTTTCATGGATTCAGATTTGAGGATAAAAATAGGAAAAAGGATTGGAAAGCTGTACTTACGTATGTGACGGATTATCTTCTTGCTATTCTCCCCTCCTTCAAAAGGAGGGGAGACTAACACGATCCTTACAACACTGTCCTATTCCGTCCTTATCGAATTTGCCGGGTTCATAACTGCCGCCTGGTACGCCTTGAAACTGATCGTAAGGAAAGTCAGCACAATCGTTACGAGGGCTGCCAGGACGATCACACCGATGCCTATTGTTGTCCTGTACACATAATTTTCGAGCCAGTTTCCCATGAAATAATAAGCGATGGGTATTGCAACGGCAATTCCTGCGCAGACGAGCAGCAGGAAATCCCGCGAGATGAGCCTGAGCACTGTCATCTCGTCTGCCCCATAGACTTTTCTGATGCCGATTTCCTTTGTCCTTTGCTCCACCATATATGAGGCTAAACCAAATAACCCCAGGCAGGCTATGAAAATTGCAAGTATGGTGAAGAGCTCGAATACAAAACCTCTTTTTTCATCAGCTTCGAACTGCCTGTTGAATCTTTCGGTCAGGTAGGTATATGTGAAAGGCTGACCGGGAAAAAATTCCTTCCATTGTTTTTCAATCGCGGTTATCGCTTCGGCATTGTTCGTTCCGTCGAGCTTGATGTATACAACAGGAAGAACAGTCCTGTAAGCAAGCAGGAGCGATTCAATTTCATTGTACATGCCTGTCTGATGATAATCCTGCATCACCCCGATGACCCTCGCCCTCAGTACACTTTCATTTCCTGCTTCAATCTTTTTGCCGATAGGATCGGCCCAGCCCATGCGTTTCACAAAGGTTTCATTCACCACCACACCCTGCAGGGTGTCAGATGGCATATCCTGCTCAAAATCCCTGCCTTTTAACATCTTAATTCCCATAGTCTCAATAAAGTCATGATCGACGATGGCAAAATTGATTCCTCTGCTGGCCATTCCCTGGTCGGTCTCCACATTGAACAGCAGCTTTGCGGATCCTTCTCCAACCGGAGTATCTGTCGCAGTAACATGCACGATGCCCGGGGTTCCCTGAAGCGCCCCTTTGAACGACTGGTACTTCCGGGACATTGCCCTGTCATTGAACTCGAGTGAAATGATGTTTTGCTGGTCAAACCCCTGATCTGCCGTTTTCATATATTTGAGCTGTCTGAAAACAACCAGCGTGCAGATTATCATTGCAACTGAAACGGTGAACTGTATCATTACAAGTATTTTCCTGAAAGTGCTCCCGGCCGAACCTTTTGTCACCTCACCCTTAAGAACATTCACAGGCTTGAATTTTGAAAGGAAGAACGCCGGATAACTGCCGCCGACGACGCCGGCAATGATGATGATGATCAGCAACGATGCCAGGATGGCAGGTGAGAAAATCACTTGCATTCCGAACGATTTGCCTGCGAGAAGATTGAATTTCGGAAGCAGTGCCGCCAGAAGGGCAATGCTCAGGATAAGTGAAATTATTACAAGAACGACTGATTCGGCAAGGAACTGGGATATAAGCAAATTCCTGCGTGATCCCACAACCTTGCGTAAGCCCACCTCGCGTGCCCTCCCGGCGGAACGCGCCGTGGAAAGGTTCATGTAATTCATGGCAGCGATCATTATGAGGAATATAGCCACTATGGCGAAGATCTTAACATAGACCACACTGCCTGTCGGCTCTGGTTCATTGGCATTTGTGGAATAAAGATGTATCTTTTTGATTGGCTCCAGGATATACTGAACGGTAACTGAAACAGGTCCGAAGATCTGCTTCATATACCTTTCGTACATGCCCTGCATTTTTGTTTCGAATGTTTTGACGTCGAAATTCTCAGGGAAAAGAAGATATGTTGACACGCCGAAATTTCCCCAGCTTCCCATCTGTTTCGGCAGGTTGTTTCTTGATGCGACGGCATCGAAACGGAAATGTGAATTTGAGGGCACATCCTCTATTACTCCAGTCACCTCGAAAGTCCTGTCACCTGCAATGAGTGTTTTGCCGACAGGGTCTGAATTGCCGAAGTACCGTGATGCTATCTTTTTTGTCAGCACTATTTTGTTCGGGTCTGTCATCGCAGGTTTCACATCTCCTTTTAGAACCTTATACGTAAAGATGTCAAACAGCGTACTGTCCGTATAAAAGAAATCCTCCTCGTTGTACTCAATCTCACCATTCTTGCAGAGTACACGTTGGAAAGGAATGAATCTGACAAATGACTGGATCTCAGGGTAATCCTGTGCTGCCTGCGGCCCGAATGGTATCTGTGCCACTATCCATGTGAAATCGTCATCGCGTTCGGATATATGGGAGGACACCCTGTAGATACGATCCGCTTTTTCATGGTACCGGTCATAGCTGATCTCATCTGAAACATAGATGATCAGGAACAGTGCGCTGGTTATTCCCAGGGTCAGTCCGAGCAGGTTAAGTACTGTGTAACCAGGATGTTTGGACAGGTGCCTGACAGCTGTTCTGAGGAGGTTTCTTATCATTTTGCAGGTTTTTATTTTTTAAACAAAATGACGAAAAAAATCTGAATCTGATGCAAAGAAGATCAGATTAACCTTAGATTAACCGTGCATTAACAAAGTTGTTGGTTGCTGGTCGCTGGTTGCTGGGTCGATCTCAACGCTTTTCGCTATATGCTTTACGCTTTACACTTAACTCTCACCTCTGCTCCACAACCCTTATCTGGTCGAACCATGCGACTCCCTGTCCCGGCATGCGCAGGACAAGATTAGTCCGGAGACCGGAAGAGGTATCGGAAGGAATTGTAACAAATGTTACATATTGCTTCCATTCGCTTCCGGGCACAAAAAATGCATGGCAGAAATCACCCAGGGTTATTTCGACATACTGGGGGTCCGTCGTCAAAACAGGCGGCCTGCTTTCCTCGGGAGGCAGCTTCCGGAATCGCTGTTCAGGATCGGCTTTTGCCCACATCGAGATGATATAGGAGCTGCCTGCCTTGAGCCTTACAGGAAAGAAGCTTAAAGCCACAGACTTGTTCATCTCAGGGGTGACCAGGCGCAGTGAATGATCGCCATCGTGATGCACCCGGCTGTCTATGAAATAAGTTGCTCCCCTGTCACCGCCCGGTCTTGCATAACATGCTGCCGGTATTCCGGGACTGGAAAGATCCTCAAAACCACCATCCATCTGCAGGTTCTTCTCACCTGTGCTGGAACTGATCTCCTGCTGCGTGTCGACCATATAAAAGGCGGATCCGAACGGGGCAATGTAGTCAGTCAGAATACCATTCCTTACAGCGACCCTTCTGTTTTCGAACAATGAAGTTGCACTTGCAGTCCTTTCCCCGTATATGCGGAAAGAAACAGTGACAGGCTCATTTATTTTGTTTACGGCCATTATGACGAGCTTGCCGTCATGCATTCTTGAAGTGTATGCAATGTTCTTTGAAGATGATTCTACGGGAAGTGTTTCCTCGTCGGAGAGTATCCATGGAGTCAGTTCAGAAACTTCCATGGCTATGCGGCCGCATTCCGCCCATGTTGAAGGTGATTTAGGGAAATAGTTCGGTCCCCTTCGCACGAAATACTGGATTCCCGTGGCCCCGTTGATAATGGATTGCCAGGTCATCGACCTTATCTCCTGTATAGTCGGCTCCCTGCTCCACAGCTCCCCGCCTCCGAAAGCCTGGGGAACCATCCATACAGGGCGTGTTCCTGCAAAAGCTTCCCTGAGCTCCTGTGCAACGTTGCCGGTGAGAGTCACAGGAAGATCGGGCAGCGGGTACGGGTCGGCCATTACAATATCGAGCGCATTTTCATATTTCTTTGCTGCGGTGAATGGCGCCATGAATACAATTGAAACAGGATGCCATGGATCATTTTCCCTGATAAGGTTATATATATCTTCCAGCTCGCGCGGAGGTATCTTATAACCATTGGGTTCATCGGCGATGTACCAGCCAAGAAGGGCAGGGTGGTCCCTGATCGCTGCTATTTCCGCCAGGAGCCTGCTCTTCTTTTCTTCATCCGAAAGGCCGTTTATCCTTGATCCCACCCCGCCGCCGCCGGAAACCGACAGCAGGTTATAATGAACCTTCATGCCGAGCTGGGCACAACGGTCCATGTACACCTTGCGTTCTGCAAATGTTTCAGGAGCGATCTTCTGATAAGGCGAGATCATGTTGAAGCCCCTTACAACTTCTTCCTCGGGTAATGTGGGATCTACAGGTGAATACGTATAAAATCCGAAAGGGAAATACGGAAGCTTGTTCACAACAAGACCTCCCGTAAGCCTGTCTGTCTTAACTTCATTCGACTTGTATTTCAGGATTGTAAGAGCCGCAGAAGCCCTGTACAGCTTAACCGGCGCCGATGTCTTAATATCAGCGTATAACCTGTATTCACCGCTGTTAAGGCTGAGGCTTACAGGTATCCTTACAATCTTTCCTGGA
Source organism: Bacteroidales bacterium (assembly GCA_035299385.1). Lineage (GTDB taxonomy): Bacteria > Bacteroidota > Bacteroidia > Bacteroidales > VadinHA17 > LD21. The sequence goes on along the minus strand of DATGWQ010000076.1, from coordinate 13,198 downwards.
GCTTTTCCCGACCAGGTCCCGAGAGTATCACCCTGCATTGTGACGGTCACATCCAGGTTTTTAGCGAGAAGCTTCTCAGGTACATGAAGCAGGAATTCGGCATTTTTTTCATATGTATAAAAGCTTAGCCTGCTGTTAAGCGAGAAGGTAATTGTATCCGCTGCCTGTCCGAAAACATTGAGACAGGACAAAAGAAATATGGATATACTTGAGAAAAAGATATTTACAGGATGCATTATGGCTTTTTTGAAGAATTCAAATATAGTGATTTCCATATTTGTCGTTCATGAAGACAGTTAAACTTTTTTTTTGTTCAAAAAATTATTACCTTTAGTATATCTGCATTTTCAGTCAATGCTCATGACACTGGAAGAAGTAAAATCGTCAGTTCTGAAAAAGGTCAGGAAAACAGGCAGCATCACTATCCTGAGAAATATCGAAAGGCTTATTGATAAACCTGTAAACCCCTCTGATCAGAGAATGACCCGGCAGCTTAAAGAAAAAATAGAAGCTTCACGCCGCGATATCGAAATGGGAAAGTTTATTGAAAACAAACTTCTCAGGAAGGAGGTCAGGATATGGCTAAAAAACAGGTGACCTGGTCGGCATTAGCGAAGAAGGACCTCTATGCAGCTCTTGAGAATCATATCAGGAAGTATGGAGACAAGAAGCTCACGTCACTGTTCTATGATGCACTCGACAGGAAGATACGGCTGCTCAGCAAGGGAAGGCTTCTGACAAGTAAAACCTCCGTCAGGAATGTTAGTTGCTTCTCCGATAGCGGTTTCAGGTTCCTGTTTGAGGAGCAGGAAGAATCGATCCTGATTCATTGCGTATCAGAAGACCTTTGACAATTTTGCCTCTTGAAAATCCCGGATGATTACCTTAATTATAACCGTTTGCACAATGCTGCTCATCGGGTACCTCGGTGAGATCAGCTCTGAACGGACACGGATCCCTAATGTAATAGTCCTGCTGCTGCTTGGATGGCTGGCCAGGCAGATGGTCCTGATTTTCGACTGGGAAGTGCCTGACCTGTTTCCTTTCCTTCCGCTGCTTGGCACAATTGGACTTATCCTGATTGTACTGGAAGGTTCACTGGAGCTCAGGATCAATCCTGCCAAGTACAGGGTAATAAGGAAATCAGTCATTATGGCAATAACTCCCATGTTCCTCATATCGCTCACATTCGGAGTTTCGTTTTCGCTTTATGCAGGCACATCATTCTACAATGGTCTCATAAATTCACTTCCTTTGGCGGTTGTGAGCAGCTCCATTGCAATTCCAAGCGCCAGGAACATTTCACCGGCGCACAGGGAATTCGTCATTTATGAGAGTAGCTTTTCCGATATTATCGGTGTCCTGTTCTTCAACTTCTTGTCGGCCAACACAAGGATTGACCTGCCCTCAGTGGGATTGTTTCTCCTCCAGATAATCCTTGTCACTCTTGTTTCACTTTTTTCTGTCATGGGATTATCATACATGCTTGGAAGAGTCAAAAATCATATTTCCTATACTCCGATTCTTTTACTGGTCTTATTGATCTATGCTTTGGCCAAGGCAGTCGATCTCTCGGGTCTTCTCTTCATTCTTGTCTTCGGGCTTTTTCTCGAAAATATCCAGGCGATGAAAAATATCCCGGTAGTGAAAAATATTATTTCGAAGATAGATACAAGCGAATTCAACCTGGAAGTGATCAAATTCAGGTCCATCACAGTGGAAGCCACTTTCCTGATGAGATCCCTTTTCTTCATACTGTTCGGATATGTAATGGACACAAAAGAATTTCTTGATCTTGAAACGCTGCCGTGGGCATTTGGTGTGGTAATTTTTATTTTCGGAAGCAGATACTTTTTACTGAAGCTCTTCAAAATACCTGTCCTTCCGATTCTCTTTTTCTCTCCAAGAGGCCTGGTGACAGTTCTCCTTTTCCTGTCTGTGAAACCCGGCCTTCAGATCGGAATTGTAAATAACTCGCTTATCATCCAGGTGATTATCCTGTCTGTCATTTTTATGACGTTAGGGCTGCTCAGGCACAGGGAGCCCGGGATTTGACACGGTGAACTCACGGTTAAAAAGTTTAACTCTGACTGAAACTTTTTAATGCCATTCTTGTTAAATAATTGATTAATGGCTTTCCACAAAACCAATCTAAAAAATAATGAAAGTGTGAGATAATGGCTAAAGAAGTACTCATTACCGGAGGGGCGGGGTTTATAGGTTCGCATTTGTGCGACCAGTTACCGGGGGAAGGATTTAATGTAAAGGTACTTGACAATCTGAGTGAACAGGTTCAGGGGAAAGAACGTTGCCGGCCCTATTATCTCGACCAGTCAGCAGAGTTGATTTTAGGCGATGTCAGGGACAGGGAAACTGTAAGAACTTGAAATTTCCTGAAAGCCGTAATAACATACCAGTAAATGGCTGAAGAAAAATTAACGGATGACAGGCCCGACATTGCATTTGTCGGGACGGGCCGGATAGGTCTGCATCGCATGAAAATCATGATCGATGAAGGACTGTGCAACCCGGTGGCTATTCTCGAACCCGATGCAGCAAATGCCAGGAAGGCGCTGGAGCTTGCGCCTGCTGCAATTCTTATACACGACATGGATGACCTTCTCGACAGTTATCCTGACGGAATTGTAATTGCAACCCCTGGTGCACTGCATGCTTCACAGTGCATGGCTGCCCTCAGACGGGGGATTCCCGTTTTCTGCCAGAAACCGCTGGGCAGGTCAGCCGATGAAACACGTGAGGTGATATCCGAAGCATACGTTTCAAACAGGCTTTTGGGTATGGATCTTTCATACAGGTACACCGATGGAATGGAGAAAATATACCAGGGCAGGAAAGAGCTTGGCCATATCTTCGCAATCGATCTCGTGTTCAATAATGCCTATGGTCCCGACAAGCCATGGTTCTATAATCCGAAACTTTCAGGAGGCGGATGCCTTGTCGACCTGGGAGTGCATATGATAGACCTTGCACTCTGGATGACGGACTTCCCGGAAATAATTAGCGTTTCGTCAGAGCTGGCATCGAAGGGCAGAATTATCGAGTACGACAATGAGACAGTGGAAGATTATGTAACCGCCCAGTTTGAAACAGCCGGCGGAACCCTTGTGAGACTTGTCTGCAGCTGGAACCTTCCCGCAGGGCAGGATGCCGAGATAAAAGCCTCTTTTTACGGCACTGAGAATTCTGCATTGTTTTATAATGTGAACGGTTCATTTTTCGATTTCGAAGCAGCATTTTGCCATGGGACCTCAAGGGAGATCATCAGCAAAGGCCCTGATGCATGGGGCGGCAGGGCTCTTATAAAGTGGGCGCAAGATCTCCGGGAAGGCAGGCAATTCAGGAGCTCCGCATTCAAATACTACAATACTGCGGAAGCGATCGACAGGATATATAAGAAAATATTAATGATAAAACCTGCGTGGAATGAGATTGCTGTTAACGGCTGACAATATCGGCGGAGTATGGACCTTTGTTCTTAACCTTGCCAGGGGGCTCAGCAAAAACGGAGCAGATGTGCGGATTGCAGTTATCGGGGATGAAATGACTCCCGGACAGCAGGATGATATAGATTTCACGAAGTGGTATTTTTTCAAATCGAAGCAGGAATGGATGCGTGATCCCTGGATGGATATCAGGGAAGCAGGTAAATGGCTGCTTAGCCTTGCTGACAGCATCAGGGCTGATGTTGTTCATCTGAATTCCTATTCATTCGGTTCACTTCCCTGGAAAGTTCCGGTTATAATTACCGCGCATTCGTGTGTCCTGTCGTGGTGGGAATCAGTGTACAGGAGCAGTGTGCCGAAGGAATGGGATGAATACACAAGAAGAGTTACACAGGGGATCAGGGCTGCCGATGTTGTTGTGACTCCTTCATATGACATGATGAAGTCGGTAGAGAAATTTTACCATCCTTCAGGGAAGAAGCTCGTGATATACAATGGGGCAGAGACTTCAAATTACCTTCCCGGAAACAAGGATGATTATGTTTTTTGCATGGGACGGCTGTGGGATGAAGCTAAGAACATGAGGCTCATCCTGAAAGCTGCTGAAGGGATCAAACACCAAATATATATAGCAGGGAAAACTGCTGAACTTTCAGTGTCACATCCTCCCAATGTTCAATTGCTTGGGCAGCTTTCACCCCACCAGGTGGCCGGGTGGCTCTCCGGTGCAGCTGTTTATGTTCTGCCTGTCCGGTATGAACCGTTCGGATACACTTTCCTGGAGGCAGCGCTTTCGGGATGTGCCCTGGTGACCGGGGACATACCATCGATGAGGGAGATATGGGCAGATGCTGCAGTCTATGCAGATCCTGATAAAAGCGATTCCCTGTCACGGATCGTAAATGTGCTCATGAGCGTGACAGAGTGGAGACGCCATCTTGCAATGAAAGCATACACAAGAGCTGTTTCTGAGTATGATTCTGACAAAATGTTGTCACGATATAATTTATTGTACAACAACCTGATAAACATCGGAGCTAAACGTTTAATCAAATACCAGGAACAGTGAAAATCTATTTTTTCTGCCACTCCGTTATCTCTGACTGGAACCATGGCAACGCCCATACCTGCGACCACAGGGCCGTGGAACTGATGAAAATAGTTTCGGTGATCAGGAGCGGCAAGTTTGAACGTGAATTAAATGGTGTGAGTGTCGAACGTTAAAAAGAGAACAGCTATGAAATCGAAACCAGCAATTGCATTTTTCGGTTCCAGCCTTGTGTCGGCCTACTGGAACGGAGCAGCCACATATTACAGGGGAATCATCAAATACCTTCACAGGCATGGATATAAAATCTCATTCTTTGAACCCGATGTGTACAACCGCCAGCAGAATCGCGATATAGCTGATCCGGATTATGCAGAGGTCGTGGTGTACCAGAACAGTCTCCCGGCCCTTGAAAAGGCTCTTAAGAAAGCCGAAAAGGCAGATATCATAATAAAGGCAAGCGGCGTGGGAGTTTTTGATGAGCTTCTTGAGTATATGCTGCCACAGATAAAAAAAGATAACCAGCGTATCATCTTCTGGGATGTCGATGCGCCTGCAACACTGGACAACGTGCTGAACAATCCTGATTCACAGTTCAGAAAACTTATTCCCGTGTATGATTTCATTCTGACATATGGTGGAGGAGATCCTGTCGTGAATACTTATAAGTCGCTGGGAGCCAGGGAATGTGTTCCCGTCTATAACGCCCTTGATCCCGAGACCCATTTCGAAGTATCTCCTGAAGACAGGTTCATATGCGATTTGTCATTCCTCGGCAACAGGCTTCCCGACCGGGAAGAAAGGGTGAAGTCTTTCTTTTTCAATCTCGCACTCCGGCTCCCAAAGATGAAGTTCCTGCTCGGCGGGAACGGCTGGGGCGATTATAATTTTCCTGCGAATGTAAAGTATGTAAATCATGTTTTCAGCAGGGATCACAATGCATTCAATTCGTCGGCAACCTTCGTACTAAACATAAGCCGCCAGAGCATGGCGAGTTACGGATTCTCACCTGCGACACGGATTTTTGAGGCAGCAGGTGCAGGCGCATGCATAATCACTGATTACTGGGAAGGAATTTCCGAGTTTTTCGAACCGGGCCATGAAATACTGGTTGCCAGGAACGGGAACGAAGTGGAGTATTTCATAAAGGACATCGGCAGGGAAGAAGCCGCCGAGATCGGAAGGAAAGCAAAGCAGAGAGTGCTGGCCGATCATACATATGAGAAGCGTGCAGCAGTCCTCAACAGGATACTAACCGAGCAGGAGGTCGTTATTTAATTTCACCCTCAATGTTACCCGGGCAGCCGGCAACTACTTAAACACGATCCTCAGCGTAACGCTGTCCTCCACCGCCACTCCGTCGCGCAATGCCGGCTTCCATGAAGGGCCTGACTTTATAAGCCTTATCGCTTCCCTCGAGAATTCCTCCCCGGGGGTCCTGAGGATATTTATGCTTCCAGTCGTGCCGTCAGCGAGCACCGGAAACCTTGCAACGACCACTGCCCTCTGACCTGCAGTTGATGAATCCGGACGGCGGATGTTGGCATCAATATACCTATTATACGCGGTTCTGCCGTTTACGGGCTGAGGCGGATTGTACGAAGATGATCCTTCTTCCCTTTTTGCCCTGGTGCCATAACCTGTGACGACAACTTCGCTCAGGGATGCGACATCAGGCTGCAGAGTGATTTGAAGAGGCCTTTCGGAAGATGCCGGCAATTCGACTGTCGTCATTCCGATACTTGAAGCAACGAGTGTCACAGTTTCTTTTTGCGGAATATCAAGGCTGAAGTTGCCGTGCGCGTCAGTGATCGTGCCCTTGTTGGTCCCCTTGATCATGACGCTTGCACCGGGAAGCGGCATACTGTCTTCTGTCGATATCACCTGCCCTGTGATCTGTGTCGCAGGCATTGATGTCCTCAGTGATTTTTCAGCTGCTACTCCCGCTGGCATCCTTGCGGCAGCTTCATCTGCAATTGCCCTTCTTTCTGCAACCACCGGTTCCTCAGCTATCTTCTGCTCAGGGACCTTCTGAGGAGCTTCTTCCTTTTCGATATTAATGTCAGCAGGCTCGGCCGCTTTTTTTGAAGGCTGTTCTTCAACGGCAACGTACAACTCTTTCTTTGCTCTTTCTCTTTGCTGTTGCGGCACTGCCTGGTCGCTCGTTTCAGGAGCCGGCCTTACGGGTTCAGAACGGGCGATCGTAAACGGAACCTGCTCCTGCACGGTCATTGAAGATCGGGCAATGTTGTTTTTGCGGTTCACTACAATGAAAACTGATGAGACAATCATCAGCACTGCAACCGATGCGGCAATCCTGTAAAGGACAAGGCTCTTTTTCCGCGTGGTCCGGGCCTTTAGTTTTTTTGTGAGCTTAGAAAGGTCATCCTGTAGCTCTACAGGAGAAAGCAGCTCAAAACCATCAGCAGCTTCTTCGGCAAAAGGATCCTTCTGCAGGTCACGTTCGAAGGCATTCCTTTCCCTCCCGGTCATCTCACCTTTCCTGTACCGCAGGAATCCGGACTTTTCAACTCTGATATTTTTACCTTTCCGTGCCATTGTCTTCCATGCAGATTTTCAGGTTTCTCTTTGCATTCTGAAGTGCGCTCTTGACTTTCTTCTCATCTATATTTAAACTTTGTGCAATTTCCGCATAGCACCTGTCCTGGTAATAAAACTGGTTTATGCATTCTTTTTGTTCATCTTTAAGCTTCTCTAAACATTCCGCCAGCTTGTTCTGCTGATTTGGTTCGTCTTCATCTACAGGATGCAGAACCGGGTCATTTTCCATAAAAATTTCAGGATCATTCAGCCATTCGGTCATTTTTTCATTTTTCGCCTTATTAGATCTGAGCTGCATCAGGCAGTAATTTTTTGTTACAACATGAAGCCAGCTTCCGAAATTTTCAATGCTGTGCCTTGGTATTTCCCTTACCAGCTTTTCAAAGATCTGCATGACTGCATCCATTGATTCATCCCTGTTTTTCAGGTATTTGAGACATACGCCATAGACTAAATGCATATACCGTGAATAAAGTTCACCCAGCACCTCCATATCCTTTGAGGACTGGAATACTGCCAGCAGTTCAGGATCAGACAAATTGGTTTTTATTTGATTCTGCATTTCTGTGCTCCTCTGTGCTTCTCTGTGCAACTATTAAAATATAAATATCAGAAAATTTTTTCATGGGTTTTATGGAATTCCTGTTTTAGCCGCATCATAAGGGAAATGTTTAACCAAAATTCCCGCGTTATGAAAAACTTTTTAAGAATCTCCGGTATACTGATCCTCGCGGTCTTTGTACTTTCCTTTACCCAGTCGAGGACTATAAAGGGTAAGGTCACAGATGAGTCAGGAAATCCTCTTCAGGGTGTGACTGTCAATACCAAACCCCCGTCAGCAAACGCTGTTGTAACAGGCGCCGACGGTTCATATTCCATAAATACCGGCAGCCAGGCCAAAAAACTAGTATTTTCATACATAGGTTATGCAACTGTTGAGATAGCTATTGGTGATAAGAACACAATAGATGTGAAAATGTCTCCTGTGGCAGTAGCCCTCGACGAGATGGTTGTTGTAGGATACGGCAGCAGGAAGCAGTCGAAAGCGATGTATGAAAGATCTGCTGCTGCCCCGTCCTCAGTAATGGCGACAGGTTCTGCAGGATTCAACAGGTACAATCCCAATTTCAACACTGAGGGTTATGCTGCCGTGAACGAAAGCGGCTTCAGAAACGTGAAATCGAACCCGCTTTCCACATTCTCGATCGACGTTGACAATGCTTCATATTCCAACATCCGCAGGTTCATTAACAGCGGCCAGCTTCCGCCAGCAGATGCAGTGAGGATAGAAGAGATGATCAATTACTTCAGGTATGATTATCCCGAGCCTCATGGGGAACATCCTTTTTCGGTATACACTGAGCTTGCAAAATGCCCATGGAATAAAAGCCACCAGCTGCTTCATGTCGGCTTGCGAGGCAAGAGCATCGACAAGGAATCGCTTCCCGCTGCCAATATTGTCTTCCTCATCGATGTGTCAGGCTCTATGGCTGTTCCGAACAAGCTTCCCCTGCTGAAATCAGCATTCAGCCTGCTCGTAAACGAGCTCAGGCCGCAGGACAAGGTGGCTATAGTTGTTTATGCCGGCGCTGCAGGACTGGTGCTTCCGTCAACATCCGGAAACAGGAAAGAGGCAATACTTGCTGCTATCGACAATCTTGAAGCAGGAGGATCGACAGCAGGTGGAGAAGGCCTCAAGCTTGCATACAGGGAAGCCGGGAAGAATTTCATAAAAGGCGGCAATAACAGGATCATCCTTGCAACTGACGGAGACTTCAACGTAGGCGAATCGAGCAACGGCGGTATCGAAAGGCTTGTCGAGGAAAAGAGGAGTCTCGGTGTGTTCATCACGGTGCTTGGCTTTGGAATGGGCAATATAAAGGATGACAAGATGGAGATCATTGCCGATAAGGGTAACGGCAACTACTCATACATTGACAACCTGCAGGAAGCCAGGAAAGTGCTCGTAAGCGAGTTTGGCGGAACCCTCTTCACAATTGCAAAAGATGTGAAGTTCCAGGTTGAATTCAACCCTGAAAAGGTGAAATCTTACCGGCTGATCGGCTATGAGAACAGGCTTCTGAACGAGGAGGATTTCAATGATGATACAAAGGATGCCGGCGAGATGGGTTCAGGACATAATGTAACAGCCTTGTATGAGCTTGTCCCCGACGGATCGGACGAGCAGACTCCCGCAGTGGACCCTCTTAAATACCAGTCCCGGGCTGCAGTGACACGTGAGCGCAACAGTTATTCCGATGAATATGTTACCATCAAGCTGCGCTACAAGGAGCCTGACGGTCAGACGAGCAGGCTCTTCGAGAAGCCGGTGAAAGGTTATGTCGAAGATATTGAAGACGCATCGGATAACCTCAGGTTTGCGGCAGCCGTTTCGGAGTTCGGAATGATACTCAGGAATTCGGAATTCAAAGGCACTGCGACGCTCGATAATGCTGCTTCGCTCGCACGTTCGGCAAAAGGGAATGATGAGGACGGGTACAGGTCGGAGATGATAAGGCTGATCAGCACTGCACGTGACCTGCGGATGACGGCTGATAAATAAGTTGATGGATGGGATGAACCCCCTCCCAAACTCCGCTTTATGGTGCAGGCCCTCTCCTTAAAAGATCAAGGGGAGGGCCTGGTTTATTGAAGATGGGATTAACAGGTCACATTTTTGAAAAATAATCTTCAATGCCCAAAGCCTTAATATCCTTTACAAATTCAGGATACATATCATCACTCATGTTATATACCGGAACCCTGAATTTGCCGCAGTCTATCCCGGCATATCTCATGAAAGCCTTTCCTGTTGCAATACCACCATACTTCCCGAGAAGCTCCACAATGCCGGCAGATTTCATCTGCAGACGCCTTGCTTCATCAAGATCGCCTTCATTGAACGCTTTAATAAGGGCATGATATAAAGGTGCGGCATAGTTATAGGTGCTGCCGACGGCTCCTTTTGCACCTGTTGCCAGGGCTGCCAGCAGGCATTCATCCCTTCCCCACAGAATATCATACTTTCCACCATCAAAACTGGTGCATGAAAGAAAGTCCATCAGGTCCTCCGCGGTATATTTGATGCCTGCGAAGTTCGGCAGCATGCCGGAAATTCTCCTGAGAAGCCCGATCACAGGCATATTCACACCCGTAAGCTCGGGGATATGATAAAAATACACGGGCATCACAGGAACAGATTCTCCAACCTTCGCTATGAACTCGGCAAGCCTGCCTTCATCAGGCCTGAAAAAAAACGGTGCAAGTATTGCGATGGCGGAGAAGCCACATTCTTTCGAGAAAAGGGCATTGTCGATGCACTCCTGGTAAGATGTGCCGCCCACAAGATTGATCACCCTCATCTTCCCGGTGTCTTTCACTGCCCTCGCCCAGGCAGCGGCATTTATCTGCTTTTCCTTGTTCGAAAGGGACACGCCTTCCCCTGTGGTGCCATTGATGAAGATTCCTGAAACGCCATTCTTTCCGAGGAAGCTGCAGTATTCATTTATGATTGAAACATTAAGGTTGCCTTTTTGATCGAAAGGTGTGAATGTGGCAGCAACAAGACCTTTAAACTTTTCAATTTTCAGCATGGATTCCATTCTTATCTCAAGTTAATCATAAAATGCCGGAAAAACAAATACTTAAGACACTTTACGGTAAAAACCTGATCGGATCAGAGTATCTTTGTACAGGCAATCAATTTATATAAATAATATGGAGAAACCGGGAAACCTCATACTTGTAATTTTCGGCGCTTCAGGCGACCTGACTGCAAGGAAGCTCCTGCCGGCAATTTATTCCCTGGAATGCCAGAAGCTGATGCCAGGCAAATATGCCATACTAGGTATCGGGCGGACCAGGATATCTGTTGATGAATTCAGGTCAGGGATGGAAGCAGCCATCATGAAATATTCCGATGAAAAAATCAATGATGCGGCAGCCGTAAGGAGATTCACCGGGGATCTGTTTTATCATTCGATGGATTATGATGATCCTCAGAATTATGAGAACCTTAAGGAATATCTTAAGGAATTATGTGAAAAATATGGCGTGGGCGGCAATTACATATTTCACTTTGCCACCCCTCCGAATGTGTATGAGCTTATTGCCGTGAATCTTGCAAATGCAGGGTTGGCTGAGGAAACTACCGGGTTCAGGAGATTTGTTATCGAGAAGCCATTCGGTTATGATTTCGAATCAGGCAGGCGGCTTAACACGATACTTCATGAACACATAAAGGAAGACCAGATCTACAGGATAGATCATTACCTGGGCAAGGAGTCAGTTCAGAATCTCATTGTCACACGTTTTGCAAATGGCATTTTCGAACCGCTGTGGAACAGGAACTATGTTGAAAGGATCGAGATCACCTCCGCGGAAAATATCGGTGTGGAGGACCGTGGCGGATACTACGATTCTGCCGGAGCACTCAGGGACATGGTGCAGAACCATCTTCTGCAGATGGTTGGACTGACAGCTATGGAGCCTCCTTCATCGCTCGATGCAAATGCAATCAGAAATGAAGTTATAAAAGTTTTCCAGTCACTGCAGCCGATTAAGGAAGAGGATGTTTCGAGGCAGGTGGTAAGGGGGCAATATACAGGGTCGGTGATCCGCGGTGAGTGCATTACGGGTTACAGGTATGAGAAGAAAGTGCCCGAGGATTCGCGCACTGAGACCTATGTTGCAATGAAATTTTTTATCAATAACTGGAGATGGGGAGGTGTGCCGTTCTTCATAAGGACCGGCAAAAGGCTTCCCACGAGGGTGACCGAGATTGTAATTCACTTCAAACCGAGCCCTCATCATCTGTTTCTCAGGAGACTGGCCAGTGGTCCTTCGAACATGCTGGTTGTGAGGATACAGCCTGATGAAGGAATTCTTATAAAGTTCGACATGAAAGAGCCGGGCGGAGGGTTCAATGTGAAGAATGTCAGCATGGATTTTCATTACAGCGACCTGGCAAACCTGAGGATGCCGTCGGCATATGAGCGGCTGCTCAATGACGTGATGCTGGGCGATTCAACATTGTTCTCGCGGGATGATGAGGTCGAAACAGCCTGGAAATTTCTTGCGCCTGTTCAGCATGCGTGGGCCAATGATCCTTCAATAAAGGTATACGGCTATCCGGCCGGGACATGGGGTCCTGAAAAGGCTAATACGCTTTTTGACAGGGAAGGGGCTGAATGGAGGCTTCCGTGCCGTAACCTCACGGATAACAATGATTATTGTGAATTATGATGACGGTATCGCGGTATGGCGGTTTGACTTGAGGCAATTTATCGATGAAAACATCTGTAAGAGTATTTGAAAACGCTGCGGACGTTGCAGCAAAACTGGCTGATGAGATTGTAATGCGCATCAGGGCTGCTGCAGATGAGGAAAGATCATTTTCAATTGCCCTCTCAGGCGGTTCGACACCGGAGCTCCTGTATTCTTTCCTTGGCGATGAATTCCGTGACAGCGTGCCTTGGGAATTCGTGCATCTTTTCTGGGGAGATGAAAGATGTGTCCCGCCCGGAAACCCCGACAGCAATTATGGAATGGTGAAAAGAAGCCTGATCGACAAAATCGGCATCGATGCTGCAAAAATTCACAGGATTTTCGGGGAGAATGATCCTGAAGGTGAAGCGAAAAGGTATTCAGGGGAGATTTTATCAGGACTTCCGTCCAGGGATGGCATGCCTGTTTTTGACCTGGTTCTGCTCGGACTGGGCTCCGACGGGCATACCGCTTCGATCTTCCCGGGCAACATGGATCTGCTGGCATCGGACAGCATCTGTGCTGCAACTGTTCACCCTGAGACGGGTCAGAAGCGGATAACAATTACATCCAGGGTGATAAACAATGCAGAAGCGGTTGTTTTCATGGTTACAGGTGAAAACAAAGCCGGTATTGTAAGGGAAATCATTAACAATGAGCCGGGCTCAGAGAAATATCCTGCATCACACATCAAACCTGTTTATGGCAGCCTCGACTGGTACCTGGATGGGGAAGCGGGACAATTTGTTCAAGCAATTCATTCATAATTATCATTGATGCCCTACGGGCAATAAAAAATATTCTTTTGGTTCTTAGCCTATTATCATTGATGCCCTACGGGCAATAAAAAATATTCTTT
>DATGWQ010000075.1:0-82434 GCA_035299385.1 Bacteroidales bacterium | reverse complement strand
AATTCCTGTTATGTATGCAAAAAGTTCATCAGAATGCTCCTTTTTGATGGAGGGGAAATTATTTTTTGTCCTGGTGACAATGTGGTAAAGATGCTGACGATAACTTGACATAGGGTTGAATATAAAGGTAGCACAGCAAGATTAAACTAAGGTAATCATAATTTGCATAAATAACGCCCCTTCAGGGCTGAAGATAAGTTTTAGTCTCTGCACCCCCGGCTTGCGCCGGGGGTTATTCATATGACGCCACTTTGTGGCTTGAGGAAACCCGATACGGCGCCAGCTGGGGCTGGGATACTCATATTCCGTCTAGCTCTGAAGGAGCGTCATATATATACAAACCATATTCTCGGCTCGATGGCAGAGATTTTTATACTGCCTGATGGCCAAGGACGGGAACTTTTTCCAACTTTTGCCTGCAGCTGCAATTCAGCATGTATTTTCAGCATTTCGGAGCAGTACGGAACCAGGCTCTGAAAGAGCCGTATATGAATAACCCCCGGCGAAAGCCGGGGGTAGCCCGGTGTCCATCCATGCTTACAGCTCTGAAGGAGCGTTATGTGGATTATTTAACTTTCACGAGGTCCCCATTAATGAATTTGTATCTGACAACTTCTCTGCATGAAGGACAGTAAAAAAGCGGTGAATTCCTTCCATGTTCCGGCACCTCAGCCGTAATGATCCTGTCTTTAAGAGAAAGGATCTTCATGTCAGATTCGAAAGACTTCAGCATCATAAGCTTATTATTGATATTCATAATGAAAAGGTGCTCGGTCGGCCCCAGGAAGCGGTTCTGATAGCTCGTTACGGAAATTATGGCATCCTCCTTTTCATCATCATCGATGAGACCGGTAAATATTGCTGCTGTATCCACTATATAGCATTTTTCCTCATTGCCGACTATCATTATCCCGTTCTGACCGGTTTTTCTTTCAGGTGTGCTGACCTGTCCCGATGCATAATCGACTGCAATTTTCATTATTTCCCTGGTTTTCCTCTCGTCGCCGGTGCTGCAGGATTGTGAAAAAACCAGGACTGCCAGGATCATTGAAAGAAATTTCATTTTCAATTGAATTTTGACATAAAGATACCCGAAAATCTCTTTTTTAAGCCGAACTGCGTTTTATGAAAATTTAACTTGCAGGATCGAAATATTAAGTTACCCGGCTTAAAAATATTTCATAAAAATTAACGTTTTTAACAAATGATTTGCTACATTTGATGATAATGATAGCCTCTCAACACCTGATATTCGGCAAGTCAAAAGGATGCAATTTGTGAAATAATTGACAATCAGGTCTTTGAACTTTTGCGTTTGAGATGATTCTGATTTGCATAGCCATAATATGGCTTAGGTCCGCCAGTTAAGTTTTGAACTTCTTATACTTAATATTATTAACCTTAATTAACCTCTGATGCCTATGATTGACACTACGTGATCTATTAAAGGAGTGCTCTGCTCCTTTTCATGTTACCGCTCCATGCGGCTATGTTTTAAAAACTAGATTAAACCAACAAACCTAAAAATTATGACAAAAAAATCTGTTCTGGTTATTTTTTTAAAGGACGCGCGCGCGCATTTTAAAGGAATCCTGAAAATCTTAACCATTCTATTATTGTTTGTCGCAATCCAGGCTATGTCTCCTGCTAAGGCGGCCGAATCGCTGAATCTGAATTCTGACTTCCAGCAGAAAGCTGTGACCGGAAAAATAACTGATGAAAGCGGTACTGCCCTTGCCGGTGTCAATGTCCTGGAGAAAGGCACAACCAATGGTGCAATATCCGATGCAAATGGAACTTTCAAAATTAATGTCAGCTCTCCGAATGCAGTATTGACATTCTCGTTCATCGGATACGTTACCTCGGAAGTAACTGTAGGCACAAGCAGTACAGTTAATGTTACCATGAAAGAATCCGTATCCACCCTGGATGAAATAGTTGTGGTCGGATATACCACACAGACCAGGAAATCCCTTACCGGATCAGTTTCAACTGTCACATCTGATGCTATCCAGAAAGAAACTACCGCAAATGCAATTACCCGTCTCCAGGGTAAGGCTGCCGGGGTCAACATCCTGAACGCCAAAGCTCCGGGTGGTGGTGCAAACATTACAATCCGCGGTCTCGGCACAATCAACAATAATACTCCGCTGTTCGTAATAGACGGAGTGCCCACTAAATCAAACATGTCAGAGCTCAACCCTGATGAGATTGAATCACTTACAGTTCTGAAGGATGCATCCTCCGCCGCTATTTACGGTGCAAGAGGTGCCAATGGTGTTATCCTTATAACCACCAAGCGCGGTGCAGCCGGGAAGACGAATGTCACATTCAACGCCAGGTATGGTGTCAGCGGATTCTCAAGATACTATGATATGCTGAACACACAGGAATATGGGGAAATGTTGTGGCTTGAAGCTAAAAACATGGGTGTTGCCCCGAGCAATATTCTTTACGGCAAGGGTGAGATTCCTTCAATTCCTGACTATATAGTGCCGGCCGGTAAAATGGAGGGTGATGCCCTGGTTGATCCGTCATTGTATAACCATACTCCCGGAACTGGCTTTAACAATATTACAAAAGCCAACAAGGAGGGAACAGACTGGTACGCAGCTATTTCTCAACCCGGTGTAATGAATGAGTATAACCTTTCATTGGCAGGAGGCGGTGAACGTGGCACGTATGCTTTCACTGCAGGTTATTATACTGAAAAAGGTGTTATTAAATACACCCAGTTTGACCGCTATTCCATCCGTTCCAATTCTGATGCAAAGGTTACGCCCTGGCTCAACCTTGGACAATCCCTCGGAATCACCTATTCGGTAGGGAGCGGAAACAGGGGTGAATACGGTGAAGGTATTCCGATTTCGCAGGCTTACCGTATGCAGCCGATCGTTCCCGTTTATGATATAATGGGTAACTTTGCCGGTACGAAAGCAACAGGTACCGGTAATGGGGAGAATCCTCTTGCGGTGCTGTACCGTGACAGGGACGACAGATCTAATAATCTCAGGGGTATTGGTAACGCCTTTGCCGAAATCCGCCTGATGGACGGCCTCAGGTTCAAATCACTATTTGGATTTGACTACAGACCTTATAATTCAAAGGATATTTTCCGGCAGAACCCGGAGTTCCAGGAATCCAAGCCAACCGATATTCTTACGCTTAACAGCGGTTCGACAACCCAGTGGAACTGGACCAACACTCTTAATTTTACAAGGACATTCGCATCAGTTCATACACTGAGCGTACTTCTTGGTACCGAAGCTGTTTCGGTCAGCAGCTGGGATATGAATGCCAGCCGGTCTACTTATTTCTCGGATGATGTAAACTATATGTACCTGAATTCGGGAGAAAAGGACCAGACCAACGGTGGCGGCGGGAGCCAGGTTAAATGGATGTCATACTTCGGAAGAGCAAATTATGACTACAAGGAAAGATACCTGTTGGAAGCCACAGTCCGTAGAGACGGTTCTTCGCGATTCGGCGCAAACAGCCGCTGGGGTATATTCCCTGCCTTCTCAGCAGGATGGAGGTTGTCCGAAGAACAGTTTATGGCGAATACAAGGAACATTATCAATAATTTAAAGATCCGCGCCGGATGGGGAAAATCCGGTAACGACGAAGTCGGTAACTATAACGGCTTCAGCACATACGGATCAAACAGCGGATCTTCCTTCTACAGCCTTAACGGTAGCGTATCATCGACGATTGCCGGATTCTATGCATCTAACCTTGGTAACCCCGACGCCAGGTGGGAAACAACATCCACTACAAACGTCGGTATTGATGTTACGGTACTTAATAACACTTTGAGTGCAACCCTCGACGTATGGCAGAGAAATACCAAGGATATGCTTTTCGCCATTGCAATTCCAAACGTGGCAGGAGCAGCCTCAGCTCCTTCAGTTAACATCGGGGATATGAAGAACAACGGGTTCGATCTTAACATCAATTATCAGAACAAATCAGCCTCCGGTGATTTCAGGTATGCTGCAGGACTGACTCTTTCGCATTATAAGAATGAAATTGTCAAGATCTCGAACAAGGAAACCGAGTTTATCAACGGTGGTGATTTCAGGCAGATGAGATATACCAGGGCAACCATGGGTACTTCATTCCCTGAATTCTTCGGCCTGATTGTCGACGGCATGTTCGCGACAGATGAGGAAGCAAAGGCATATCCGGCAGAATACGGAGGAGCATATAACGTGGCAGGTCACTTTAAATTCCGCGATGTCAACAATGATGGCGTGATCAACGATAACGACCGTGCATATATCGGCAGTCCTCATCCCAAATTCACAGCCGGCCTCAATGCCAACGTAGACTATAAAGGCCTTTCCCTTAGCGCCTTCTTCTATTCAAGCTATGGGAACAAGATCGCCAATTATGTAAGCCGCTGGATCGATTATACCCAGTTCACCGGTAACCGCTCCAAGGATCGTCTTTACAAATCATGGGGAAGCCCGTACCTGGCAAATAATGCAGATGCCAAGCTGCCTCTTGCAGACATAAATACGATCAGCCAGTATCCGTCAACGGCATTCCTTGAGGATGGCTCATTCCTGCGTCTTAAAACACTGCAGCTGGGCTATACACTGCCGGCTGATTTCACCCGCAAGATGAATGTGGCTAAGTTCGAGATCTATGTACAGGGCACGAACCTCTTTACATTGACCAAGTATAAAGGACTCGATCCTGAAGTTTCAAGAGGAGGCGTAAACCTTGGAGTAGATGATGGCCAGTGGCCGACAGCAAGACAGTTTGTGGTCGGTTTAAGGCTCGATTTATAGGTATAACGACTTAAAAATATTTATAAAATGAAAAATAAAATCATATTTTCTGCACTTGCTGCGGGCCTGTTATTGACCTTTTTTGTTTCCTGCTCGAAAGATTATCTTGATACTGTACCGACAGCATCAGCCAATAATGTGGTTCTTGCGAACGAGAAAGGGGTTAATGCACTTCTCGTCGGAGCTTACGCTGCACTCGACGGACAAATTAATGGCACGGACGGTGCTTCATGGGCAGCATCAGTATCCAACTGGGTTTGGGGCGGTGTGGCCTCTGACGATGCCACAAAAGGTTCAGATATCGGTGACCAGTCGTCTATCGTCCCGGTTGAGAACTATACCGTTGATGCCACAAATGGTTATGTTGCCGACAAATGGCGCTTCAACTATGCCGGAATTTCCCGGGCAAATGATGTTCTTAAGATCATGGCACAGGCAAAGCTGCCCGAAGCCACACAAATATCCATCAAAGCCCAGGCCTTGTTCATAAGAGGCTATATTCATTTTGAGCTCAAGAGGGTATATAACAACATACCTTACATTACAGAAGCCGATGATCCGGTTAAGGTAGTCAATACTATCGATGCATGGCCATTGATAGAAAACGACCTTAAATTTGCCGTTGCCAATTTGCCCACAACCCAGGCTGAAGTCGGAAGGCCGACAAAATACGCTGCTGAAGCTGTGCTTGCAAGGGTATATTTATTCCAGAAGAAATGGACTGATGCAAAACCGCTTCTTGACGATATCATCTCAAGCGGAAAATACAGCCTGATGCCTAATTTTGAGGATAACTTCCTTGCAGCAAAAAGGAATAATAAGGAGTCAATTTTTGAGATCCAGTACAGCGTTAATGACGGCGCTTCCGGATCACCAAATGCAGGATGGGGCGATGCTCTGAACTTCCCCGTCGACATCGATGGCACCGGTACATGCTGCGGCTTTTACCAGCCAACCCAGAATCTTGTCAATGCATTCAGGGTGGACCCCGCTACAGGATTGCCTTATCTTACCAATCCGCCAGCCGGTAATTTCAAGAACGACATGGGAATTACGTCAAATGATGAATTCATACCTGATGTCACCACTCCTGTCGATCCAAGGCTTGATTTCACAGTTGGAAGACGCGGTGTTCCTTTTCTTGACTGGGGTATAATGAGGGGATCGACATGGATCCGCGACCAGGCCAACGCCGGGCCATATCTTAACAAGAAAAACATGTTCCTTAAGAAAGATAAAGGGACTTTGTCCACAACTACAGGCTGGGCAACAGGTGTTAACTCAAACAGCTACAGGGCCATAAGGTACGCACACGTCCTGTTATGGAGAGCCGAAGTTGCTTCAGAAACGGGTGATCTTGCATATGCTACGACTCTCGTTAACATGATTCGTAACAGGGCCAAAGACGGGAACAGGATAATGGGAAGGACAACAACCTATGTCCTTTCAAGCCAGACAGGTATCGGAATTGATCCCGCCCTTCCGGCAGCTAACTACATGGTCAATCCTTATCCTGCAACCTTCGCAAGCCTTGACCAGGCACGCCTTGCAATCCGTATGGAAATGCGTCTTGAGTCTGCAATGGAAGGTTTCAGGTTCTTTGATCTTGTACGCTGGGGCATTGCAGCACCGACCCTGAATGCCTATATCACACAGGATAAGGCTTTCAGATCTCTTATGACCGGTGCTTCGTTCACTGCCTCAAAAAATGAATACTGGCCCTTGCCGCAAACACAGGTGGACCTTCAGCCGGGTGTGTTGACACAGAATCCTGGTTTCTAGTTCAATTCACTGATATCAGTTTTAAAAAAGAGGTTGTCGCAAGACAGCCTCTTTTGCTTTGGCTATATTGATTTCTTTATGCGCAATTACTTAAATTTTGTATCTTTATGGTACTTTGATGTATAACCAAAATTTTCCGGGATGAAAAGAAGAGATTTTATCAGGACTACGGCTGTAGCTGTACCTGCAATGAGCTTTTTCCAGGCTGATCTTTCAGGTATTTCAAGGGTTGCAAACCCGGGATCTGTTGAGAAGAGGTCACTTGGAAAAACAGGACAGATGCTTTCAATGATAGGTTTCGGGGGCATACTGGTGAAAGATGCAACACCCGACAAAGCTTCTGAACTCGTAAAGCTCGCTATCGATAACGGAATAAATTATTTTGACGTAGCTCCATCATACGGTGATGCTGAACTGAAGCTCGGACCCGCGTTGGAACCCTACAGGAAAAATGTATTTCTGGCCTGCAAAACGACTGAGAGGTCTAAAGATAAATCGAGGGATGAGCTTGAGAAGTCATTGAAAAACCTCAGGACAGATCACTTCGATCTTTACCAGCTTCATGCTGTAACAACGCTTAAGGATGTGGATACTATCTTCGGGCAGGGCGGAGCTATTGAAACATTCAGGGCAGCAAGGGATGAGGGTAAAGTTAAATTCATAGGATTCTCTGCACATTCTGTTGAAGCTGCGATGGCTCTTATGGACAGGTTTGATTTCGATACAATCCTTTTCCCTGTAAACTTCACCACCTGGAATGCAGGAAATTTCGGACCACAGGTCCTTGAGAGGGCGAAACAGAAGAACATGGGGATACTTGCACTTAAGGCAATGGCAAAAGGGCCATGGCAGGAAGGAGCGGACAGGTCAAAGTACAAAAAATGCTGGTATGAGCCTCTTACTTCCGGGGATGACATAAGGATGGGCCTGAGATTCACTCTTTCGCATCCAGTAACTGCGGCACTGACACCCGGCGAGGAAGAATTGTTCCGCATAGCTCTGAAGGTTTCTGACAGGCTGCAGCCTCTCACTGCAGAAGAAACAAAGGCAATAAAGGAGAGAGGAATGAAAGGAGTTCCTTTGTTCAGATATCCTTCAGCATGATCAATGATACTTGATCACGAGATTCACCTTGTTATCATATACATAATAACAGGGATTCTCGCACTGGCTTTCATCATATTTTACCCTCGGGAATGCACTGTCGACTGCTGTGTATGTTCCGCTCATGAACTGATAACGGTAGGTGGCGGCGAAAGTGAATTTTTTATTGATTGGGACTTTCACCGTCGCATCACCGAGCTGGGTGTAATTTATCGATCTGAAAACAACGTTGTCCTCGATATCCCCTTCGTATACGAGAATATCAGCTGACATTGCACTGTCATCCAGCTTCACGGTGATTTCGGCATCGATTGGTTCATTGTCAAGGCAGTCAGAACAATTGACCACAGGCATCTTCTCGCATGAAAAGACAAACGTTGCAGCAAAAAACAACAATATAAATACAGGTTTTTTCATCTCAGTACCATTTTGGCAGTTTGACCTTTGTCCTTATATTGCTGAAGAAGGTGGTATAACCCGTGCCAATGCGGAACCAGACAGGTCCGGACTTATAAAACGGAGTTTTTATGTATTCAGTTCCTGCAAACAAGTTAAAACTCCCGTAATTAAACTTAAGCGAAACAGACGGTATTAATTTGAATTTATTTTCCGGAGTTAATGTCGTGCCCCTTAGATTGTTGCCGAATGAATACCCGGCAAGCAGGGATGTTGAAAGGTAAAAGGCGGATGTGTTCTGGTACTTTTTGATCTCAAAATCCCTGAATAAGCCTGTGTATGCGACAGATCCCCTGTCGAAATACTGAAAGAACTGATCATCATTGTTTTTGATGAGTACCCTGGTGCTCCATGGCTTGAAATCACAACCGGCAACGATACCGACTCCAAACAGAGGCTCCTTGAGGGTAAGCGAGATTCCTGTGAGTGCATCATGAAACCCAAATCTTTCCGAGAGAGATAATGTGAACTGGTCTGCTTCATACCTGACCTTTCCGGGCACGTTACTTTTCTGAAGCATCTCAAGGATATCCATTCTTCCGTATTTGGATGCGACCAGGTAGGGATCGGAAGCTGTTCCCTTTTTGCCTTCCCATCGTTTATCGAGCCGCAGGAGAAAGCTGACTGCTTCGCTTTGGCCGGAAATAACAGCCAGTGTCATAGCATTATGTCCCGAGTTGGTGCTGGCAAACAAATTGGCGCCGTTCATGAAAAGAAGGTCCATTGTTGCCGTATCTCCGAACCATGAAGCCAGCAGGAAAGGAGTGAAGCCCTGGTTGTCTTTTTCTTCCATGCCGGCGCCATTGTGTATAAGCAGCTCTGAGGAAAGATAACTTCCCGCCCATACAGAAGCCATGAGTGGTGTTGATCCGTCCTGTGTCCTGGCATTAAGATCTGCATCATAATAGATCAGCATGTCAGCCATGCCCGTGAGGCCGTAAAGCGATGCATAATGAAGAGGAACAGCTCCATACATATCGGCAAGATTAATGTCGGCCCCGGCCCTTAAAAGCATTTCTGCAATTGAAAAAAAATTGTTTTTAACTGCGATCAGGAGCGGTGTCTCGTTAAGGGACGTGAATTTGTCAACATCAGGGTCGTGGGCAAGCAATGCAGCCACAGCATCAGCTTTGTTTTCTGCAACTGCAAGTATGAGCGGCGTAACGCCATTCTGGTTCTCGGCATTTACATCAGCGCCCCGTGCAACCAGTTTGTTTATTTCTTTAACATACCCCTTCGAGGCTGCAATCATGAGGTTGTATTCCAGCGCATCTGAGAACATGTACGGTACATATTCGGATGTGTCGATCAATTGTTCCTGGCCAAAAGATGCACCAGTGTTGAGTATGAACAACAGGATAAGCAGCTCAGGAAGTTTTCGTCTTTTTGGTGACATCCTGCAAAGTTATCTTTTTGCTTTTTATTTTTCGCCATAATAAAAAAAGGAGATAAACTATTTTTTAGGAAAATTTTAACATCTTTATCGTTTTGAAATACAACAAAATGGCATAATATCTGGTTTAAATTGTGACAATTTTCCTGTTTTAAATTATTTTATAATAATATAAGCTTTTATGTTACGTTACATGAACAGAGATGTTGTTTGCTTAAAAAATGAGTCTTTTTTCATGTTTTTTTGTTAAATTTGCAAATGAATCAGAAATGCTGATGGGGAGGAAAAAAATACTGATTCTTATAGCTGTCCTTGGATTGGTCCTGAGTATTAATCCTGTTGCAAGAGAAAATCTGGCTGTTGTGACAGATAAGCTCGTGCCTGCCAATGTACGGCTTGTAAACAGTTCATCGTCGGGAACTGAATTTGCAATCGTCGAGAAAAATGTCGGCACATTTCTTCACAAATGGTCGATAAAGGGCGTATCGGTTGCCATTGCCAAGGACGGCAGGCTTGTCTATGCACATGGATTCGGGTATGCAGATACATCAGGAAAAGCAGAAACACAGCCATTCAATAAATTCCGTATCGCCAGTGTCTCCAAGCTGGTTACGGCTATAGGTATTATGAAGCTGAAAGAACAGGGTAAACTTTCACTCGACGACAAAGTATTTGGCCCTGGCGGCATTTTGAACGATCCATACTTTGACAATCCGAAAGATAAACGCGTCTATGATATAACTGTCGCCCACCTTCTGAGTCATGAAGGAGGCTGGACCCCGAGATATGGCGACCAGATGTTCATGCCGACAGTTATTGCAGAAAAGATGGGCGTCGCAGGCCCTGTTGACCTGAGGACGATCATCCGCTTTGCACTTGATAAGAGACTGCATTTCACCCCGGGTGCAGGACGGTCATATTCCAACCTGGGATACAGCATCCTCGGGATGGTTATCGAGAAAGTCTCGGGAATGAATTACGAAGATTATATCAGGACTGCAATATTCGAGCCACTTGGCATATATGACATGAAGATTGCAGGCAACCTTCCGACGGAGAAGGCTCCCCTGGAGGTAACGTATTACGAGCCGTCCGATGCCCCCATGAAACCATCGATTTATGATCATTCGGTAATGTGCCGCTCCAGCTATGGAGGAAACGATATCAGAACTCTTGGCGCTGCGGGCGCATGGCTTGCCACAGCACCTGACCTGATGAGGCTTATGCTGGCGGTTGACGGCAAAGATACAAGACCAGACATTCTCAGTACCGAAAGCATCAGGTTTATGACAGACAGCGGAAACGGTTATGCCCCTGTGGGATGGAAGAGCACTGTGGACAATGGCACCTGGTGGCGTACCGGCTATTTCCCGGGTACAACGGCAATGCTGAAAAGGCAGCCTGACGGATATTCCTGGGTTGTGCTATGCAATTCGAGCGCATGGAATGGTCCGGAAGTATATTCATCAATCAATAACATGATGTCAAAAGTAATCGCGCAGATAGACATGTGGCCCGATTATGATCTTTTTAACCTTTCGCTCCCCGTCCCTCTCAAGACAAGTATTGAGGCTTATCCCAACTGATCATGTGTTTCTCTGTAAATGTCAACCTGGTAAAAGAGGAGCTCGAAAGCAGGTTCGGCGCAACTCTTATCGATCCCGAGAGGTACAGGCCAAGCTATTATTACCATGCTTTTGCCATTCCCGAGTTGCCGGTAGTCTGTTCGGAGGATCCTTCCAGGATCAACCTGTTCAGATGGGGATTGATCCCTGCACGCACCCGCACATCCAAGGATGCTGAAAACATAAGATCAAAAACATTCAATGCAAGATGCGAAAGCATCGAAGATAAGCCGTCTTTTTCATGCTCATTCAGGACCAAAAGATGCATTATCCCGGTAAGAGGCTTTTTTGAGTGGCAGCATGCGGCGAGGGAAAAAATCCCCTGGTACATTTATCTGCCCGATAAGGAGATAATGTCACTTGCAGGGTTGTACGACCACTGGACCTCTGATGTTACAGGCGAGCTCATTAACACCTTTACCGTAATAACAACCGAATCTAACACGCTGCTTTCCGAAATCCATAACTCGACGAAGAGGATGCCTGCCATCCTTGACAGGGAATCCGGGCGAATATGGCTTGATGGTGATACATCTTCAGAAGATGCCATGAGGCTTTTACAACCACTTGCTGACGGAATACTGAGGGCTCATACGATAGGCCCCCTGGTCAATGACAAAAATGCCGACCGCAACACCCCGGAAGTTATCCGGCCTTTTCATTATTACATTCAGAATACACTGTTCTGACCACCCTCAAATTCACACGAACTCACCCCCCCGGCCCCCTCTCTAATGCTTTAGAGAGGGGGTGTCCAATGTAATTGAGATGTAATGCACTTCGCAAACTAAAGAATCTAGTTCCTTGTGAAACTAGCCCCCTCTTTGCTTTGCAGAGAGGGGGTTGGGGGTGAGTTCATGAGATTTGATAGTGGGCGGTGGGTGAGTTTGTGTTCCTACTGTGCCACAAAATGATACGTCAGTGTTCCTGATTGAGATTTAGGGGCTTTTTCATCATAGTTGAACCTCGACATCAATGCTGTGTTGACTGCTGTCTCAACCAGGCAGGGATCGCTTGTAGTGCTTTCAGATGAAATCACCTTTGCACTCTCAACATCTCCTTTCTGATTGACTGCGATTGCAAGTGTGATCTTACCTGAACCCTGGCACATATAAATAGGTATAGGAAGGTATGTGTGATTTCTCCCCTGCAGATCATAATAGATCCTTGTCGGCCCTTTGTAGTTGGCTGCAAGCTCCTGTGATGCACTTGGTTTTTCAGACTGGGGATCTGCTTTCTTTACCTGGTTTTCCGTTGATATGTCTTCGTCTCCCTGTTCAGCTTTCATTTTCTGCTCATCGATGAAATTATCGACGCCAAGCTTGCCGCTTTTGATCAATTCATTTTTGACCATGTCGATATATTCCTGAGCGTCCACTTTGGGATTACTCTTGTTTGCCAGGTTACGGGCGATGTTCAGCATCTCATTATCACCTTTCAATACTTTTTCGACCGATGTGGTGGGGAGATTTATCGGCTGTTCCTTTTTCTCGGGAGTATATATCTCTTCCTGGGGAACAAACTCAACGGTAAATTGCTCTTTTATGATCTTTTGCTGTGAGCCGATCTTAAAGAGCATGAAAATGATTGCAGCAATTAGATGAATGATCACTGTCCCCAAAATTCCCACCAGCCTGCTGTCGTATTTTTTCATCCCTGCAAACAACTAATCTTTACTTTTCTTCTTTCTCACCTTGGCGTATTTGGCCGGCTTGATTGGTTGCTGGTTTTTAAGGAGACCGGTTTTAAGACCATTTATAAATTTAGCCCACGCAAAGGGATTAAGCAGATTGTTTACAGGGTACTGTCCTCTTGTTGCAGTTGCATTGAAATTCTGTTGCATGGAATACCTGAAACCTGCTTCAGGACTTGAAATGACTCCTGTCTGGTTTGCAATTGCAACATAAATTGAAGCTATATTTTCATTCATGTTTTCGATCTTGGGATCCACAGGCCTTTCTTTAGTCACATCCCTCAGGAATTCGCTGTAGGTTTTCCACGGAAGAATGCTGACTTCTCCTATTGCAATGGTATCCTGTTCCAGCATAATGTCTGCATTTGCATGTCTTTCCGTGTAATCCTGCGGGATCACTGTATGATATCTCTTATAACCAAGGGCCCTGAAGAATATTGTGTCACCGGGTGTGCTTGTTATGGAGTAGATTCCGGTTGGCTCGCTTGCCGTTGCCCGCCTGAGTTTTTTTGAAACAATGGAAACACCTGCCACAGGCCTGTGATAGACATCCGTTATGATGCCGCTGACCTGAATATACCTCTCGTCCCGCTCCTGGCCAAAAATGTCGGTCATGCTGAGACTGAGGAAAACAACTATATATAAAAACCTGTTCAAAAGTCCACTCTCTCATTTATCAGGAACACAATGCAAAGTAAGCAATATTGACCGTAACGGTAAAACATTTAACTATATTTTAATACTGTGAAACAGGAAAGCACCTGCTGTGGTTTGGTTAGCGGATGATGCGAAGTGTCATTTTAATTTGGCATTAATAATCTTATTTTTGTTCACTTAAAAATTCAAGATGAAGCGGTTATTATTGCTGGGTGATGAAGCAATTGCACAGGCTGCCCTCGATGCAGGACTTAGCGGAATGTATGCATATCCGGGTACTCCCTCCACTGAAATAATGGAATACATTCAGGGATCACCTCTTGCAGCTGAAAGAAATGTGCACCGTGAATGGTCAGCCAACGAGAAGACGGCAATGGAGGCGGCGCTTGGCATGTCATATGCAGGCAAGCGGGCGATGGTCGCAATGAAGCATGTCGGCCTCAATGTCGCAGCCGATGGCTTTGTGAATGCTGCCATGACCGGGGTAAACGGAGGTCTTGTCGTAGTTTCTGCGGACGATCCTTCAATGCACTCATCACAAAATGAGCAGGATTCACGTTTCTACGGAAAATTTGCATGTGTGCCTTGCTTTGAGCCTTCAAACCAGCAGGAGGCCTATGACATGATTTCTGATGCTTTTGAGCTGTCGGAAAAATATGAAATACCTGTTCTTTTCAGGATCACAACCAGGCTGGCGCATTCGAGGGCAAATGTGGAAATCGGTGAACCTGTTCCACAAAAGAAAATTTCATTGCCTGCCGATCCCCTGCGTTTTGTCCTTCTCCCGGCTATTGCACGCAGAAGATACCGGAACCTGCTTTCTGTATATGAAAAGGTGAGATACGACGTAAGGATTTCGAAATACAACAACTTCCGTGATTCAGATAACCGTGACCTTGGCATTATCGCGAGCGGTATAGCATATAATTACCTTATCGAGAATATAGGTTCAGACAGCAAAATTCCTGTCCTCAAGATATCGGCTTACCCGTTTGCTGATGATTCAATAAAAGATCTCGTTTCAAGATGCAGGGAAATTCTTGTCCTTGAAGAAGGAGCTCCCGTAATCGAGGAAATGCTCAGAGGCCACCTTGACTGTGGTCCGAAGATCTATGGCAGGATGGACGGAACATTGCCGAGGGACGGGGAGCTTAACCCCTCGATTGTCGCAAAAGCCCTCGGAATGGAGGTCCATCATGGATATCCTGTGCCTTCGGTTGTTAAAATGCGTCCCCCTTCATTCTGTAAAGGCTGCGGACATGCAGATATGTTCAATGCGCTCATCGAAGCAATGAAGCCTTATGGACCGGGAAAAATATTTTCAGATATTGGTTGTTATACTCTTGGCGCTTTGCCTCCGTACAGCTCCATAAACTCATGCGTCGATATGGGCGCGTCGGTGACAATGGCAATCGGTGCAGCCGATGCCGGTGTGTTTCCTGCTGTTGCAGTAATCGGCGACTCCACTTTCACACACTCCGGAATGACAGGCCTGCTCGATGCTGTTACTAAAAATTCGCATGTTACAGTCATTATCTCCGACAATTCAACGACAGGCATGACAGGTGGTCAGAGATCAAAGGCGACCGGAAAGCTGGAGAACATCTGTTCCGGTATAGGAGTGCTGCCCGGGCATATAAGACTTATGTCCCCCTTACGTAAAAACCATGAAGAAAACATACGTATCATGAAGGAGGAATTCGAGCACAAAGGTGTTTCCGTCATTATTGCCTCGAGGGAGTGCATCCAGACTGCTTCCAGACGCAGGAAATCAGAAAATGCAGAATAAAGTCATTATGAAAAACGATATTATCTTATCAGGCGTCGGCGGTCAGGGTATATTGTCAATTGCGGCTGCAATCGGGCTTGCTGCAATTGAAAACAATCTTTATCTCAAGCAATCCGAAGTGCATGGAATGAGCCAGAGAGGGGGAGATGTCCAGTCTCATCTGCGGCTCTCTGATCAGCCTGTGGCATCTGATCTCATCCCTGATGGATCTGCTGACCTTATCCTTTCAGTCGAACCGATGGAATCCCTCAGGTATCTTCCCTGGCTGTCGCATAAAGGATGGATAGTCACGAATTCAGCCCCGTTCATAAATATCCCTGATTATCCTCCTGTCGAAGACATTCTGAAAGAAATAAGGAAAGTCAGGAATCACATCATCATAGATGCTGACCTTGTCGCAAAGGAAGCAGGCTCGGCACGCGCAGGGAATATAGTGATGCTTGGAGCCGGGTCGCACTTCATCAGTGTGCCCTTTTCAACCCTGGAGAATGCTGTTAAAAAGCTTTTTGAGAGAAAAGGGGAGGAGGTGGTCTCGATAAATATTAAAGCCCTCGACGCAGGAAGACAATACGCCTCACGTATGATGTGATTTCAGTCCAGCAGCCTGAAATGGGCATTAAGATAAATTCCATGCTGATAAGGAAATTCCGGGGATGAAGGAAATATTCCCTGGTAATCCAGCGCTATCCTGAAGGCATCGGTGAATGAGTATTGTATTCCTGTTACAGCAAACTGCCTGTCGCTGTCGTAGTTCCATGGAAGATCTTCATTTGGTACAGTTTTCGAGGCCGTATGATCAAACCTTCCGAATAATTCTGTCTTTTCGAAGATTTTCACACTGCATGTTGAAGAAAATCCCCATGCATTATGTCCGGGAATTTTGTCCAGGCTGGTCCTGCCGGCCACTTCCGCTGCAAGGTTTACCCTGTTGTTTTTATAACCGATAAAGCACAGAAGCATGTTTTGCCGGATCCCTCCCGGGCGATCCATATCTCCATACAACCTGATCACCGTATTTTTCAGAGGTACTATTGTTAAACCGACTGAACCCCTTATGCTGTTGTCAAGATGAAGCTCGGAGTATCCTTCCCCGTTCATCAGGCTCATATCCGCTTTCAGACGGTCATTGATCTTATACTCTACCGTGAACCCAAGGTCAGCGACACTTATATATCCGTCGAGCGCCTCGAAGTTTTCCGCAACATATCTTTTCCCTATAAACCTCTGCTGGAAGATCGTACCTTTTGTTGTAGTCATTCCCCCTGATAGCGTAAGCCTGTCTCCGTTCCAGGTGACTGATGCTTCCCTGAAATAGGCAACCCTCCTCGACTTCGCACCGGGAGCAAGCTCAGATGGATTTGCAACATTGACAATGACACTGCCCGTAAACCTTGTGTCAGTTGTGAAGTTGCAGCCAAGATAAGCTCTGTTCACGGCAAATCCGGTGGTTGTGGAAGAATCATTATCAGGAAAATAATGAAAATCAGCAAATATCTCGGTTATAGGCTTAGCGCGTATAATATTTTGTGAACAAACAGTATAAATGCAAAATAAAGCAGTCAGTGTTACAAGAATGGTCTTCTTCATTTCGGTCAGGTAAATTCAGGGAATAAAGATATCAATCTCCGGTAAACCCTGAACTATTAATAATAAAAAGGGCCGCCTTTAACGGCAGCCCTCCGCACGGGAAAATGCAGCGCGGTCCGGCCGGCTACTTTTTGGGGCTTTCAGTTTCAGTTTTACCGTTCCTGAGAAGCGCGAGATCGCTGAGGACGATATCAGTTGACTGTTTCGTAACACCCTTCTTATCTTCATAAGTGCGGTATACGATCCTGCCCTCGACAGCAACTTCATTTCCTTTCTTAAGGAACTTTGTAGCTGTTTCTGCCAGTCCGTTCCATGCCACAATATTGTGCCATGTTGTTTCGGTTACCTTCTGCCCTTCGGCGTTTTTAAACCCGTCTTTGGTTGCAAGGGTGAAGTGAACCACTTTCTTGCCGTTTTCAGTCGTTCTGATTTCCGGATCAACTCCGAGGTTTCCGATCAGTGTAACCCTGTTTTTCATTGTGCTCATGTCTTTAAGTTTTAAGTTTGACATCTGGTTTATGAGACAAACTTACACCCCCTCCACTGCCTGTATCGGTTGTTAATCATTTATACACGTTTTGTAACCGGTTGTATCCGTTTGTAAGCGGTTTTTATATTAAGAATCAATATAATATGATATAAAATAGACCTGTTATGTCAATCTTATTTTTATATCTTTATAGAAAGTTTAAGTGCTTTGGAAAGGAAATGTCTCGATTGCGGTGATGTGATTCACGGTAGAACCGACAAGAAATTCTGCTCCGACCAGTGCAGGAACAATTACAATAACAGGCTTAACCGTGATTCGAACAATTTCGTCAGGAACGTGCACGGCCTCCTCAGGAAGAACAGGAGGATACTTTCAGATCTTTATACCGACGGCAGGACGAAAGTGCATAAAGATGCCTTGTTTGCCCTGGGGTATAACTTCAGCTTCTTCACCCACGTGATCGAAACGAGCACCGGACAAAGATTCCACTATTGTTTTGAGTATGGATACAGGGAGGCGGGCAATGATTTCCTGGAGCTGAGCAGGAACAGCCAGTACCTGGATTATCAATAGTGAATTTCAAGCAAAGACGCACAGCCGCAAAGTTTCAAAGCCGCACGGTCGCAAAGTCGCACAATCGCCCAGTCGCAAAATCTGTCCTACTTACTAGATCAACTCACCTGGCTCACTATTCTCCGGCCGTTCCCCGATCGGAACTATGTAACCCGAGTACCTGGCGCTTTCTATCCTGATGCTGTTTACTGATGCGCTTACTGAACCCGTCTTGCCGACAGTGAGGTATATGTCGAACGAACTTGCCTGGTTCCCCACTTTCATGCTTATTTCATAAGTGCCGCGTGATTCCCTGCCTGTGATCCTGTAATCGCTTGTAAGGCCATGCATGTTTATGCCGGCGATGGGCCTGATGTCATATTGCCTGCCGACATATGCCGTGCTAATTATGGCCTTCTCACCATCAACTATGATATAGTTCGCCCTTGGCCGAAGGAACATCATGCCGCCATATGTATAGAGCCTGTCGAGCTTTACTATAAATCGTCGTGATTCGATGGCCTGTCTTACAACAGCTTCATCAAGCTGACTTTCACCAGCTTCCCTGGATACTGAACATGAACTGATGAGCAGTATTGAAAAGACTGAGAGTATATAATATAAATTTTTCATTGCAGAAGGGTTTTATACCCTTTCAACAACTCAAAATTCATGCCATAGGGAGCCTGACGAACCTATTGATTTTTCAGGAAAGGGAAATAGTAATACAGGTTATCCTTTGTGAGCTTTGTTCCGTAACCGGAATCCTGGTAAGCCTCACAATATTTAATTTTTGAGCCTTTCTCCTTTCCGAACATTTCGATAAGCTTTGCCCTGTAAGGCTCAGCGCCTGAACCGATAACTCTCGTTTTTCCAAGCCATGCCCGTCTTTCAGCATCTGTTTTTGGCACCTTGTCAAGCTCACCCCTGTTGAATGGAAGCCATTCATACATTTGCGATGTATGCTGGTGATACATGTCCACCTTCTTCTCAATAACATCATCAATTGGTACACACACGTCTGCCTTGAAGGGCTCGGGATGTATAAATCCATCACTCATAAAAAGAAACATCGGGTTCTTTTCAAGGAACGGAACCTCCGGCAGTATTCTCGGTACAGTAACCATGTATGCTGCATCCAGGACGAGCACGCCGGTATACCTGTGATCCGGGTGATAATCATAAGGACGCGGGAAGATGACAATGTCAGCTTTCTGTTCACGGATAAGCCTGATCACCTGGAGGCGGTTCTCATATGTTGGCATGAGCTGGCCGTCATGGTTATCGAGGGTGATATATTTTACCCCGATCACCTCGCCGGCCCGCCGTGCTTCTTCCCTGCGAATCTTTGCAAGCTCGTCAGGCGGGATCGACTGATGGCCTGCATCGCCATTCGTGAGGGAAACCATCTCAACATTATATCCCAGCTGCGCCCATTTATAGGCGGTTCCCGCAGCTTTATCGGGATCGTCTGGGTGCGCCCCGATAATAATTACATTAAGCTTGTTGCCCTGCTTGTCCTGAGCCTTTAATGAAGGCATCAGCGCAAAAAGGAGCGCTAAACAGAATAATGAATAAAGTGATTTCATATTTCGTTGTTTTTAGTTAAACTATTTGCTATTGGCTAATTGCCAGATATTTGCATAACTTATTCTGATTATCTTTTCCATTATATCCCAGTCGATGGTACTGATCTCATCAGCCGGTGTATGATATTCCTCCCTGTGGCCTGGTTTGAACCTCATTACCGGTATTCCGGCTGCAACAAAGGACCTGTGGTCAGATCCGCCGGGAGGATTATCAGAAGGCTGGTAATTCACATCCAGGTCTATGCCGTACTTTTTGAGATTGCCCGCGGTCATTTCGCGGAAACCTGCCTGTGATGAAGAATAAGTCATTACTGCCTTGTTCTTTTCTTCCTCTGAGACATATCTCGATATCATGTCGAAATTCACGTTCAGAATTATTTTTCCAGATGATTTGTCAAAGCTCTCTACAAAATACCGTGAACCCAGCAGCCCTTCCTCTTCAGCTGTCCATAGAGCAATGACGATTGATTTCTCAGGCTTCTTTCCTGTTTCCATAAATGCTTTTGCCAGAGTCATAACACCGACTGTGCCTGAAGCATTGTCGTCTGCGCCATTCCAGATATATCCATTATTGCTGCCCATATGATCGTAATGGGCGCCCAGCACGATGAATTCTTTCGTGTTGTTTCCTTCAATGATTCCCAGGACGTTCCTGACATTGACCGCCGATGTGCCGACCTGTGTCTTTATGGTTATCAATTTGTTTTCAAGCGGAGGAATGACGTATTTTTCATTCTTTCCTGCTTTATTTATATAATCGCGGTAATTTACTTCTGTGCCTTCAAGAATTGCCTCTGCAACGGAAGATGAGACGACTATCCTTAATAAATCAGGCTCCTGCTCACTCCCAGCAATTGAATATTCCGAATACACATCCGCCGGCCGCGGGTTCCTTTCAGAAGGCGAAGGATCCCGCAGATCCCTGCCGGGGGTTCTTAAAACGGGTAATGTAGGATTGAATTCAATAATTCCGGCGGCTCCGTTCTCCATTGCAAACCGGTCAAGTGCATCTCGTGCTTCTTTCATTTCTTCCGGTGAAAGCTTGCCTGATGCCCATGCGGGGAAACCTGCTATCTTCAGGATGAACTTTCCACTTACATCCAGACCTGATAGCTCATTTGCCCCGGGATATTTACTTATTAAGGCATATCCGGCGAACACGACCGGTGCTTTTATCTCTGCAGAGTAAGGAGGCCACAGGCTGAAATCAACTCCGTAAGTAAACTCCTTTTCCTTTGTAGTATTTTCATCTTCAGATGTCAGTTTCATGCGCTGAACAGCTCCGGGAGTAGATTTTATAAGTGTGAATTTCTGGAAATACGATTTGTCATCTCCCCATGGCTTCACCCCATAAAGCCTCAGCATACTGGCTATATAATCAGAGGAGAGAAGCTCTCCCTTGTCACCGGCCCTTCTTCCTTCCATCCAGTCGGAGGAAAGAAATTCTAGCTGTGCCCTGATAACCGATTCGTTAATTGTTTTAAACCCTTTAAATTCAGACGTTTCCTGTCCATAGATAACAGCTGAAAACAAGGTCAGTAATGAAAAGATGTTTATCGATGTCTTTTTCACAATTGAAAATTGTACGGTTTTTGCAATGAATTTACTAAGTTAGTATTTCTTGTTATTGGATGCTGCGTTATATATTTGAAAAATTAAAATAGATAGTATGGGGAAATATTCTGTTGCAGCGTTGATGTTTTTCATTGGGATCCTTGCATTTGGACAGGGGAAGGCTGTTTATGAGAACGGTTATCTTGTGAAACACGGTGATATGGCGCCGGATTTTACCATAAAGGAAGCAGGAGGGAAAACTTACAGGTTATCCGAGCTCCGGGGAAAGGTGGTAATGCTTCAGTTCACGGCGAGCTGGTGCAGTGTGTGTCGCAAGGAGATGCCCTTCATAGAAAGTGAGATATGGAAGGAAAAGAAGAATTCTGGACTTGCAGTTGTGGGAATAGACAGGGATGAGCCGGCTGACAAGGTCCTTAAGTTTCAGAAAGACATGAAGATCACTTACCCCCTTGCTCTTGATCCGGGCGCAGACATATTCGGTTTGTATGCACAGAAGGATGCTGGAGTTACCAGGAATGTAATTGTTGACAGAAAGGGAAAGATCATTTTTGTTACGAGGCTGTTTGACCGTACTGAATTCGACAGCATGAAGAAGGTTATTTTTGCTGAGCTTGAGAAAAAATGATCTCAGGCAGGGTAATGGCAAATGCTGTTTTGTGCAACCTTTTGGCTTAAAATTATGTTATTAATATGGGGTTTAATTACCGCCGATCATTAATATGGTCAATGTTTTAACAAAAATTTTAATAATGAAAGTCATGAAAAAGTTATTTGCAGTACTATTTGCTGTGATGTTGGTGATTCCGGCATTTTCGCAGGTAAAGTTCGGAATTAAGGCTGGCGCCTCGACTACGACGGTACCGAAATACAACGCAACCACCGGAACGACATCGATCAGCTCTCTTAAGACAGCAGCGTGGGGTTTTCACGCAGGCATTTTTATCAGGGCAGGGATAGGTCCTGTTTATCTCCAGCCAGAAGCAGTTTTTGGTTCAAACTCTTATGATTACAAGATTCAGACAACAGGTGTCGCTGATGTTGTCAAAACCCAGAAATTCAACAGGCTGGAAATTCCGGTTCTGGTTGGGTTGAAGCTTGGTCCGCTGAGACTCAATGCAGGTCCGTCGGCTACTGTTCCGATCGGGTCACCGAAGGCTCTTGTCAATGATCCCAGCTTCAATGATCTTTACAGGGGGACGACATTTGGCTACCAGGCTGGTATTGGTGTGGATATACTTAATACCCTTACAATTGACGCCAGGTATAACGGCAGCCTTGCCAAGGAATTCGGCAACTCTGTAAATATAGGCAGCCAGACATTCAGGCTCGATAACCGGCAGCCCTCGATCTCGCTGAGTCTCGGGATAATGTTCTGAGGAAACCAGTTACACATAGTTACACAGAGGTGCACAGTGGATCACAGAGCCCCTGTTCATTCTCTGTGTTATTTTATTATTTGGAGAGAAGCATCTTTAGTGCAACGGCCAGAAGTAGCACTCCGAAGATCTTTTTCAGCATGTTTTCAGGGACGGAAAGGGCAAACTTTGACCCGAAATATGACCCTGCAATAAAGAAGACAGCCAGGATCAAAGCGAATTTGAGATTCACCTGGCCCTGTTTGTAATAATTCAATGCTGCGATTATGCCTATCGGGGGCAACATTACGGCAATGCTTGTGCCCTGTGCATTCTGCTGAGTCAGCCCAAGTATGAATACGAGGGCAGGAACCATTATTATTGCTCCCCCGATGCCAAGCATTCCTGCAAAAAATCCGGTAAGTACGCCTATCCCCACAAGTATAAGCAATGTTGCTGTCGTCATATCCTTCATATTAACTGTCATAAGCAAATTTAAGAAACTATATGAATAATTGCCTACATTTGCCTCCTGCTGATTCAGAATGAAAAAAGGAAGAATCATACTTGCAGCTGCAGCATCACTGCTGTTGATAGCTCTCTTCTTTATGTGGAAGGGCTATTCAGGGCTCAGGCTTAACACCGGGGACGAGAGCAAGGTTCTTCTTATTCCTACCGGCTCGACATACCAGGATGTTATAGACAGCATTAATACAGTCACGAGAATAGAGAACCAGAAGGTTTTTGACTGGATTGCGGACAGGAAAGGTTATCCGCAGCATGTAAAAGCGGGGAGATACATGATCGATCCGGGTGTGAACTATTCAGGGCTCATCGATATGCTGAGGGCAGGCAGGCAAAAACCCGTAAATGTCACATTCAATAACATACGAACGCTTGCCCAGCTTGCAGGAAGATTGGGCGGAAGGATTGAAGGTGATTCTTCAAGCCTGATGGCTTTTTTCAATGATGAAAGAAACTATGCTTCCGATGGCTTCAACCGGGCAACAATAATTTCGGTTTTCTTGCCTAACACTTACCAGATTTTCTGGAATACAGATGCAAAGGGCTTCTATTCACGGATGCTGAAGGAGTATCATAATTTCTGGAACCAGGACAGGATCGCACGTGCAAAAGCAAAGGGATTGACCCCCCTCGATGTTTCAATACTCGCCTCAATAGTGGACGATGAAGTTGCCAAAGGGGACGAGAAGCCACGCATTGCAGGTGTATACCTCAACAGGCTGAAAAGGGGAATGCTTCTTCAGTCATGTCCCACCATTAAGTTTGCGTTGAATGATTTTACGATCACCCGGGTGCTCAGGAAGCACCTTGTTGTCGAGTCACCTTATAATACGTATAAATATAAAGGTCTACCCCCCGGACCTGTCGGGTGTCCTTCGATACAGGGCATCGAGGCCGTACTGAATGCTGAGAATAACGATTATCTTTATTTTGCAGCGAAGGCTGATTTTTCAGGATATCACAACTTTTCCAGGACTCTCAGCGAGCATAACCGTTATGCAGCACAGTACCAGGCAGAGCTGAACAGGAGAAAGATCTTTGATTAGTTCGGGATAACTTCAACTTCTCTTTCGAGCCCGATATCGAATTTTTCCTTTACTGATTTTCTTATTTCCTCCGAGAGCAGGAAAATATCATCTCCTGTTGCATTCCCAAGGTTTATGAGTATGAGGGCATGTTTTTCATGCACCCCGGCATTCCCGACTCTTTTCCCTTTCCATCCGCACTGCTCTATGAGCCATGCAGCAGGCACTTTTATCATTCCTTCACTCTCAAGGAAAGCAGGCATCATCGCGTAATTCCTTTTGATTTCGAGGGCTTGCTTTTCAGGAATGACGGGATTCTTGAAAAAGCTGCCGGCATTCCCTGTCTGATCGGGATCCGGAAGTTTGTTTCTCCTGATATTGATCACCGCTTTCCTGACATTATGGACAGATTCAGCTCCGAGCCTTTTCACTTCATCCTTCAGCATCCCGTAATCAAGCATCAGGTCCGGCTTCCTGCTTAACCTGAAATAAACCCTGGTAACAAGGTATCTTCCTTTTTCTCTGCCCTTGAATATGCTGTAACGGTACCTGAATTCGCATTCGGGATTACTGAAAACGGTGAACGTGCCATCGCTTATGCTGACTGCCTCCACTTTTTCTATGCTTTCCCTTACTTCCCTCCCGTAGGCTCCTATATTCTGAACCGGGCTGGCTCCGACACATCCGGGAATGAGTGACAGGTTTTCAAGACCGCTGAGCCCATTTTCGACAGTCCATTCCACAAGATCATCCCAGTTTATGCCGGCACCTGCTGAAATTACAACATGATCATTATTTTCTGATTCGATCTCAATGCCTCCGAACCGGGGATGTAAAATTGTACCCCTGAAATCTCCCCTGAACAACAAATTGCTGCCGCTTCCAAGGATGAACATCGGCTCTTTCCACCTGTGATCCTTTCTGAACAGGTCAGTCGTCGCTTTTTCCGTGAAAAGGTGGATTATACAGTCAGCAATATATTCCAGATGGAAAGTATTATAGTTTTTCAATGAAACATTTTCTTCAATTTTCATTGCCTTACTTATTGAGTTTTAAGTGATTCGGATCTGGCGAACAGGCCTTAAAGATAGCAAATAAAGAGCAGAATCTTTATATTTATAAAATGATGAGTTTTATATAATTTTATCATGACATTAACTGATAAACAAATATGGAACTGTATTTTGCCACAAGGGAGG
This sequence comes from Bacteroidales bacterium, assembly GCA_035299385.1. GTDB lineage: Bacteria > Bacteroidota > Bacteroidia > Bacteroidales > VadinHA17 > LD21. The sequence goes on along the minus strand of DATGWQ010000075.1, from coordinate 57,242 downwards.
AATGGAGAAAATGGCTTGAAGAAAATCATTCCGGCTCAGATGGCATATGGGTTATTTACTACAAGCCCAAATCGGGCAAGCCAAGGATTAAATACGATGATGCAGTGGAGGAGGCACTCTGTTTCGGGTGGATAGACAGCAAGCTGAAAAGCGTGAATGAAGATTATTATATCCAGCACTTTACCCCAAGAAGGAAAAGGAGCCTCTGGTCGAAGCTGAACCTGCAAAGGGCGAAGAAGTTGATCGAACAGGGGCTGATGCAACCTGCAGGTTTAAGAGAGTACGAAAGAGCCCTAGCCGATCCTTCTATTGTGTACGACAACAAAGATGATGATGAGCCGGTTGTCCCGGAAGACCTTCTCGGGTCTCTTAAAAAGAACAGGAAAGCATACGACAATTTCATGAACTTTTCACTTTCAGGAAGGAGGATGTACCTTTTCTGGCTCCGGAGTGCAAAAAGGCCTGAGACAAGACAGAGACGCATCGTGAAAATTGTAGAGCTTTCTGAGAAGAATAAACGTCCGGGTATGATGTGATTCTAAAATAAAAATGAGATACATTTGCCGGAGTGAAATCAAATTAACAGATATAAGATCATGACTACAAACCGCAGAAATTTTCTTAAGGCAGCCTCGTTCGCCGGGGCAGGGGCTCTTACCAGTGGGTTCTTATCCGGTTGCAACGGCAAGCAGCCCGTTGCCGAGTCTAACCTTGCAGGTATTCTTGAATCAGTCAAAAAGACCCATAGCCAGAGATTCAACATGAGCGGGTATGCGGCGCCGGCAATTCCTGTTGTAAGAATAGGGATCATCGGGCTCGGCGACCGTGGAAGCGGTGCAGTACAGAGGCTGTCGTACATTGAGGGCGTTGAAATAAAAGCCCTCTGCGATATGCGCCAGGCAGCCGTCGATGGCTCACAGAAATACCTGAAAAGTATCGGACGAGCTGCCGCACAGGAATTTACAGGCTCGAATGACGCATGGAAAAAACTTGTTGAATTGCCTGATCTTGACCTTATATATACGTGTACTCCCTGGGAGCTTCATACCCCCATATGCGTTTATGCGATGGAACATGGAAAGCATGCTGCAAGTGAAGTGCCTATAGCAAAGACAATAGACGAGGCATGGCAGCTTGTCGAGACTTCCGAAAGAACGAAGAAGCATTGCATGATGCTCGAGAACTGCTGCTACGACTTTTTTGAGCTGCTTACCCTGAACATGGCGAGAAACGGCCTGTTTGGCGAAATCATACATGGAGAAGGCGCCTACATACACAATCTTCTCGGAATGAATTTCAAGAAACCCGATGACAGCAAGCAGGCCGACGGCGCATATACAAACATGTGGCGCCTCAGGGAAAACGCCACGAGAAACGGGAACCTTTATCCCACCCACGGACTCGGTCCCGTGTGCCAGGCTCTCAGCATCAACAGGGGTGACAAGATGGAATACCTCACTTCCATGTCGACAAACGATTACAGCATGGCTCCCACTGAGAAACAGCTTTCGGCAAACGATCCTTTCTACAATGACTGGAAAAATTCAAAATTCCGCGGCAATCTCAATACCACAATGGTTCATACGACACTCGGAAAGACAATCATGATCCAGCATGATGTTTCTTCCACCCAGCCTTACTCCAGGATACATCTTGTAAAAGGTACCCAGGGAATGGTCAGGAAATACCCGGAAGAACGTATTGCTCTCGGTGAAGCATGGGCCAACGATGAAGAAATGAAAGCCATAACAGAAAAATACACTCCTGAAATAGTGAAAAGGGTAGGTGAGCTGGCAAAGAAAGTAGGCGGTCACGGGGGAATGGATTTCATTATGGACTGGAGACTGATCGACTGCCTCAGAAACGGGCTGCCTCTCGACCAGGATGTCTACGACGGCGCCGTTTGGAGCTCGGTTGCACCGTTAAGCGAATGGTCAGTCGCCAACCGCTCACAATCTATTGACGTACCGGATTTCACAGGCGGATCGTGGAAGACCAACAAACCTCACGGGATAAATCTTGAGACCGGTGGCACGACAAAGGTGCTGGAGGTTTCCGAGTCAAAACCGGAGATGCAGCTTAATGTAAAGTAGCTATTTGAACCTGTAGCCCATTACGAGCACATCGTCCACCTGCTCATATTCAGCTTTCCAGGAAAAAAACTCCTTCCTCAGGCATAATTTCTGCTCGCTGAGCGGCTGATTATGGATACCCAGAAGGAATTCCTTGAAAGCTGAATATTTGTATTTTTTGTTATGCTCGCCGCCGAACTGGTCGGCAAAGCCATCTGAGAACATGTACAGCATGTCCCCGCCGGCAAGGTTAACCTCCTGCAGGCTGAATTTCCTGTTGACATCCTCATTAAAGCCAACAGCCATCCTGTCGGACTTGATCTCGATAAGCTGGTTATCCCTCACAAGGTAAAGATTGTTATTAGCCCCTGAAAACAGAAGCCTGCCCGATTTCGTATCAATGCGGCAGAGCGACATGTCCATCCCGTCTTTCGTTTCACCTGATTTCTGCCTGAGTGCTCTCCTGATCTCCTTTCCCAGTTCATCGAGGATCACATTTGGTTCATTGATCCCCTGCCGGTTCACTATCTCTTCAAGGAAAGAAATACCAAGCATGCTCATCAGGGCCCCGGGAACACCGTGACCTGTACAGTCGCCGGCAACGAGGACTATCTGATCCTTCATCCTTGAAAACCAGTAAAAATCCCCGCTTATGATATCCTTGGGCAGATAAAGTACGAAAACATGCCCAGAAAGGCCCTTTATATCCGATAACCTGGGGAGTATCGCACCCTGGATCCTGCTGGCATAGTTTATGCTTGAGGTTATGTCCTTGTTCTTCTCCTCGATTATGTCATATGCCTGCTTCAGCTCGACATTCCGCAAGCGGAAGATCTCTTTTTCCTGCTCTGATTTTTCAATAGCATGCGAAATCTCTATGTTCCTGAGTTTTCGCTGCGATTCCTCACTAAGCTGTGATTCCTTCGTTTTCTGGTATAATTTGTAATGGTCAAGCGCCCCGGAAAACTTTCCTGTTCTTTCATAATGTGCTGCAAGCGAATAATATGCATCAGCAAGAAGATATAGTGTGCCCGATTGCTCAGCTTTCTTTGATGCCTCTTCAAGCATTCCTTCCGCTAGCACATTTTCACCCCTCCGGCTATGGATCCTTCCGGCTCCCATAAGGCATTGTACAAAACAGGGGAGATCCTTGCTCTCCATTCCCTTTGTGTAATATTCCAGCGCTTCATCAAGATTTCCTGATTCCTCGCAGGTGCTCGCTATGCCAAGCATTGTCCAGAGAATGGCCGAGAATTGCCTGTTCTTTTCCCTTATCTCAAGACTTTTAAAATAATATTGAAGAGATTCGGAATATTTTTTCGTTTGTCTCAGCACCATTCCGATCCTGTTGAGGGAAGAGGCCATCCCGTTTTCATCATTTTCCTTTTCCCTTATTTTCAGTGCTGTCGTCAGGTAATCGAGCGATTTCTCATAATCTGCAAGCCTGAAATAGACAATCCCAAGCTGGTTGCAGGCTTCAGATTCTGCTTCCCTGTAATTTATCTGTTTCGATTTTTTCAGGGCGAGGAGCCACAGCGTAAGTGTTTGTTCATAGTCACCATAGCTTTCATGTACATTGCCCTGCAGGAGGATGGCCCTCACGTATCCGTTTTCATTCTCGTGCCTGCTGAACCACTGAAGAGCTTTATTCAGATGTATTAATGCCTGATCGTTCTGTGAGGAGTGAAAGAGAACAGAAGCTGTATTAAGATTTGCATAGGCTATTCCCCTCTCATATCCTGCTTTTTCGGCCTTTGCAAGATTGCTGCTGATTGTGCCCTGCAGTGATCCCGGATCGCTGTAGCGTTGGGCCCAGACGGCTTCATTGACCTTATCAACAGCTGTTCTTATTCTTTTCTGAGCATCCATTCTGGATCATTTGAGGGGAAATTTAAGAAAAAATATCTCTCATCTTAACCCTATCCCTGCCCTTTCCCTTTAAAACAATAAGGGAAAGGGTGAGATCTCATTGTTTCTGAGGTCTTGCCCTCCCCTTATTTTTTAAGCTAATCTTTATACACTTCTTTTATAGACCTGCTATAATCCTACATGTAACTGGGGATTCCTTCTGATAATCAACCACCCCGTCCAGTATTGCATTCTTCCTGAAGTAAAAAGATTTCAGTCTGGCCACCCCTCCTTCAAAAGGAGGGAGAATAACAGAATGATAATCAACCTAATACATAAAATCGCGATCTTTTAGTTTGATGCTATGCCCCTGGGGGCAGGGGTGCAGTGCAAGGGAATTTTTTTTCAGAAAATCAATTAAATCATCTAATTTGCTTGGTTGAATAAAAAAGTTATAAATTTAGCTAGTCATAATAAGGGGATGGCAAGCATAAATGAAGACCTTATAAGGAAAGTTTTTGATGAAATGCTGAAACATAAGGCATCTCTGTCAAAAATGGTCCTTACCGATGAAGATGAAGGCGACCTGCCTGATTACAGGATACTTGCAGACCTGATTATCAAGAATTTTCCGTGGCCGGTAGGAGTGGAGCTCAGGAGGCTCTTCTCAGGGTCCATGCGGCAGCTCGACAGGATGCGCCTTGACCAGATTTTCAAAACTATTGAGAGGTCAATGCAGTTCCTGTCATTCGTTATGCTCTCGCAGCTTTCAAAAATGTGCGAGGAAGGCAGCATAAAGATCAGTGAAAGCTTTGCTAAGGAATTCAAAAACAGGTTCCTTGTTCTTAGCCTCGGCAATTATTCCTGGATGATAAGGGCTATGGGAAACATGTTTTCTTCCCAGAAGATAGAATGGTTTATGCCCGAGCTTTCCGGCTGCTGTGATGATAAATTTTATGCCGCGCTGGATTTCTGGGTCCCGGAACGGAACGAAATAGGCCATTACCAGATCAACCTTACCCAGGAGGAAATCGAAAAGAGATGCGTCGAATATGAAGAAAAGCTGACCTTTATTTTATCCAGGATATCATTCCTTGCAAAATACAGGCTGGTTTCAGTGAAGGAAATCAAAGTCTTCAAATCGAAAATGACAAAAGCTTCATTCCATCATATCTTCGATCTGCTCAACAGCTCCGATTCCGATTTCAAGGCTAATGAGTTTGACGAATCAACTTATACAGACAGCCACTCAGTGCTTCTCCTGAAGAGTATAAAATCAATCGACACTTATCTAAATCTTTCTCCGCTGATCATTGACACAAGCACGGAAATACTCGATTCAAAGGAGAAATTCGATATTAAAAAGGACATCTTCATGTATTCCAAATTCCGGAATGACCAGCTGATGTACCTGGGAACCGAAGTAACGGAGAAAGTGGATCTCAGGTCATTGAAGAATTACGACATACTCCTGACCGAATTCAGGCAGATGGTTTCGCTTATATCACCGGGCGCATTATGATATGTTGAAATGAAAAAGAGCCCGTTCAAATTCCTGGACAGCTATTCCAAAGAAGACCGTAATGTTTTCTTTGGCCGCGACAATGAGATCGAAGAGCTTCACTCAAGAGTCTTTCAGAGCAGGATACTTGTTGTATACGGAATTTCAGGAACCGGAAAATCATCATTGATAAATTGCGGCCTTGCAAACAAGTTCAACGATTCCGACTGGCTCCCTGTAAATATCAGGAGGGGATCGAACATAAACCTGAGCCTTTATGAATCGCTGAAACGGAATATGCTTTCGAGTATTCCCGGTGAAAATTCGAAAAGCATCTTTAAGCTCCTCAGGTCAGTTTATCTCGATCATTTCAAACCCATTTTTCTCATTCTTGACCAGTTTGAGGAAGTATTCATATTCGGGTCCCGTGCCGAAAGGGAGGAATTCATTCAGACAGTAAAGAAGATCATAGATTCGGATATCCAGTGCCGGCTGATTTTCTCCATGCGTGAGGAGTATCTTGCCGGTTTCACGGAATTTGAAAAGATAATACCTGATTTCCTCGATAACAGGATAAGGATCGAGAAAATGACCAGGCAGAATGCTGCAAAAGCCATTGAGGGACCCTGTGAAGTAAACAGGATTGCAACCGATGAGGGCCTGTCAAAGATCATCCTGGAAAAACTGAACCCGGACAATCCTGAGGTCGAGCTGACTTACCTCCAGGTCTATCTCGACAAGCTTTTCAGGATAGCTTCTGAGGAGAATGAGGATGTAATAAGGCTGAGCCTTGCACATACCGAAAAGATCGGCGATGTGAAAGACCTGCTTGGAGCTTTCCTCGAGGAGCAGATATCCAGGCTCGATGATCCTGATGCAGGCCTGGTCATCCTCAAATCTTTTGTATCGGTACATGGCACCAAGCACCAGATAACAGAGGATGAAGTGATCGAATATACCCGGACCCTGGGGAAAGAGCTTGGAAATGAAAAGGTGAAAGACCTCATCCAGAAATTTATAAAGCTCAGGATCCTCCGCGACAAGGATGAACACGGAAGATACGAGCTTCGTCACGACAGTCTTGCTTCATGCATATATGAAAAGATCACCCTTGTCGAAAAAGAGCTTCTGGAGATCAGGCAATTCATTGAAAACAGCTGGAATAATTTCGAGCGAAGAAACCTTTACCTGAATTCAGACGATCTGGAATATATTGCCCCTTACGAGGACAAGCTGTTCCTGAATGAAAAGCTTACAAAGTTTATTTCCCAGAGCAAAAGAATAATTCATAAGGCCAAAAGGCGCCGCCAGAATGCGATGATAATTTCAGCGGCTGTGCTGATCGCCATACTCTCTTTCTTTACGATATGGGCGATGCGCGAAAAGCGGAATGCCGTCGTGCAGCAGGATATTGCCGAGCAGCAGAAGAACTCTGCCGTCAGGGCCATGATGGTTGCTGACTCAGCAAGAAAAGAAGCAGTCCGGTCAAAGGACCTGGCAGTGAAGAATGAGCAGATTGCCCTCGTGGCACAGTCACAGTCCGAGCAGTCGAGGAAGGAAGCTCTTTTACAGAAAGAACTCGCAATCCAGCAGAAGAGCCTTGCAGAAAAACTGACCATCGAATCAACTGAACAGGCACGAATTGCCACAGAACAGCGGAACGTTGCAGAACATGAAAGGCAGAAAGCTGTTGAAGCTGAAGCTGCATCCACCAGGATGAGCAATCTTTCAAAAGCGCAGAACCTGGCTCTGAGCTCACTCAGTAACGTCTCACTGGAGAATACTCCGAAAATAGGCTGCACCCTGGCATACCTTTCATATAAATACAACCTTGACAATGGTGGACCGGATTACGACCCGGTGATCTATGAAGCCCTGAATAAAGCATGGATAGTCGCGGACAGTGCAAGACATTCCGTTTTTACGGGAACAGGATCTGAGATATGGAGTATAGCTGATGATTCCTTATTTATCGCAACCGCTGATCTTGACGGCAAATTTTGCAGATGGACTTCTGACGGAAAAGTATCGGGGAGCGAACAGCTCAATACAGGCTCACCTGTGAGGTTTGTTCAAATTGACAGAGTATCTCAAAACATTCTTACCCAGTGCGATAACGGTGAAATCAGTTTATGGAAATTGACTAAAATGGGAACCGGCAGATTTGAACCTTTCAAAATTCCATCAGGCGGAATCATCAGGTCAGCTGACTTTTGTGATCGTGGCAGGTACCTCGTTACAGGCGCTAACGACAGCATCATTAAAATATGGAATGTATCAGATTCTCCCGTTTTATTGAAAACCTTCCGGGTTTCCTCAGAAGTACTTTCTGTCCTTTTTTGCAGTCCTGATACAGTATTTTATGCTTGCAGTGACGGATCAGTAAATATCATGAAGAACGGTAAAACTGAGAACCTGGCGTCCTTTAACGATAAACCTTTATCAATGGGGATGGCAGGCAGGAAGCTCGTAGTCGGTTATCAATCCGGATCGATGGGTGTGTTCAGCAGGAAAGATCCGGTCCGGTTTGAGTACCGGGTGGAACAGAATAAATCCGGTATTGACAAAATGGCTTTCAGCAATGACAATAAGCTGCTGGCTATGGCAAGCCGGGATAGAACCATAAGCCTGTTCTATGTCGATGAGTATTTTTCAAGGAATAACACATACGGCGGAGTGGTGCACTTTAAAAACCTTCCCGGACGGGTGAGATCACTTGTTTTTACAAAGGATGACAAACTGGTCGCAGGATTATCCGATAAAAGCATAAGGATATGGGAAACATCATATATGAAGCTTGCTGATATGATACGTGAAAAGATACCGGGTATCATCTCCGATACGACACTGACCCAAAAAAGATAGTTTATATGATTCAAAATAACTCTGGATATATACGCTTATGCTTGCTGTTGATCTTTCTGATCAATGGTTTCTCCATTCAGAGTCAGACCGTTACCTTTTATAATCCGGATCCCAAAACAAAACTTGCCGATGCAGAAAAATTGTATCAACAGGGATTATACGAGGAATGCACCGCTTCGGTTCAGAAATTATTGAATAACAGGGATCTTGCAAGGAAGGACAGGGAGCATGCCCTGGAGCTTCTGACAAAAGCATACACCGAGATCCCTGACGAGCTTCAGGCAAGGCGTTCGGCGGAGGTATTGCTTCATAAATATCCTCATTATGAATTAAATGAAGATGATAATTTTGAATCATACAACCGGCTTATCAGGAAATATAAAATTCATCCCGCATTATCTCTTGGCATTAGGAATGTCATTCTCTGGACAGGTTTCAACACGACAAAGGTCTTTTCTCTGCCGGATGGTTCTCTGAACAGCGAACCATATGGAGCCGGAGCATACTTTTTCTCATATTACGGCTGGGCAGAGGTAGAATTTGACAGGAATATTTCTTTGAACGCAGATCTGATGTGGTGGACATCCTACTATTATAAAAGTTATTCAAGGGAACCCGACCTTGACCTGTATTACCAGGAATGGCCAGAATTCGTGGAGATCCCGGTATATGCCAAAAAGTATTTTACGATTGCAAAGAATCTCAAACCATATGTTGCTTCAGGGCTGGGTGCATTGTACCTGACCAAAACAACTGCCAACGTAAGCAAGACTGACAATGCTGCAAACATGACTTATTATGTCAACGGCATAAACGTCATCGAAGCCCGGAACAGGTTGAATTTTGAATGGCTTGCGGGTGCAGGGATCGGGTACAGGATAAAAAATGTTGGATTATATCTTGACCTGAGATACTACCTTGGCCTTACGAGCCTGGCAAATCCCGGCAATGGAAGGCAGAAGGAATTTTTGCTGAATGATTATTATTACCAGGACAATGAATTGAAAATGAATAAGTTTGAAATGGGCGCTTCTATTTCATACACCTTTATCAATTCGATCAAAAGAAAATAAAAAACTACCCGCTTAAAAGAATTACGTAATTAATTACGGAATTAATTACGTAATTCTTATGATGTGGATAATTTACCTGAAACCTGCCCTTGTACATGCAGGATCCTAATAAGATTTTTGTGGAATAATTTTTACTGAGAACAGGTTTTTATCACCATTAACCCCACTATTGAATATTTTTTCTTTTCTTTGCCACCGTTTTTTTTAATCCCTCGTGAGAATTTGAGATGAACTTTGCAGGCTGGGTAAATGCACTTATTGCTGTTCTTTTTATCTCCATTGTTTCAATTATACTTCTGAAAAAGGTTGGAGCAAAAGGTCTTGTTGCACTTTCGGCAATAGTCATCCTGTCTGCGGTAACGTCGTTTTTTTCCTTTAAATCACTCATCTCCGTTCCTTTCAGTGCCGATCTTGCGGGACCGGCAATGTTTGGCCCGGTAAGTGTTGAGCTGGATTCGTTGTCAGCATGGTTCATCCTTGTTATCAATTTCACCATGCTTACAGGAGCCTTTTATGGCTTCAACTACATGAGGAAATACAGTGAGAGGAAAAATGCCATAACCCTTCACACAATTGCTTTCATCCTTGTTCATTTTTCGCTTGTCGGAGTATGCCTGGTGAGAAACAGCTTCATCTTCCTTCTTTTATGGGAGGTGATGGCTCTTGCAGTTTTCATCCTCGTGATATTTGAAAGCAGCAATCCGTCTGTGATAAAAGCGGGCATCAATTACCTTGTCCAGTCTCATATCAGCATTGTCCTTCTTATGCTCGGCTTTATGTATTATGCAGTTAAGGCAGGGTCATATGATTTTGATGCAATAACTCAGTATTCTTCGTCACGTCCCTCTCTCGACGGCACCGCGCTCTTCATCCTCTTCTTTGCAGGTTTTGCGCTGAAAGCGGGCTTTATACCATTCCATACCTGGCTGCCGCTTGCACATCCTGCAGCGCCTTCGCATGTTTCAGGAATAATGTCGGGCGTTGTTATAAAAATAGGCATTTACGGGATTCTCAGGATTCTGCTGGTGATGAAGGTAGACTGGTTCACTGCCGGATGTTTTATCCTTGTCATTTCACTGGTTTCGGGTGTGTATGGGGTTATGCTTGCCACAATTCAGCATGATCTTAAGCGTCTTCTGGCTTACCACAGTATTGAAAACATCGGCATTATAGGTATTGGCATCGGTGCAGGTTGCATCGGCATGGGAACAGGCAATACCTGGATGGCTGTGCTTGGTTTTTCCGGCGCCCTTCTTCATACGCTCAATCATTCTTTGTTCAAATCACTGCTGTTTTACAGCGCGGGAAATATCCTGCAGGCAGTACATTCGATGAATATTGAAAAGCTGGGAGGAATAATGAAAAAAATGCCATCTACTGCCTTGCTCTTTCTTCTGGCAGCCCTTGCAATATGCGGGCTGCCGCCACTCAATGGTTTTATTTCGGAATTTATCATCTATGGCTCACTCTACAACTGGCTGTTCAGTGCAGGAGTGATCTCGCAGGTTGCAGTCGTTTTCGCACTGACGGGACTGGCGCTTATCGGCGGGCTCGCCATACTTTGCTTTACGAAAGCTTTCAGCATAGTCTTCCTCGGCACCGCACGTTCCGATTACGGTAACATTACAGAAACTTCAAAAAGCGGCCTTATTCCGATGTATTTTACCGGAGGGCTTATCATACTTATCGGTTTGTTCCCTTCATTCTTCATCGGGGCATTGAAGCAGCCTGTGAATCTTCTGACAGCCGGTGGCTCCGTCAGCACCCGTTTTGCAAGGATCGAAGCCCTGGATTCCCTTACCAGCATCAGCAGGCTCTCAGCGTTGTTCATTGTCCTTGTCCTTCTCATCATCGGCATAAGGAAGGTTGCCACGAGGAAATCGGAGGTCAGGACAGGCCCGACATGGGGATGCGGTTATCCTGCTGCTGACAGCAAGCTGCAGTACACGGCAACATCATATGTGCGCACATATTCGAAGCTGGCCAGGCCTGTGCTCGAAATTGAAAAGCACGAAGATGAAGTAACTGAAATTTTCCCGGGTGAAAAGCATTATGAGACGCATCCCTACGACAAGGTTGAAAAGGTTCTGATTGACAGATCCCTGAAGCTCATCAACCGGATCACTGATGCTTTCCGCTTTCTTCAGAACGGGAGGCTGCAGCGGTACATTCTTTATGGTATCATCTTTATTACAACCGTCCTGCTGCTTCCGCTGCTCTGGGATAAGATAATGTCGGCTCTTCATATCTTAAAATCTTTATGACAATGCTGAGTTTAACGCTGATATTATTTTCCGCAGTTTTCTTCACAGGCACTGTGAACCGGACAAAAAGCCTTGCATCAGGCAGAAAAGGGCCCGGAATTATCCAGCCGGTAAAGGATGTCATAAGGTTATTCAGGAAGGGAGCTGTCATAAGCGACACGACCGGCGTTATTTTCAGGATTGCACCTTCAATTTACATTAGCACGGTTTTGATGGCCGCCCTTGTAATTCCTTTCAGCGGTGAAAAAGGGATAATGAGCTTTGACGGTGATTTTGTTTTTTTTGCATACATGCTGGCATTGGGAAAATTCTTCAGCATCATTGCTGCAATGGATACGGGCAGCAGCTTCGAGGGAATGGGGGCAAGCAGGGAAGCTTTGTACTCGCTCTTTGCCGAGCCTGCTTTCTTTGTGCTCATCGGATCATTCGCGCTTATCTCAGGACATGCATCGTTCCGGGAAATTTTTGCCAGCCTACACCTGGGTTCATATGTGACCTACCTGCTCGGTGGCCTGGCTGCATTCGTGCTGATAATGATCGCCATGATCGAGAACAGCAGGATGCCTGTCGATGATCCGAAAACACACCTCGAGCTTACAATGGTCCACGAGGTGATGATACTCGATAACAGCGGGTTCGATCTCGGACTTATACTTACGGCCGGTTATCTGAAGTTTGCTATCTACGGCGCACTTATAGCAAATTTCTTCATAACCGGGCTGCAACTTGCGGTTGCTGTCCCGGTATTTATCGGCATCCAGCTAATGTTTGCCGTTACTGCGGGATTAATAGAATCGTTCATGGCCCGTTTCAGGATGAGCCATAATCCACAGTTTATCCTCGCACTTTCATCAGTTAGTTTCATAATCTTCCTGGGAGCATTGCTCGTTCTCGGGAAATTTGCATAATCAATGCCAGAATGACAGACGTTTTACTGATAATATTTATAATAACACTGTTTTATGTCTCAATTGCAAACAGGATCATCACCTATGTGAGAGTGCTGGCGCTTCAGGGTTTACTGCTGTTTTCGGTTGCCTTCATGCAACTGTCCGAAATGAATACGGTCAACCTGGTACTGATCCTTCTGGAGACGGTTGTCTTCAAGGCTGTGGCAGTACCGGTATTTCTCGGTTACCTGATAAAGAGAAATAAAATCACGAGGGATGCAGAGCCCTATCTGCCCAATTTCATATCTCTGCTGATCACAACACTGATCGTGGTTGTTACGGTGCTGCTTGCAGGTTCGGTAAAGGATACAAACCTTGACAAGCTCTTCTTCATTGTTTCCCTGTCCACACTTTTCACAGGGTTGTACTTAATAGCTTCAAGAAAAAAGATCATAACTCATGTGATGGGTTATATGATGATAGAAAACGGTGTTTTCGTATTATCACTGGCTGTGGGCAATGAGATGCCCGGGCTTGTCAACCTCGGAGTGATGCTCGACGTGTTTGCGAGTGTGCTGATACTGGGTATTTTCCTGAACAAGATCGGCGATGTGTTCAGGGATGCGGATGTGGATCAGCTGAGCAACCTGAAGGATTTTTAAAATGAAATGATGATTGCAGCATACCTTATAGCATCTTACCTTATTGCCGGGCTGGTTTTCATAAACAGGAAGACCAAAACCAACTATATTCTTGTTATTCTTTTTACTTTGCTGCAAGCCGGCTTCACTGTATGGGCATGCATGTCGTACAATGAAACCGTATTCACCTATTTCACCTTTGATTCACTCGGGATCCTGCTTCTTGTCACGCTCAGCATAATAGTCATTCCTGCAGTGTTTCACAGCTGGCTTTACATCAAAAGGCATTCAGGCACAACTCAGTCAAGGGCAATTTATTTTACTGCATTGATAGTCCTGATTTCTTCCATTACGGCAGGTTATCTCGCGAATCACATCGCCGTGATATGGATATTTACCGAGCTTACCACGCTGTCAGCTTCGGCGCTTATCTATCATCACAGGAACAAGCTGGCGCTTGAAGGGACATGGAAATACATCTTCATTTGCGCAATAAGCATCACATTTGTCTTTATCGGGATTCTCTTCCTCAGTTTATCTCTTCAGGGTGCAGGTTCCCGGGATCTTTCATTCAGCAACCTGATGGCATCGAGGGACAGGCTGAACCCATTCTGGTTAAGGCTTGCGTTCCTGTTCATATTCACAGGCTTTACCGCAAAGCTCGGACTTGTGCCGATGTACACGGCCGGTATCGACGCAAAGGACAAGGCTCCCGCTCCTGCAGGCGCACTTCTTGCCAGCGTGCTGATGAATCTTGGCTTTGCCGGCGTCTTCAGATTTTATGCCGTTATCTCATCTACAAGCCTTCATAACTGGGCGAATCTTGTGATCATCGTCGCCGCGGTGCTGTCAGTTTTTGTTGCTGCAGTGTACATGTCGAGGGTTACAAATATCAAAAGGATGTTCGCCTATTCAGGCATCGAGCATATGGGCATTGTTATGCTCGGCATTGCTGCAGGCGGCATCGGTTATTATGCAGCAATACTGCATATCGTTCTGCATGCTTTTGTGAAGTCATCGCTGTTCTTCCAGTTCAACCAGGTTTACAGGGTTTTCGGAAGCAAAAACATGGAAGACACCGGGAATTATTTCAAATACAATTCTGCCGGTGCAATTGTACTGCTTGCCGGGTTTGTCTGTGCTGCTGCGATGCCTCCCTCAGGGCTGTTCGTGAGTGAATTCCTTATTTTCAGGTCACTCTTTGAAGGCAATCATATTCTTTTGCTTGTTCTTGTTCTTCTGCTCCTCACGATCATCATTTATGCATTCGGAAAAAACATAATGAGGATACTTTTCATACCTGCAAATGGTTTTGATGACAGCGCTGTTCAGGCGACCAGCCCATGGGAATCGCTTTCGCAGTACCTGCTTCTTGCCGCTGCTGTCTGGCTTGGTCTTAATCCTCCTGATGTTTTTGTCAGGCTGATCAGGGATGTTGTAAGTATTTTGCCAAACTGACAATGAGCTTTTTAACTATATATAATAATGAGTCCGCGGGTGTTGCACTGATACCTGTCATGCCTTACGGCGAGTTCAGGAAAGCAAATCTCGATCTTATGACAGATCACCCGGAGAGACATTGCCTATTATATTTTGGATATCATGAAGGGGGTCATATAAAGCTTGTATGCTGCATTGCCGATGACCGGAATCATAACATACTGGTTTCTTCTGCGCTTGCAGAACAGGATTCAGCATTGGAATCATTTTCATCGGTGAATTTCAATTTTGAGAAATTCGAGAGGGTTTTGAATGAGAGCTTCGGGCTGAATTATTCTGATCACCCGTGGCTCAAACCGGCCCGGTATGCTGAAAACAGGTTCGATAAAAAACTTTCAATGTACGACTATCCGTTTTTCAGGATAGACAGTGAGGAGCTGCATGAAGTGGGAGTGGGGCCTGTTCATGCCGGGATAATCGAACCTGGTCATTTCAGGTTTGTGTGCAAGGGTGAACAGATACTTCATCTCGAAATACAGCTTGGCTACCAGCACCGGGGGATTGAAAATCTTTTCCTCGAAAAGAAGAAAGCGATCCAGAGAATTGTACTTTCCGAATCAATTGCAGGGGACAGCGTCGCGGGACATGCATCATCATATGCTTTCCTGGCGGAAGCGCTTTCGGGGGTAAAGCAGCAGAGGGAAGTACTTTTTGCGCGTACACTGGCGCAGGAACTTGAAAGAATTGCTGTTCACACGGGTGACCTGAGCGCGCTTTGCACGGACATCGCCTATCAGCTCGGCAGCGCGGTATTCGGAAGACTCCGTACGCCGGTAATCAATTTCATGCAGGAATGGTGCGGGAACAGGCTGGGAAAAGGATTGATAAGGCCGGGATACAATGCTTATGCCTTCAATAATGAGCTTGCTGACAGGCTGAATTCAGTACTTGATAATTTCGAGCCCGATTTCATCGAAATGAACAGGGAGGTTTCGAAACTTCCCAGTGCACTTTCGAGATTCGAGAGGACCGGCGCCCTCAGTTATGAACAACTGCTTTCGATTGGTACCGTCGGAATGGCTGCCAGGATGAATGCCCTCGAAAGAGATATCAGAGTGTCGCATCCGTACGGACTTTATCCGGAACTGGATCATAAGCCTGTAATCAAGCATCATGGGGACGTTTATTCAAGGGTGCAGATAAGGAAGGAAGAGACCCTGCAATCAATTGCTTACGTGAGAAAGCTGATCAGCAGTTTGCCGGATCCAGCTGGTGAAGCCAGTTTAAATCCGAAGCCGGATTCATTCGCAATTTCGATGAATGAAGGCTGGAGAGGGGAGACCTGCCATGCGGCAATTACTGACTCTGATGGCGAAATTAAAGTTTACAGGGTGAAAGATCCATCCTTCCATAACTGGCTGGCCCTTGCCCTTGCCGTAAGATACAACGAGATTTCAGATTTCCCTGTCTGCAATAAAAGCTTCAACCTGTCATATTGCGGGCATGATCTTTAGAAAGAAAATATGCTGAACACGCTCAAAATATTATATCACCAGGGAAAACAATACATTCCCGACCTGTCCAAAGCCAGGGTCCCCGGGATATTCAGGGGACTGCCGGTAATCAGTAGCGTTAAGGTGGATGAAAAAGCTTTGGGGGGGTGTTGTCCCACCGATGCAATATCAACCGCACCTGTCAGTATAGACCTTGGAAAATGTGTTTTTTGCGGTGAATGTGCAAGGCTCTTTCCTGAAAAGATCCAATTTACAACCAGCTACAGGTTTGCCACTAATGAGCGCAAAAGGCTTATCATTGCAGAGGGGCCGGAACAGGATATTATCGTTGATCCTGAACTTGTCAGGAAGGAGATAAGGAAACTTTTCAGGGGATCGCTGAAGCTCAGGCAGGTCTCTGCCGGTGGCGACAACAGCTGCGAAATGGAGCTGAATGCCGCGGGCAACGTCAATTTCGATATGGGAAGATACGGCATCGAGTTTGTAGCCTCGCCAAGGCATGCTGACGGGATTGTGATTACCGGGCCCATTTCGAAGAACATGGCAGAGGCTCTCCTGCTCACATGGGAAGCAATACCCTCGCCGCGTATAATAATTCTTGCCGGAACCGATGCGATCAGCGGCGGGATTTTTGCCGGCAGCCCGGCGCTCGACAGGAGCTTTTTAGAGGAACATCAGATTGATCTTTACGTCCCCGGAAACCCGGTGCATCCGTTGACATTCATCAACGGGGTAATGGATTTGCTTGGAATTAAGGTCTTACAGCAATAACCCACCCCTGCCCCCTCCGGGGAGGGGAATTCCGGCGCACATGCTCATTCTCTGTCCTTGCCCCATGCCCCACGCTCCCTGCCCCATGCTCACTGCTCCATGCTCCCTGCTCCATGCTCAATACCCCGCCGCCTGGCCATCTTTCCTCGACTCTGAGGCGCCGAAATAGACCTTATTCTTTTCGTCCCACATAATAGCCTGGTAACCACCGTAATCACCCAGGTCCCATTGGATCGTATGGCCCATTGACATCAATTTCTGGATGACATCGGTCCTGAAGCCGCTTTCGAGATGGAGAATACCGCCGTTCGTCATTTGCTGGCCTGTAGGTTCGGAAGAGCCTGTATGGTACATTCTCGGGGCATCACCGGCTTCCTGCAGGTTCATTTTGAAATCGATCAGGTTTACAACAACCTGAACATGACCCTGCGGCTGCATGTCACCGCCCATGACACCGAAGCTGATCAGTGGTTTGCCATCTTTTGTGATGAAGGCTGGGATAATTGTATGAAATGGCCTTTTGCCCGGAGCATAAACATTATTATGTCCTTCCTGCAAAGAGAACATCTCACCCCTGTCCTGCAGGACAAAGCCCATGCCTGTTGGGCACATGCCTGAACCCATGCCACGATAATTGCTCTGTATTAGTGAGACCATATTGCCGAACCTGTCAGCGACTGTCATGTAGATTGTGTTTCCGGCTTCGATTCTGCCTGCGTCATAAACCTTAGCCGCATGATTCAGATCTATCAGCTTTCTTCTCTCGGCAGCATATTTTTTTGATATGAGCTGGTTTACAGGTGTTTCGCTGAAGAGAGGATCTGCATAATATTTTGCCCTGTCCTCGAAGGCTACTTTTTTTGCTTCGGTGAATGCATGCATGTACTCCGCAGAGCCAAAGCCCATTGATGATATATCGTATCCTTCAAGTATGTTCAGTATCTGAAGTGCGGCGATACCCTGGCCGTTTGGCGGCAGCTCCCAGATATCATAACCTCTGTAGTTGGTGCTTACCGGCTCTATCCATTCGGAATGATGCCTCGCAAGGTCATCGTAGCTGAGAAATCCACCCTGTTTCTTCATGAAGGCCTCAATATCGCGTGCGATCGATCCCCTGTAAAATTCGTTCCTTCCGCCTTTGGCTATTTTTGAAAGAGTATTTGCAAGTGCAGGATTCCTGAAGATCTCTCCCTTTGCCGGTGATTTGCCGTTTGGCATATAAACTTCCTTGATGTTGGGATAATCCTTAAGCAGTTGAGTATTCCGGTCAAGGGTGAAGCCAATAACCTCTGTCATCGGGAATCCGTCGCGTGCATAGCTGATTGCAGGTTGCAACAGGTCTAACATCGGAAGCTTCCCGAACATATCGTGCATTTCGAACCATCCGTCGACACAACCCGGGACAGATACGGGCAGGGGGCCATATGATGGAATAAATTCCAGGCCTTTATCCCTGAAATACTCAAGCTTGAGTGATCGTGGTGACCTGCCGCTGGCATTCAGACCATACAATTTGCCCCTGTCGGCAACCCAGATAATGGCGAAAAGGTCACCGCCGATACCCGACCCGGTCGGCTCGACGACGCCGAGAACGGCATTTGCGGCTATTGCAGCATCGATGGCATTGCCGCCGCGCTTAAGGATGTCGAGGGCTGTTTGGGTTGCCAGCGGATGGCTTGTCGCAGCCATCCCGTTCCTGGCGATCACTTCGGACCGGGTTGCAAAATCCCTTCCCGTGATCCTGTCCTGGCTTTTTGAAACCAAAGAGATAACAAACAATAAAAACAAAAGAACTGTCCTTTTCATTTCATTGAATATGGCTGTATAAAAATAAGAAATTTTCACATGGAACCCACCCCTGCCCCCTCCAGGGAGGGGAATTCCTTCGCGCATGCCTTTACTTCATCATTTCGATAAGCCTTTCTTTCGCCCTATCGCCCCTTCGCCCCCTCGACTTTTCGCCCCCTCGCCCTCTTGCCCTATCGCCCCTTGGCCCCCTCGTCCTATCGCCCCTTCGCTCCCTCGCCCTGTCGCCCCCTCGCCCCCTCGCCCCCTCGCCCTCTCGCCCTATCTCCCCATCGCCTCTTTCTTCATCTCCGCCGGCATCTTCTCAATGGCATACCTCAGCGCTGTCCTGGGCATCACGGATCTGTGCTTCATAACAAAGTCAAATACTTCGTTCTGGTGGGCCTGGCTTGCAGCTTTAAGCATCCAGCCGTAACCTTTCTGCACCATATCGTCCTTATCCATGAGCAGGATACCGGCAATTTCAAAAATATCGTTGAGGAATAATCCTTTCCTGGCAGGAATGATAAGTGTTACGGCTGATGCACGCTTCATCCAGCGGTTCGGCGCTCCAGCCCATTTCCTGAGCCTCTTTATCAACCGTGGATACATTTCAACAAGTTCACCGGCAGAGTGGTTGCATAATGTGTCGCATACAGCCCAGTTATTCACATAAGTGTTCACCCATTTGCCAAAAACTTCAATATCTTCAGGAACATACTCTTTATGAACAAAATATGACCATTCACAGGCAATGAAACATTCCTCCATTACGCCGCTTTTCAGCAGCTCATCGCAGATCTGAAATACAAATGGTTTTGATTTATCCGGCAGATTGTTGAAGTGTTTTTTCCCGATTGCCGTTACAACAGCAGTTTTAATGCCCAAAAGCTTCACTTCCTCCTTAAAAAACCTCTGACCGGAAATCCTGTCCTTCTCATTAGCATTGCTGAGAAGCTCGGCTCTGATGGAGTGCAGAATTTTTTCCATGTTCTTATTAATGTAATGCAATATAATTTAATTTTTTGTTACACAGAGAAACACAGAGAAGCACAGAGAACCACAGAGTATAACCTCTGTGCACCTCTGTGCAACTCTGTGCACCTCTGTGTAAATGGTTTTCATTGAACCAAAAAATAATACCGGTGTTAGACTTAGTTGATACAGAACATTTTAATACATTGACATGAAAACATTCCGAAAATTCATCATACCTTTTCTTATGATTACACTCTTGTCAGCATCATGTAAAGAAGAAAAACCTCAAGCCGGGAACGAGAAAGAGGACGATTTCAAATATTTTGTCGGTCAATTCGACGACATAAGGGTACTCAGATACAAGCTTCCCGATTTCGACTCCCTGACACTCAGGCAAAAGGAATATGCATATTACCTTAGCCAGGCAGCGCTGTCCGGAAGGGATATATTCTGGGATCAGAACTTCAAATACAACCTTCTGATAAGGAAAACCATAGAGACCATCCTGAACACCTACAATGGCGACAAGGAATCAAATGACTACAAGGCTTTTCTGAAATATGCGAAAAAAGTATTCTTTGCCAACGGAATACATCACCATTATTCACAGGATAAGTTCAAACCTGAATTCTCCGAAGATTATTTTGCAAAGCTGATTTCAGGGTCCGATTCATCGGCACTTCCTCTTGTGCGCAACCAGTCGCCATCAGAATTGGCTGATATGCTCACCCCGGTTCTTTTTGACGAAAAGCTGTTCGCCCGCAAGGTTGAGCAGAAAGCCGGAGTGGACATGGTCAGTGAATCTGCTGTAAACTTTTATGAAGGTGTCACCGAGAAGGAAGCTGAGGATTTCTATAAAGGTCAGATCAAAAAGGATGATCCGCATCCCGTCTCTGCGGGCCTCAATTCAAAGCTTACAAAGAAAAACGGGAAGGTAACCGAAGAGGTCTATAAATCGGGAGGCAAGTACGGTCAGGCTATCGACAGCATAATCAAATGGCTCGGAAAAGCAAGGGAAGTTGCGGAAACCGATGCCCAGAAAAATGAACTGGGACTCCTTATAGATTATTACAGGACAGGCGACCTTCATACCTGGGACGAATACAATGTCGCCTGGGCGAAAGATGCCGACCCTGTTGTGGATTATATAAATGGCTTCATAGAAAATTATGACGATCCGCTTGGGATGAAGGCAACATGGGAAGCTTCGGTCGAATACACTGATCCGGAGGCAACAAAGCGGACAAAGATCATCACTGCAAATGCACAGTGGTTTGAAGACAATTCGCCCATTCAGCCGGAGTACCGGAAAGAGAAGGTTACCGGAATAAATGCCAAGGTCATCAACATTGCAATGCTCGGCGGAGCTGTTTATCCCGCTTCACCCCTCGGCATCAACCTTCCCAATGCAGACTGGATAAGAAAGGAAGTCGGCTCCAAGTCCGTCACGCTGGCCAATATTACTAATGCGTATGATGTCGCATCAAGGGGAAACGGCTTTCTTGAGGAGTTTGCAGCAAGCCCGGAGGAAGTCGAACGGGTGAAAAAATATGGTTCTTTGTCAGGAGAGCTTCACACCGACCTTCATGAATGTGTCGGGCATGCCAGCGGAAAGCTGGCTCCCGGGACAGACCCGAATGCACTCAGGAATTATGCATCAACGCTGGAGGAGGCAAGGGCTGATCTTTTTGCCCTCTACTATATGATGGATAAGAAATTGTCAGACCTCGGACTCATTCCTGACGATGATGCTGCAAAAGCCGAATACGACACTTATATCAGAAACGGACTTCTCACGCAGATTGTCCGGGTCAAGCCGGGCAGGGATATTGAGGAGGCTCACATGCGCAACCGCGCTCTTATCTGTCAATGGGTTTATGAAAGGGGCAAGCCTGACAATGTCGTTGAAATTTTTGACCGTGACGGCAAAACATATGTAAAAATAAACGATTACAAAAAGCTGCAGGCATTGTTCGGGGACCTGCTTAAGGAAATCCAGAGAATAAAGTCGGAAGGTGACTATGAAGCAGGTAAAAACCTGGTCGAAAACTACGGTGTGAAGATCGATCCGCAGCTTCACCAGCAGATGCTTGACCGGTATGCGAAGCTTAACCTTGCGCCATACACCGGTTTTGTAAACCCATATCTCTTCCCGAAATACGATGCAAACGGAAATATAACCGACATTGTGGTCGAATATACTGATGACTACCTGGGGCAGATGCTGTATTACGGTAAGAATTATTCGTATTTGCCGGTGGAAAATTAAATTGTTTGTGATCGTAAACCTCTCCCCGGCCCCTCCCCTAAAGTGGGAGGGGCTGGATTCAAAATGTAATATAATTCATGTTTACGAATGTCCTCCTCCCCTTTAGCGGGAGGGGGATTCAGTGGGTGAGGACGGCGGTGAGAAGCAGGAGGAGGATTCAGGAGGAGAGGTCAGAATTCGATTATCTTCTCCACCTTATTTGCCCTCAGGTATTGCTTGAGAATGGAATGTATATCGCTGTTGTCCTGCGAAGTCCTGATGCATTCATGAAGTGCGGAGAGGCCGAATCCCATGTCGTTTATGTTGAAATACCCGTAACCGGCATATTTGCCGTTGATGATCTTCACGGCACATCTCTCATCGCATTCGCGACCCTTGTCGACGATAAAAAAGTTCTTCCTCGTAAAGGTGAACTCATCGGCAGCCTTTGATGCTCTCCCGTTGTATTCTTCCGGCGATTCTTTTCCGCAGCATGCCCCCCGGCACATTCCGACCTGCTGGTGAAAACAGGCACTGTCAGTATCGTATAAGCCGCACAGCTTCTGGCACAGGTTGAATTTTTCGACCATTATGGCAAGCTTTGTCCTTGCCTTCTCTTTTGAAGTATAGACGGAGACAGGTATTTCATCAAGATTGATGACACGACCGAACCTGAAGTTTATGTATCCTTTTTCATCAACGAAGCTGAAAATGCCCCACTGGAAACCCGAAGACCTCTGGGCGCGGTTATAAACAGGTTTGTTCTTCTTGATCTCAGCTGATTCCTTAAGTAGTGCAATCAGCTCGCTTCCTGTTGTTTCCCAGTCGATATCAGAGATGAGATCGCGCATCTCCATCGCTCTGTTGGTGGTATTGTTTGAAAGATGCGTGCTGATCCTTTGCTGAAGGTTGCGGCTCTTTCCGATGTAGATCAGATCATGCCTGTCATTGTAGAAATAGTACACTCCCGGCTCCTCCGGGATGTTCTCCAGCTTTTCAAGGTCGAGGTTTGGATTAAGCTTCGACACCCTTGTGCTCTTCATGATGTTCTTCCCGGAGAGCGCCAGCTCACGATCTTTTTCAAGGAGCATCTCGAAAAGCTTCACGGTTGCGAGTGCATCCCCTGCAGCCCGGTGCCTGCCGTTGATGACAATATGAAGATCCTTGCATATGTTTCCAAGACTGTACGAGGTGTGTCCGGGCAGAAGTTTCCGGCTCAGAGTGACAGTATCGAGCAGGGGACGGCGGAAATTGAAACCCAGAGATTTGAATTCCTCGCGAATAAATGAATAATCGAATCTTGCATTGTGTGCCACGAATGTCCTACCTTCAGTAAACTCCACAATTTTGCGTGCAACCTCATAAAACCTCGGTGCATTTTCGACCATCTCATTTGTTATTCCCGTAAGGCTTGTAATGAAGTAAGGGATATTCCTTTCCGGGTTGATAAGGGAAGCAAATTCTCCGGTAATGTTCTCCCCGTCGTGCTGGTAAATGGCTATCTCGGTTATCTTTTCCAGCCTCGACGAACCTCCGGTGGTTTCAATATCAATTATAGCATACATAGGTCAGGGCGGCACAAGAAATTCCGCCTGTGAATATAATCAGAAATTCATATCAGCATTATTGTTAATTTTGAGTTTTAACCTGTGTCAAGATGAAGGAATGTATTGGAAACTACTTTATTCTCAACGGGAAACTGGAGCCTTCTGCAGAGTTCGACAATTCACTGGTTTACAAAGGTGATTCGGTTTACGAAGTCATCCGGGTTACAGGCGGAGTCCCCATCTTCTTCGACGATCACTTCAAAAGACTGGAAAACAGCCTCTCCCTCCAGCATTTCAGTTCGCTTGCAGATTTTGATAAGTTGAAGAAAGACATAGTTGCCCTGGTGAACAGTGACAGGAGGAAGGAGATAAACATAAAACTTGTTTTCAATTATAATGAAGGCAATGATAATTACCTGGCATATTATATTGAATCCATATATCCTACCCCTGAACAGTACAGGAAAGGAGTCAAGGGGGTCCTTTTTTATGCCGAAAGGAAAAATCCGCACTCAAAAGTCATCAATTACAAGCTCAGGTCTGACATACACCAGGAGCTTATGAATGAAGGCGCTTATGAAGCCCTCCTTGTCAACGATGAGAACCTGGTAACGGAAGGTAGCAAGTCAAACATCTTCTTCCTTAAGGATGATCTTCTTGTAACTGCTCCCGATGAAGTGATACTTAAGGGTGTAACCCGGAAGCACATTCTTGAAATCTGCAGGGAACAGGGGATAAGAATGGAGTTCCGGTGTGCAGATGCCGATGATATTGCGAAATATGATGCCGTATTCATGACGGGCACTTCACCCATGGTTCTTCCTTTCTGCTGCATAAACGATGTGCATTTCAATTCAGGTTTTCCCGTATTTGAAAAGCTCAGAAATGAGTATCTGAGTCGTGTCAATGATAGTATCAATCAATTCAAAAACAGCACCGGAAGTTGAATTTCAAACACGGTTTTTTCGTATCTTTGAATATTAATAATTCAATTCGCCCTTGTTATGTCAAGTATAAAAAATCTTAAGAAAGATATCGATTATCTGGTGTTTGAAGTTATATCAGATTGTTTTGCCTTTGCAGCTGTTCACCCTGATTCAAAAGATGATGAGGTTAAGGCAATACTGAACGATGCGGTCAACCTCAGAAACGATCTTGTCGCAAGGGTGAACAATCCCGACGGCAAGGATAATCCGAAAATTGTCAGGTCTTTTTACAGGAACGTGAATAAAGATCTTCTGTCAGGAGTGGATAATCTGTTTGAAAGGCTCAGCGCTCTTGCGCCAAAGAAAAAGTGAAATACTTATAGATCAGGGTGCCGCAACCGGTGCATTTCCCTTCATCAATATTTTTCAGGGTCGTGCTGTAACCCGATCTCTGCGTGACAACAGTTCCACAGGATGGACATTTTGTATCCTGTCCTTCGCCTGAATGCAGGTTTCCCATATATACAAAATCAAGCTTCTCCGAAGCTTTCTCATAAAGCCTGAGAAGCGTCTCAGTCGATGTCGCAGGATCATCACGCTTGTACATCGGGTAATACCTGCTCAGGTGAAGGGGCACATCTTTCCCCAGCTCCCCGGCAATCCATTCTGACTGTTTCTCCATTTCTCCAAGATTGTCGTTGTGCCCTGGGATTATCAGGGATGTGACTTCGAGGTGCTTTCCTGATCCTGCAATTATCTTCAAAGAATTCAGCACAGGTTCAAGGTGTGCCCCTGTGAGTGTCCTGTATGAATTGTCATTGAACGACTTCAGGTCTATATTGAACGCATCAATGAAGCCTGTTATCTCTTTCAAAGGCTCCGGGTTTACATAGCCATTGCTGACAACAACTGTATTTAGTCCTGCATTCCGAGCTGAGATGGACACATCCCTTATGAATTCGAACCATATGGTCGGTTCATTATATGTAAAAGCTATTCCGATATTTTTTGGAGTACGCAGGGCTGCGGACACAATTTCCTCAGGCGGCATGTCATCGTGCCCAGATTTAGGAACAGTTTGCGAGATTTGATAATTCTGGCAGAAATCGCACCTCATGTTGCAGCCATAAGAACCGATTGACAATATCTTATACCCCGGAAAAAAATGATATAATGGTTTCTTTTCAACAGGATCGGCCGAGTAACCTGATATGACGCCATACGTTATCAGTTCTATCTCTTCCCCGTTGTTCTTTCTTACACCGCATATTCCCGTCTTTCCTTCTGCTATCCTGCAGTTGTGAGGACAAACCAGGCATTGAAGCCTGTCACCTGATTTTTCGAAATATGAACCCATTACAGGATAAAGTTAGTCTTTTCAGGCTAAACCGGCGATTGCCGTTAAAGTTCATCCGGCATTTAAAAATAGGTCCCATTAGGTTTTAACCGAAAACAAAGTATATTGGTGAAAGAATTTCTAATCCTGAAAATTTGGAGAAGAATCTTAAAGATCATCTTTGCCTTATAATCCTTGTATTGCTTGCAACAACATGTTCATGCAGGAAAGAGATTAATGAGGAGGAGGAACCGGAAACTCATTTCTCCGGTATCCTGAAAACATTGCGCACGGATCATCCAAGGCTTCTGCTTAATGATTCACGGCTGGATGAATTGAAAACGATGATCAAGTCCGATTCACGGTTGGCCTCTTATATCAGTAAGATCACATCGAAGGCAGACAGTGAAATACCCAAGCCGCCAATCGAACATGTCCTTATCGGGCCCAGGCTACTTGATAAAAGCAGGGAAGCGCTAAGGCGCATCTACAATCTTTCTTTCGCATACAGGTGGACCCGCAATGAGAAATATTTGGTATCTGCCGTGAACAATATGAAAACTGTATGCAGCTTTGCAGACTGGAACCCTTCACATTTCCTCGATGTTGCTGAAATGACGCATGCTGTGGCAATCGGATACGACTGGCTTTATAATGACATGGATTCCGAATCAAGAGAATTTATCAGGGCGGGCCTTATTAAGCTTGGTCTTGAAGAAGGCAGGAAAGCTTATTTTACATCATATCCTTACAACTGGTGGAGAACTGTCGATCATAACTGGAACCAGGTTTGCAACGGGGGACTTCTCATCGGAGCCCTGGCTGTTGCCGAATCAGATTCAACTTATGCTCTGTCGATGGTTCCGAAGTCAATAGATAATCTGCATTACGCCCTTGCAAGTTATGCGCCGGACGGAGTGTGGCCGGAGGGTCCGGGCTACTGGGGCTATGCAACAAGCTATACGGCTTATGCTGTATGGGCACTTAAAACGGCATTGGGAAGCACATTCGGCCTTACTGATTATGAAGGCATGTCAGAAACAGGATATTTTCCATTATATACTGCCGGGCCAGCCGGGTACCTGCTAAATTATGCCGACGCCGGAGAACGATCGAAGCTTGGTGCTCCCTCGGAACTGATGTGGCTGGCAAATGCATATACCAATCCTGTCTTTTCAGATTTTGTGGAAAACCAATTATCATCCAGGTCTCCCGATGTGTGGCACATAATATGGTACAGGCCTTTTCCTTCAACTGCTTTTACCGCAAAGACCGACATGTTTCTGAACGGGAAAGTGTCATTGTTCTGTTCAAGAAGCGAATGGAACAATACGAATGCTCTTTTTATCGGCGTGAAGGCAGGATATAACCAGGCGAATCATGCTCATCTCGATATTGGCAATTTCGAATTTGATGCACTTGGCGAGAGATGGGTAAGAGATCTTGGTTCTGATGATTATAATCTGCCCGGGTACTTCAGTACGGGAACGACCGGCAAAAGATGGACCTATTACAGGATAAGTTCATTAAGCCATAACGTACCGGTTCTCGGTGGGGCTAACCAGAACATCTATGCCACCTCGCATTTTATTTCAACTTCCGTTGATGTGGCTGAGCCGTTTGGAATAATCGATCTTACCGAGGCTTATAAGGATTATGCATCATCAGCAAAAAGAGGGGTGAAGGTGGTGGACGGGAAAAAGTCAGTGATAATCCAGGATGAGTTCACACTTTCAAAAGCATGCAATGTGATGAGCGGCATCACGACCGATGCATCCATAACCCTTGTCACTTCACAAAAAGCCAGGTTAACCCTGAATGGAAAGACTCTTACCGCAAAGATACTGGATCCGCCCGATGCTTCCTTTACGGTTTCCACGGCTGAGCAGGCCCCGCCTCAGAAAACCAATGCCGGCGTAAAAAGGCTCGAAGTCCTTCTTGCCGGCAGAACTGGACAGGTAAGGATGGTCCTTATGCTGTCCCCCGACTGGTCTGGTGAAAGTTCATATTCAGCCCCGGTATACCCACTGGCAAGCTGGTAAAAATTAACCTGAAAGAACAACCATTATGATACTATGAAAAGAATACTGATTATCCTGATTGCATTCAGCTCTTTCGCCGTGAACAGCAGGGCACAGGTGACAAGGCCGCATATTCTTGTAAATGACCGAGACAGAGCTGCAATAGATGAAAAGATCCGCGAACAAGCATGGGCAAAAAGCATATGGTCGGGGATGTCTGAGGAGGTAACGCCTTATGTCGAAAGGCATGTTTCTGATCCTGAGTGGATACTTAGCAGGTACCAGATGAACCGTGTTCCCGGCAAACGATACACGAAAGTATTTTCGGATGCAGGAGGACTGAAGGTCACCAGGTACGAAGGGGATGCACCTGTTCCGACGGTAAGGGTGGGATCGCACATCAGGGTGCCTGTTACTGCATCCGGGGCTTCCTACAGGAGACCGGCTCTCGAGGAGATTGTTCCGTATGATACATCGAGGCTCATGTACCTTTATAACAGTGAGACAAAGCAGAAAGAGTGGATAGATCCGCAATCCTTTACAGGCGATATCAACAGCAGGATAAACCAGCTTGCATTGCAGTCAGCCATTGTGTACTGGATGAAGGGTGATGAAAAATATGCAAAGTTTGCTGCAGATATTCTCGATCAATGGGTGAAAGGGGCTTACTATATGGAACCGATTATCGGTCCCTGCAGGACAGGGTTTCTGAACATGCAAACCCTTGGGGAGTCCCAGTATTCGGGACTTATTCTCGCATATGATTTCCTTCACGACTACATGCAGGGTAAAGGCTATGACCTGTCATATTATGAAAGTGTGTTTGAGAAAATCGCATCCACACTAGCATTCAGGGGGTTCTGGAACAACAACTGGTATGCGGCCGAAAGCTCGACGTTCGTCTATGCCTGCCTGAGCCTGGAAAACCCAGTGAAAAGGGAATACTATCTGCAGTACTATCTTTCAAAAGACACAATAAACGGTGCATGCGGGCAGTTGGCCTTACCTTCGACTGTTGAAAAATGGCTTACTCCCGACGGTCACTGGAAAGAGCCGGGAGGATATCACAACTTCCCTGTTTCAAACCTGCTCACTGCTGCCATGGCCCTTGAAAAGAACGGGTATGATGTATTCCGGAAATTTCCTGCCTTGTTCAGGGCCTCGTATGCTATGCTGAAATACTCATTCCCCGATCTTACCGTATCAGCATTTGGTGATACCGGAAGAGCCCTTCAGGATGCACGTTCGCTTGAAACCGGGATACTCGGAGCCATCACCTATAATCAGCCTGAATTACCCGAGATGATCGCATCTCTGACAAAGCTTATTTCGGGGGGACGGTATGAACGCGAAAACTCGGGTTACATCGGATTGCTTTGCTTCCCCGGCGAACTCCCTGTGGTAAAGTCATCCTACTCATGGCCCAGGAGCGGCACTCTTGATTTTGCAAAATTCTTCCTGCAGCGCAATGGCATGGATCCGGTGAATGGCCTTATGTATTCGGTGCAGGGTGCAAGTTATAACCATAATCACTGCAACGGGATGGCCATGGAGCTGTATGGCAGAGGTACGGTTCTTGGCATCGATGCGGGGAAAGGCCCCACTTACGAGCACCCGCTTCATGTTAATTATTACAGCCAGTGGGCTGCCCATAATACTGTTGTAGCTGAAGGATCATCCGGTTCAGTGCCTGTTTCAGGAAGTGCCGGCAGAAAAAATATCGGTGAGATCGCGCTTGCAGCGATGGAGCCTATGCCGGGCAGGAATGCTGTGTCGCCTGCTTTTTCCTTCACCGACACACGCTACAACGAGCAATCCACAGGAACAAAACAATCCCGGACTCTTGCACTTATAAGAACCTCAGATACAAGCGGGTATTATGTTGATATTTACAGATCTGACAACCCGAGCAGAAATGATTACGTTTACCATAATCTGGGCGATGAGCTTATTTTTTTGAATGAGAGGAGGGAACCGGTATCATCTTCACCGGCAGAATACCCGCTTGTGGGGAAGGATATTCCCGGCTTTCGGTTCTATTCTGATGTCAGGAAGGTTGAGAAATGGAACAACAGCCTGATAGCTGTATTCCGTGGGAAAAATGCGAAGTCGGAACCGGTAAACATGCAGCTTCTTATCCCGGCAAAGGAGAACCGCACTTATTACCAGGCCCGGTCATTGAAAGCCGAAACGGCAGCCTGGAATTATTCCGATGACAAGCTGCCCGTCTTTACCATGATCGATAACGCCGAATCTGAAAGCAAACCGTTTATTGTCGTGTTTGAGCCCTTCAGTGGTGAAAAAGGCTATTCAATCGAGAGAATAAACGTCGAAAAACGAAAAGACGGCAAAGAATTCACCGCACTGAAAGTTACCGGGAAAAACAATTCCGTACAGATCATCTACCAGTCTGTTTCACCAGCGAAGACCTTTACAGCAGCAGGCGGTTCCATAACAGGCTATTTCGGTGTTGCGGATATAAAAAACAATAAGCTGAGCTCACTCTATCTCGGTAAAGGCAAAGAGATAAATTTTGGCGGTTATTCCATTCAATCAGATGTTGACAGCGGATCAGCAAACCTTCAGATAAAAGGGAAGGAATTGATAATAAATTCAAATCAGCCGGTTAAGATCACCCTTCCGTTCAGGTACAAAAAATTATATCTAATGGAGTCAGGAAAGCAGCTGACGGTTCCCGTGAACAAAACCAGGGGAGGCATATTTTTCACTATTCCTGAGGTACACAACGGGGTTATTAGTGAACAACCCCAGGAACAAGGCTGGGAAGCTTCTGCTTTATTGGCGAAGAAACTGTCGGCAGAGAGGCCGGAGATAAACTATTATGAAGAAAATGTGCCTTCATACACTTTGCCGGATCCGCTTGCCGGGAAAAATGGGAAGCCAATAAGTACGGCGGGTTGGGATTCAAGGAGGAATGAGATCATCGACCTGTTCCGCTCAGAAGTATTCGGGAGAGTGCCTTCAACCAGGTACAAGGAAACCTTCAGAATTGTCAACACTGATGAAAACGCCATGGGAGGCGCAGCTACTCTCAGGCAGGTTGAAGTGGAGATCAGCCGTGAGGACCGGTCGCTTGTAATTCATCTTTCACTATTCACACCCAATAAAGTAAAGAAGCCTGTTCCTGCATTTCTCCTCATCAATAACCGGGCGAAGACAAATACAGATCCGACACGGAATCAAAAAAGCGAGTTCTGGCCGGCTGAAGAGGTCATTGCGAGAGGTTATGCCATAGCAGCTTTCAACAATTCGGATGTGGACCCCGACAGTTTCGACGATTTTAAAAATGGCATCCATGGCGTGCTGGACGAAAACCGTGATGGCGAGTCGTGGGGAACTATTTCTGCCTGGGCCTGGGGTGCCAGCAGGTGCCTCGATTACCTGGTCACCGATAATAAAATAGATCCGGCAAAGGTTGCTGTTGTTGGTCATTCGAGAGGAGGGAAAACAGCCTTGTGGGCAGGGGCTGAGGATACAAGGTTCGGGATGGTCATCTCGAACGAGTCGGGCTGCACCGGAGCTGCAATTGCGAGAAGATGCTATGGAGAGACCATCGAAAGAATAAATAAATCCTTTCCGCACTGGTTTTGTACTAATTACAGGAAGTACAGCGGGAATGAGAATGCACTTCCCGTAGACATGCACATGCTCCTGGCTCTTTCCGCCCCGCGTCCTTTGTATGTAGCATGTGCATCAGATGACCTGTGGGGAGACCCGAAAGGTTCTTACATTTCACTTTGCAATGCCGTCCCGGTATTTAACTTTCTTGGTAAAAAATCCTCTATTTCTTCAGTAATGCCTCCTTTGAACAGCCAGGTGATAAGCGGGAATGTCGGATTTCATGTCCGCGATGGTGGCCATAACCTGCTTCTTAAGGACTGGAATCGGTTTATGGATTTTGCTGACAGGGTTTGGAAATAAATATCATATGATCTGAATCTATGAATAATGATGATTATACCAGGATTGACTCCGGAAAGATGAGATCCGAATTTGAAAGGATTCTTCTTTCGCATGGCTTCACACGTGAAAAAGCCATCCAATGCGCTGAAATATTCCTCGACAACAGCCTCGAAGGCGTGTACTCCCATGGGGTAAACAGGTTTCCAAGGTTTGTTAAGAATATACGCGAAGGCTATGTTATCCCGGCAAATTTCCCAACCCTGGTCCATAAGACCGGTCATGTCGAGCAATGGGACGGAAACAGAGGCCCCGGACCGCTCAACGCCGCTTTTGCGACTAACAGGGCTACAGCGCTTGCGGCTGAAAGTACAATCGGGCTGGTTGCGCTCGCAAACACAAATCACTGGATGAGAGCAGGAACATATGGCTGGCAGGCTGCAAGAAAGGGATTCATTTTTATCTGCTGGACCAACACATGCCCCAATATGCCGGCATGGGGAGCTGCTGATCCACGACTTGGGAATAATCCCATGGTCATTGCAGTTCCGTATGGAAATGATGCGATCGTTTTTGATTTTGCAATGTCCCAGTTTTCTTATGGAAAGCTGGAATCGTACCGTGATGCGGGTAAAAAGCTCCCTTATCCAGGTGGTTACAGCAAATCCGGCGAGCTTACATCGGATCCTGTGGAAATACTTGAATCTTGGAGAATACTTCCCACCGGATTCTGGAAAGGTTCGGGATTGTCTTTGATGCTCGATATCCTGGCAGCTGTCTTATCCGGCGGACTGTCGACCCATGAAGTGAAATCGTGCATTTCAGAGACGAAGATTTCTCAGGTTTTCATCGCCATAGATCCTTCAAAGCTAAGTAATTCTGCAACTTACCAGGGAACAATTAAAAGGATCATCAATAATCTCCACAGGTCGGTTCCAGCAAAAGGATCAAAGGTGAGGTATCCGGGCGAAAACATCGCATCGATACGGGAGGATAATCAAAAGAACGGAATTCCCGTAAAAAAAGATATATGGGAAAAAATATTGACCCTGTAGAGACAAGGCATGCGTTAGAGACAAGGCATGCCTTGTCTCTACGTTTTATCAGAATATTTTTTCCTCCTTCACCTCGTAAGGGATATTGCTGCTCT
This sequence comes from Bacteroidales bacterium, assembly GCA_035299385.1. Classification (GTDB taxonomy): domain Bacteria; phylum Bacteroidota; class Bacteroidia; order Bacteroidales; family VadinHA17; genus LD21. The sequence goes on along the minus strand of DATGWQ010000075.1, from coordinate 24,451 downwards.
CGCAGAACGATGCTATGCTGTTAGCGATGTCCTCGTTTGTCTCGTAATTGATTGCACCAAGCCTGAGGATTGTTTTTTTTCCCCTTTTGAAGAAGAAAATTATGCTGAGAGGATGAATTTCAATTTTGCTGAGATCATCTGAATGAAAAGTCTGAGGATGAATAAGGGAATGCTGTTTCATCCTGATAAAATCGTTGCCGATTATAATGAAACGGCTTGTTTTTCCGAGACCTGCCCATACCTGGTATAAACCAAACCCCAGCATGAAGATGATGGTCGCCCACATTGCCTTTCGTGCCTCATCTGACCTCATGTTGAAAAGTCCCCAGTAGACGGCCATGGCAATACATGCAAAACCGAACAGGATCCTGATTATTTTCACAAACCTGTTATCATCATTGCTCCCCAATGGAAAATACATCTGCTCCATTATTCAAGTTTTTCGCAAGTTATTCAAAAAAATGCTCATGATGCCTTAAAATTGATTAACTTTATAAATCAATAGGTCATAGGCAGTTAATCCTGTTTTTCATTCAAAAAAGGCAGAGAATCTCATGGAAAAAAGATATTTTCTTGTCTCGCTTATATTTTTGATATTTTTTGCCATTTCGTTCCTTACGAATATTCTCGGATCGATCAATCCGAACGTAAGCGACAGCTTCAATCTCACCGGGACCATGACAGGCCTTCTGCCTTTCTCATTCTTCATAGCTTATGCACTGATGTCAATTCCTTCAGGAATGATAGTGCAGAGGTTCGGTGAAAGGAAGAGCCTTACGGGGGCATGGATCCTCGCATTTGCAGGTTCACTTCTTTTCTCTCTTAGACCCGTCTTCCCGGTATTCCTTTTTTCCCTGTTCCTGATCGGTAGCGGCATGGCCATGCTGCAGGTGGCGCTTTTTCCGCTCCTGCGGGTAACAGGCGGGGAGCGGCATTTTGCTTTCAATAACCTCATAGTGCAGCTGGTTTTCGGCCTTGCATCATTCATCAGCCCGTTCGTCTATTCTTGGCTGGTAACGAATCTTGCTTCAGGTAATAAAAATGGAATATTCAATATAATATCTGGCGGTGTACCGGAACAAATGCCATGGGTTTCCATGTATCTTCTTTTTGTTCTGATAAGCATTCTCCTGGTAATTGTTGTTGCATCAGTCAGATTCCCCTCCGTTACCCGTAAAGAGGATGAGATAGTCGGGCCATGGAAGACGCATGCGGATCTTTTCAGAAGGGGAGTGGTAATCTTTTTTTTCTTCGGCATATTTTCATATGTCGCACTGGAACAGGGCATTGCAAACTGGATATCCGAATTCCTGAGGACCTATCACGGGCTTGTTCCCGAAACCAGGGGAGCTGCCACCGTTGGCCTTTTCTGGGGCATGATGACAGTCGGATGTATTCCGGGCTTATTCCTGCTTAGGATAATCGACAGCAAGATTGTTTTAAGGATCTTTACTTTTTCTGCTTTTCTGATCCTCGGAATAACCTTGTTCGGCAACAGGCAGACGGCACTGATAGGTTTCCCGGCACTGGGATTCTGCCTTTCTGTAATGTACGGTATAATATTCTCATTGGCGCTCAACAGCATCGAAAGGTTTCACGGATCCTTTTCAGGAATACTATGCACGGCAATTGCAGGAGGGGCTGTGTTTTCACTTCTGATAGGCAAATTGAAGGATATGATCGGACTGAGGCCGGGGATGCTTGTTCTGTACATCCCTTTGATTTATGTGCTGATAGTAAGTTATAAGGCAAAACCTTTGATTCAGAACGCTACGATAAAAAATAATATTAACACTTAAGAATTATATCATGAAAACGAAAAATGAAAGCAGTCGCGGAACATTGACATGGAACCGCATTACAACGCTCGGTTTTATGTTTCTGATCTGTTTTGCGGCATCAGGACAGGGAAAAAGCGATGGTGAATGGAGGCAGCTCTTCAATGGCAAGGACCTTAAGGGCTGGAAGCAGGCGGGACCCGGTACTCATTATGTTGAAGACGGGTTGCTGAAATCCACGGGTGGCATGGGACTGCTGTACTGGACAGCCGAGAAATTCGGCGATTGCACCTTCAGGATAGTGTGGAGGATGAGGGATGAAAACAGCAATTCAGGAGTTTTCGTGCGTATCCCCGTCGAACCCCGCGAAGAATGGATGCCTGTGCATTATGGCTATGAGATACAGATCGATAATAAGCCCGAATTGTCCGATGAGGATGAATATCATTACACGGGAACTATCTATTCGCTCACTAAGCCGCTTGTCAAAAACGGGAAGCCCGGACCGGAGTGGAACACCTTTGAGATAACGCTCGATGGTCCGCGTACCATTGTCTATGTGAATGGCGAAAAAGTCACCGATTACAAAGAAGGTGATCCTGTCCCCGACAGGAAATTCGATTTCGAACCTCAGAGGGGGCCGAGGCCCAATGCAGGCTATATGGGTGTGCAGAATCACAGCGACAAGGATGTGGTCTTCTTTAAAGAGATAGCAGTCAAGCCACTGAAGAAGGCTCCCGCAAGGCAGCTGGGCAAACCTGTTGCAAAACCAGCCAGGAAGAAATAACGATTAAGTCCGATCAGATGAAAAAGAATCCAGGATCAGAAAAAAGGACAGTTACCCGCAGGGAATTTGTCCGGGAAGCAGCCACAGGAGCGGCAGCACTCACCATTATCCCTTCATTTGCAGTTTCCGGGCTGGGCCATGTTGTTCCAAGTGACAAGCTCCTGATTGCAGCTGTCGGTTGCGGGGGTGAAGGGGCTGATGACATCCGCCATTATTCAATCGCGCCCAAAAAGAATGCGGAGGTTGCATTTCTCTGCGATGTCGATGACAGGAGGGCTGCAGACACAAGGAAGAAATTCCCGAAAGCAGGATACTATCATGACTGGAGGGAGATGTTTGATAAGGAAAGCAAAAACTTTGATGCTGTATCCGTCGCAATCCCCGATCATAATCATGCAGTCGTCGGACTCGCTGCCATGCAGCTGAAAAAACATCTTTACCTTCAGAAACCCCTTACTCATGATATTTATGAAGCACGTATTCTTACCCAGGCATCGGAAAAGTACCGGGTCGTTACACAGATGGGTGACCAGGGGGCTTCATGTGATGGGATGAGAACGCTGCGGGAGTGGATAGAGGCTGATGTTCTCGGTGACATAACCAAAGTGTACTGCTGGACGGACAGGCCCGTGTGGCCGCAAGGCATTGCATGGCCTTCATCGAGGCCGCCCGTACCGAAGGAGCTTAACTGGGACCTCTGGCTCGGCACCGCCGAAGATCCGGGCTATATTGATAACCTTGTCCCTTTCAACTGGAGGGGATGGTGGATGTTCGGCACCGGCGCTCTCGGCGACATGGGATGCCATATAATGGGACCGCCTTTCAAGCTGCTTAATCTAGGCTATCCTACTGAAGTTTCCGGCAGCGCAAGTACTGTATACAAAGGTATATTCATAGAAGGCATTTACCCGGAAAGCGGTCCTGTTTCGAGTTCAATAAGGTTCAGGTACAAGCTCAAAAACGGCAAAGACCTCGATCTTTACTGGATGGATGGCGGCATCACACCCGAACGTCCTCTTGAGCTGGATGATAAGGATAATATGAATGAAGTCCTTGCGGACTGGCCGAACCTGGGCGATTATGAAGGCGGGACATTATTCATAGGAACCAAAGGAAAGGCCGGTTGCGGTTGGGGTGGGAGGAACCCCGTGCTTCTTCCGATTTCGAGGAACAAGGAAATAAATGTGCCTAAAAAATACCCGCGTGTCGAAGGTGACATGGACGGACACTGGTGGCAATGGATAGACGCATGCATTGCCGGTTACGGTAACATGGAAGTTGACTCTCCGTTTGTCGGGTATTCGGGCCCACTTTCCGAAACGGTTCTCATGGGGAACCTGCTCCTGAGATGTTTCAATATCCAGGAGAAAATTAAGCGACAGGACCCGGTTTATGGCCAGATGGAGGGATATGTTTTCCCGGGAAGGTACATTAACTACAAATGGGACGGCGAAAACATGAGGATCACCAACTTTGAACAGGCAAACCAGTTCGTTAAACGGGAGTACCGTAAAGGCTGGGAAGAATTAAAAATCTAAAACCATTTAACCAGAGTACGCAAAGAAGTTACGCAGGGAACGCAAAAATTTCTCTGCGCTCTTTGAGTTAAAAATAAAAACTATGAAAATTATAACCTGCAAAGACTATTCGGAGCTTTCTCAGAAAAGCGCCTGGATGATCTGTGAAATTATTAACAGTAAACCTGAAGCACTGCTCTGCTTTCCTGCCGGCGAAACATCGATCGGAACTTTTGAACAGCTTGTTCGCCTGGAAAAAGAAAAGAAAGTAAGCTTTAAAAAATCAAAGATCGTTGGGCTGGATGAATGGGTAGGTCTCGGGAAGATGAAATCCGAAAACTGCTATTCGTTTCTTAAGAAGCATTTTTTCAGCAAGATTAAATTCTCAGAAAAGAATTTCTGCTTTTTTGACGGTGAGTCGGATGATCTCGAATCAGAATGCAGGAAAACCGACAGCTTCATTAAAGAACATGGGCCGGTTGACATGATCTTACTCGGTGCAGGCATGAACGGGCACCTTGGACTGAATGAACCTGGGACTTCTTTCGGGCTGTATTCTCATATTGTGACGCTTGACGATACAACTAAATCCGTGGGACAGAAGTATTTTTCCGGCAGTGCCAGGCTGACAAGGGGGATAACACTTGGCATAAAGCATATCCTGGAATCCAAAACAGCTATTCTCCAGCTTTCGGGTGTGAGGAAAGCTGCTGTCGCATCGAGGCTTTTGAATGAAGACCCGTCTGAATCACTTCCTGCTTCTGCCATGAAGCTTCATCCTAATTCTTTTCTTGTCATTGACGAGGAGGCAGCCGGGATCTAAAAGATTTCACAGTGGAAGGAAAATTCAGGAATTCAGTTTTGAAGATCATCTCAGAGGTTGAGAATTTCGACAGGAAAGATGTTCCTGCATTGATGGGTTTCGATGCCTGTATTGATACACTGGTAAGGATAATCAGTTACAGGAATGAAGATGATACTGCCGGTTACTTCAACTCCACTGCTGAACTCGGTGATTTTCTTAAAAACCTGGGCACCAGAAGCTGCGGCCTTGAGCTCGAAACCAAGGTTTCAAGGCCCGGCGGCAACATGGTAATTACTGCCAATGCACTCGGATTACTCGGCGTCAGGTCTGATTGTATCGGGACTTTCGGTTACCCGGAGATTTTACCTGTCTTCAGGAATATTTCACCTAACTGCTCGCTGTCCAGCGTTGCCGATACCATTACAGCCACAGCCCTCGAGTTTGATGTTTCGAAAGTGATCATGTTCGATCCAGGCCCTTACAAATGCCTGGATAGTAAGACTCTGAGGGAAGTGCTGGGAACAGAAAGCATCAGGAAGATGGCCGAAGGGAAATTTCTCACTGCATTCCTGAACTGGAGCGAGATTGAGAATTCAACCGAAATATGGACATGGTTTCTCAATGCAATATTTCCCCGGATATCTCCGGTTAAAGGGCGTGTCTTCTTCACCGATTTGTCTGATTGCTCAAGGAAATCAAAGGAACAAATAAGGGAAGTCATGTCCCTGCTTTGGAAATTCAGGAAATACTTCAGGGTGATACTCAGCCTTAATGTGAATGAATCGATTATCGTTGCTAAAGCGCTCGGCATATCCCACCATCTTCCGGACGAATCGTTTATAAAAGAGCTTCACTATGCATGCAACTGCGATTTACTGCTTATCCACAGGATAAAGGACTCAATAGCTTTTGATGGTTCTGAGTATAATTCCTGTGAAACTTTCTTTTGCAAGGATCCCAAAATACTTACAGGGGGAGGAGATAACTTTAACGCAGGATTTTGCTACTCTACCTTCTTCAACCTGGACCTTTATCAGTCCCTTCTCCTTGCCAATGCAGTGACCGGCTTCTACATTCAGAGCGGGCATAGTCCTGAATTGAATGATCTTAATAGATTTCTTGAAGGCAAAACCTGGCGGTAAGCCTTTATTCATCTTCCTGGAGAAATTATTTGCAGGTCTCCATTGTTTATTCCGGCAACAACATACTGCTTTCCTTTGATCATTATGCAAGCAAGCTTTCTTGCATCTCCCTTTATGACCAGTCCACTGAGATATGAGCCGAAGGGAATAAATCCATTCTCAGCGTCATATTGCAGAAACAAACCATAACTGGCATCCTGGATGCCAATGGAAGGTCGTATTGCATTGTTGTTTCCAGCGAGAACGAGTTCTGTTTTCCCCTCTTCATCCGGAGCAAGGACAACCACATCTCTTAGTTCTGAAAACTGTGCAGGCGCAGGGAGTTTAATGACTTCAAAATTTCCTTTTCCGTTATTCTGAATAAGACAACTTTCAAAAAGTGTGATTTTAAGATGTATGCTTTTTTCAAGAACATTTGAGCCGAAGATATCCACGACTGTCTTTTTACCAAAATCGGAATAGCTCCTGAATTCCTTTTTCAGATCAGGTATCTGACTGGTGAGTTCATCCAGTGATGAAAAAGGATAGCTTATCCCGTCATTGTATGAACATATAATAGGATCGGGGATTCCGTTATTATCAAAATCGGCAAGGTAAAGTTCAACAGGTTTGGAAGGTGATGCGTGCAGCATGGAATTGAGTCCTAGATTTCCGGCTATCATGTCCATGTCGCCGTCATTATCTATGTCTATCGTTTTCAGGCAGCTCCACCATCCGTAAGTGTTTTCAAGACCTTTTACTGAATCAGTTTCTGCGAAATGACCTGAAATATTTTCAAAAACCTTTATTCTCATCCATGGTCCGGCTATTGCAAAATCCATATCACCGTCAAGGTCATAATCCAGCCAGTCAGCCCCGGATACCATGCCTGCATTCCCGAGTCCTTTTGCTCTTAACGGGGTCACATCTCTGAATTCGCCACTTCCGGTATTCTCCAGCAGGTAGCTGGCAGGGGACAACCCGAATACGCCCGGAACTGATATTGAGCACACCAGGAGATCAATATCCCCGTCATTATCAAAATCGCAGGGTTTTACACATGATCCATTGTGAGAGATGAAGGGTAATTTTCTTCTCGCGAAGTTCCCGTTTCCATCATTGATGAGAAGATTATCAGTGAGGAAGGGATTTCCCGGAACCAGTTGATTGCCGCCGTGCACAATGTAAATATCATTGTCATTATCACCATCAGCGTCAAAGATCACTGCATCAACATCGTCTGAGAAATTATCCTCTAATCTTATTGGAATGTCAAATCTCCTGAATGACCCGTCTTTATTTTGAAAAAAGATGGCTGAAGTGCAATCTCTGGCACCGCCCGCGAACAGGTCGTCAAGTTTGTCGCCATTAAGGTCGCCTACAGCTAAGGCCGGTCCTTCAGCCGAGAAACTGAACGGCACCAGGAAATTTTGCTGCAGCATATCATTGTACGGATCTTCCTTATGGATGAAGTTCAGTCCTTCAGGAGCCGCTGACTGAAATCTCTTTGCAGGTTTTAATTCATTTTTGTATGGAGATGCTTTTATATCATCTTTAACAATTGTCAGCCTCTGGTTGGCATTGATATTTGCCATCTTTTGTTCTGATCTGTCGGGCCATCTGATAACCAGTGAATCAGCTTCAGCTTCACTGCTAAGTCCAAAATGTACTACGCCGGATGAACCTGACATAAATCCCCTGGTTGTGAATTGCTCTTTCATCTGAATCTGACCTCCGGCATAGATTGTGACTCTTGATCCGACAGCTGAAGAGTTTGGTGATGGGGCCCTGAGCAAAATTTCGAGGTAATGATTACCATACTTTCTTTCCGAGTTGTTCCTGTAAATGAATGCTTTATCGTTAATATTATTTGTTACAACATCCATGTCACCATCGTTATCAAGATCTGCGTAAACAGCTCCGTTCGAGAATGATGCTGTCTTCAGGCCCCATTTCCCTGACATATTGGTGAATGTCAGGTCGCCATTATTCCTGTAGAAATAGTTACAATTCGGAAAAACGGGCATTTTATCATATAGATCTTTATCTGTTAGCGAGCTGTTATCTTTTTCAGGGAAATACCTGTTTCCGCCTGTAAGGAAGCTAATGTAATCCAAGTCATTGGCCCTTCTGTAGATACCGGTGGAAATGAAGATATCTTTGAGTCCATCATTATCCATGTCAAAAATAAGCGGTGACCAGCTCCAGTCCGTTGAACAGATGCCCGCATAGGCTCCTATTTCGCTGAAAAGACCGCAATCCAGGTTGAGCTGCAGTGTGTTCCTCACGAACTGCTTATTGTAGCCCATCTGTTGCTTGAATTCATACAAATCTAAGTCATCCTCACCACCAGCGCTCTTTCGTATTTTCTCTTCAACGGGCAGCATATCAAGGACAATGATATCGTTGAATCCGTCATTATTTAGATCTCCGGCATCATTACCCATCGAGGATCTGCTTGTGTGGCGGATCATTTCAGTGAGGCGTTCGGAAAAGGTTCCGTTCCCATTATTTATATACAGGTAATCATTTTCATGAAAATCGTTTGAAATATATATATCAGGGTAGCCATCATTGTTGATATCACATGTGCTTATTCCCAGGCCATAGCCTATCTGGCTATTAAAAATTCCGGCCCTCTTTGTTACATTGCTGAACTTTGTGGTTCCTTCCCTTGAATCGTTCCGGTACAGCCTGTCGCCTGCAATTGAGTCTGACGCATTGCGAAGTGAAGCATTTCCATAGCTGGAGACGGTATGAACAGAATGGTTGAGAAGGTACATGTCGATATCCCCATCAAGATCATAATCAAAAAACGCTGCCTGCGTGGAAAGACCGCTGAAATCAAGACCATACTCTGATGCCTTTTCAGTAAAGGTGAGATCACCATTATTAATATAAAGCTGGTTCCTTGTATGAAAATTCTTGTAATTGCCGACGCCGCACACGTAAATATCAAGCAGCCCGTCGGCATTTACATCAGCCATAGTGACACCGGTTTTCCAGTCTCCTGTTCCGGCAACTCCTGCATTTTGAGTAATATCCTCAAATTTTAGATCCCCTTTGTTGAGATATAACTTGTCAGGAAGCTGGTTTGAAGTAAAATAAAGATCAACCAGCCCGTCATTATTAATATCACCGGCGGCCACTCCTGCACCATTATTGAAATACAGGTATTCAATAATATTGTATTGCTCAGTTTCCGTAAGCTGATTATTAAAGTGAATATGAGTGGACGAGGAGGGAAGCAAAGTGAACAAATGTTCTCCTTTTCTTACATCAGGGTTACAGGAAGCTAGCAGAAGAATAAGAAATAAAACCGAAACAGATTTCTTCATAAATAAGCCTTATCGACCTGATACTTTAAACACCATTAAAGAATCGTTGTTTCGAGCTACCACCAGGATAATACCTTCTGAAGTTCTTACCTGCAAAAAATCCCTTATCTCACCGTCCAGAAATAGGCCTGAGGTTTTAGGTGGAACATAACTGAAATTACCCTCACCGTCACCTGCCAGTAATGCACCGTAGCTGGCATCGCATCTCCCCAGCTCAGGCTTTACATTATAAAGGTTCCCTCCAAGCAGGATATCGGTATTCCTGTCACCGTTGAAATCTCCCGTCTCCACAGAATAAACAGGTGAAAACTGCACTTCAACCGGCAACGGTTTCCTTGAAAAATGTCCTTTACCATCATTAATGAAAACAGATGTCTCAAGCAACGATGCCTCGAGACAGATTGCATTTTTCAATTGGTCAGGAGTAAAGATATCTGTAATCTGTTGATCTTTATATGATTCGTAAGTCGGATACTTTCTCTCCAGGTATGGGATCTGCCGTAGCAGATCATGCCTCAGAGATACAGGGTATGATTTATCATCGTTATAAGTGCATACTTCCTGTTCAACTGTACCATTCAGATCAAAATCGCTTACATACATTGTTACGGGCTTTTCAGTCGATGCATTGAATCCTGAGTTCAGACCGTGATTCCCTGCTATAAAATCCACCGCACCATCACCGTTAAAGTCGCCGGTGGCAAGACAGTTCCACCATCCCTGAGTTTTTTCCGGTAAGAATGTATTAGTTTTGTCAATGAAGAATCCATTGTCGTTAATCAATACTTTCAAAGGCATCCAATCGCCTGCTATTATCATATCAGGATCGTCGTCCCCGTCAACATCCGCCCACAACATGTCATGGATCATGCCAATGTTAAGTAATTGTGGTGCTATTTTCATCGTCACATCGGTGAAATTTCCTTTTCCATCATTCTCAAGCAGGTAACCGTTACACGGTACTCCATATTCAAATGGTTTAAGACGGATTCCAACGAATAATTCCATGACACCGTCTTTGTCAAAGTCAGAATGACGGATACATGAACTGCTTTCATATTTTCCGACAGGCAGTATCTGCTGAGAACTTGTAAATTTTCCCGTGCCATCATTGAAGTACAGATGATCGCTGAGTGCAGATGAACTGGCAGGGAATTCATTACCTCCGCTCGCCACATAAAGATCCTGATAGCCGTCTCCGTTTGCATCAAACATGTCACAATCAGTTCCTTCCGATATCTTATCCTTCTCAAAAAATGGCTCTCCGACTGATTCAAATGTGCCGTCCTGACGTTGTATCAACAAAGCACCGGGCTGTCCCTTAGCGCCCGTTATAAAAATATCTTCACGTCCGTCTCCGTTAGCGTCGCCTTTGCACATTCTCGGTCCCTCTGTCGACATCATCTGGTACAACAAAGGCTGCTGCACGAACTCATTGAAAGCACTTTCCCTGTGCATAAAGCTTATGCGGTTCTCATTACTGATATCTTCAAAATATCCAGTTTTTTGAATAGCAGGTTCCACTTGAAATGAGCTCGAACCGGCGTCTTTTTGAAATAACGTCAAGGTTTGATCTGCGGCAACATTAGTTAAAAGTGTAGTTTGTCCTTCCGGCCATTCAATAATGAGAGAGTCAACCATCGTCAATGGACCCAGGCCCAGGTTGGGGCGTGGATCAATTGTGGATAAATATCCACGCATTGGCATCTGCTCAATATAAATATACTTTCCTTTGTTTTTAACAGTCACTTTTGCCCCAATCGCCTGTGTATTCCCCGGCTTACCTTTTAAGATAACTTTTAGATAATGATTTCCCGGGAGGCGTTTATTGGTTTCATTCCTGTAAATCGACATGGGTAAATTGACATTGTTAATCACAAGGTCCAGGTCTCCATCATTGTCCAGGTCACCATAGGCAGCTCCGTTTGAAAACCCCGGATCCCCGAGTCCCCATTCTGACGACATATTCTTAAACCTGTAATTTCCAATATTCTTGAAGGCATAATTTGAAAGTTTAACTGATGGAATTGCATCGATAAGCTTTTTATAATCAACATTATTTCCTGTTAGGATTGACATAATAACATCGCGGTTCGAGAAATACCTGATATAATCCTGATCAGTAAGATCCTTATATATGCCATTTGCCACAAAAATATCTTTCAGGCCATCATTATCGAGATCTGTAATTAACGAACCCCACGACCAGTCAGTAGCAGAAACGCCCGCATACCTTCCGATTTCACTGAAGGTTCCGTCGGAATTGTTTAGTTGCAGCATGTTCCTGGTAAACTGATGGTAATAACCGTTATCAACATTTGAGTTATAATTGCTCCAATCTTCAAAAGTCGTTTTTGTTTTAAGCCGGTCATTATGTTCAGGGAGCATATCCGTTGCAAATATCTCGGGATAATGATCATTATTCAGATCTGCCATATCACTTCCCATTGATGAAATGGGAGTAGATTTAATCATATTCAAAAGCGTTTCCTTAAATGTTCCGTCATGATTATTAATATACAGGTAGTCACGTTCAAAAAAATCATTTGATACATAGATATCCATCCAGCCATCCTGATTTATGTCGCCAACCGAAACACCCATTCCAAAACCGATTGAGCTTCCATAAATTCCTGCTGAAGCGCTAACATCTGTAAATTTATTCAGATCGTTTCTGAAAAGTTTGTCCCCTCCGGCAGAATCGCGTTCCAGCCGCTTATTTTCCTTCAGATTAAAATTGCCGATAGCAATTGGGAAGTTTTTTAACAAATACATATCCAGATCGCCATCCTTGTCATAATCAAAGAACACTCCTTCTGTTGAATTTCCGCATGACTCATCCAGTCCATATTCTTTTGCTTTTTCTGAGAAGGACAAATCACCATTGTTAATATACAGCTCATTATGATTTTTAACTCCAGTCTCATTGCCTGACTTGCATACATAAATATCCGGTAATCCGTCACCGTTAACATCAGCAAAACTGACGCCTGTCGACCAGCCATGACCCTCAATACCGGCTTTCACTGAAATATCTTCAAACTTAAAGTTACCTTTGTTCACATAAAGTTTATTAGTACCCATATTTGAGGTCATGAATATGTCCTCGAGGCCATCGTTATTAATATCACCCAAAGCCACACCGCCTCCATTGTAAAAGTTACGGAAGGTGTAAATATTGAACTTCTTTTTAAGCTGAGTGTCATAATCTAACCTGTTTACAAAATCACAATGAGTTACAGAGGCAGGCATCAGAGTAAACAAACGGTACCCAGTCTGTTTGTTACAGGAATAACAGAAAAATGGCAGCAACCATAGGAATTTTAGCAACCTGACTTTTATTGACATATTATTGATTTATTCTGCTGATAGAATCTTTCTGAACATTCTCCGGTGGCAGAATCTGATCGTTCCATTCTTTTTTTACAGACATATCAGTAAATACCGCCCAAACATAAAGTTCATTTTGCTTAAATATTGTTATGCGCCTGTTTCCGTCAATTTTTACATAAGCAGCGCCATGTGAAGGATGCCTGACTTTGATAAAGCCCCTTCCATATTTTCTGACGTACCATCTGCGCACCGCAATTTGAAGATTATCAGAGGATAATTCCTTATTCCATGGAGCCCAGCCTTTATATTTGAAGGTCACAGGCATCTCAAAAATTTTACCCTGGTTAAAATTCGGATAAAAATCCATCACCGCAGGATGATCCAATTCGTCTTTCAATTGAAATTCAGCAGTTGTATTGCTCTCACCCTGGATCAGTAGCCCCTTTTTATTCAGTTTCCAGCAATGCACATAGAAATCTTTTTCAGGCATCCCGAAGTACAATCCAAGAAATAATGAATCATATTTTACTCCGCTTGCCAATTCCTGTTTTACCCTGCGCTCATATTTTGCTCTGGGTGAACACCCAGGATTTATAATCCCGGGAATGAGGATCAGCAATAACCAGTATATTCTTTTTGTCATATAAATTATTTGTATTTATAAAATTCCAGACTGCCATTTTTTCTCGTAACCGCAATTAAGTGCCTGCTGTCAACATTAATTTTTTGCAGACACCTTATTTCCCCTTTTGTAAATATCCCTGATTTTATGGAGGGAACTGATTCCCATCTGCCATCACCATTACCTTTCAGAAAAAGTCCATAGCTGGCGTCATTAATACCTGTCTCGGGTTTGGCCCTGTACTGGTTGCCTCCGATTAAAATATCACATATTCCATCATTATCAAAATCATCAGCGATTATTGCATACACTGGTGAGAACTGTGCTTCAGCAGGAAGTGGAATAAGATTAAAAATCGCACCATTACCGGTATTCATCATTACACAACTTTCCATTGAACATGCTTTTAGTTCAACCGATCTTTCCAAAACATCGGCTGGAAATATTTCGTTAATGGATGCTTCTTTATAATCATCAAACATCCTGAATTTTTCTGACAAAGAAGGAATCTGTTTTACCAGGTCATCCTTCATTGCAACCGGATAAGATTTTTCACCGTTAAAGGTGCAGATAATCTGTTCGATAGTACCATTAAGATCAAAATCGTTCACATACATTGAAACAGGCTTTGATGGCGTAGCTTTGAAGAATGAGTTTAAACCCTGATTTCCCAGAACAAAATCAACTTTACCATCTCCATTCAGGTCCCTGGAGATTATTGTGTGCCACCAGCCTTCTGTGCCTGATAAACCAGCCCTGATTGATTCATCTTTAAAAAAGCCATTATTATTGATGAAAATCTTTATCGGCATCCAATCGCCTACAATAACCATATCCAGATCATTATCATTGTCTGCATCTGCCCATATCATATCTGTTATCATTCCAATCCCGGTTAAACCCGGAGCTCTTTCGGCAGTGACGTCCTTAAACCGGCCATTGCCATAATTCTGCAACAGGTAACCGTTCGCGGGCAACCCATATTCGAATGGTCTTAAACGGACACCAACAAACAGGTCAATCTTACCATCTTTATCGAAATCAGCAGCCTTTACGCAAGAGGTACTCTCATATTTTCCGGCTGGCAATATTTGTTCAGATTTGGTGAATTTCCCCTTTCCGTCATTAAAATACAATCTGTCAGCCAGCGCGGATGAACTTGGAGGGTATTGACTGCCGCCGCTTGCAACATACAGATCAGGATCTCCATCTGCATCCGCATCGAAGAAAACACAATCCGTGTCTTCGCTTATCCTGTCATCAAAAAATAAAGCAGAATTTGTTTTCTTAAAATGGCCATTCTTTTCCTGAACATACAAGGCAGAAGGGAAATCCTTTGCTTCGCAGATGAAAATATCATCAAGTCCGTCTGCATTAACATCTCCGACGGTCATGTGCGAACCTTCATTTGATAACATCTCAAAAAGCAGCCTGTCTCGTTCAAAATCATTGAAATCGCTCTGGGTATTTTTATAATCAAGGCCGGTGATCATTCCTGATTTTTGGAATAACACAGTTGGTTTCATTTCAGTGCCCGCAAATCTCCGGTTTACAGCATCCTTCTCATCGATTTTTAGAAACTGGTTGGTGTTTACATTTTTTAAAACAGTGAATCTGCCATCTGGCCAGTTTACCACGATTGAATCGACCAGGGAAATGGGACCGAGTCCAAAATTCAATCGGCTGTCGACCGTTGACTCAAAACCTCGCATAGGAAAAAGTTCCTGATAATAAAGATGAGGACCTGCGTAAAGTGTAACCTCTGCTCCGATTGCACCGGTGTTTGCCCCTGATCCCTTTAATGACATATTAAGAAAATTTGTGCCTGGTCTTTTGTCAGTCTCGTTCCTGTAGATAAACGGGGGCATATTAACATTATTAACAACAAGATCAAGATCTCCGTCATTATCAAGGTCGGTATATACGGCACCGTTTGAAAACGAAGGCTCGTTTAAACCCCATTCAGATGATAAATCACGGAAAGTCAGATCTTTATTATTATGCAACATGTAGTTGGGTATCTTTACCGAAGGGATCATATCAATCATACTTAAGATTGCTTTCTCCCGGGTTTTGATCAGCGATCTTACCACAGAAGGGTCCGAATAGAAATTCAGATAATCACGATCCAGTAGATCCTTATAAATACCATTTGCCACAAAAATATCTTTCCATCCATCATTGTCAAGATCCATTATTAGTGCCCCCCAGCTCCAATCTGTTGAGCTGACACCGCTAAACCGGCCTATTTCACTGAAAGAACCATTCCGGTTATTCAGCTGAAGAGTGTTCCTGGCAAACTGGCGGTAGAAGCCATTTTTCAACTTATACTCATAACGGTCCCAGCTTTCAAACATGGCTTTTGTTTTACGCCTGGCATTTCCTTGAGGCGTCATCTCGGTTACAAATATCTCAGGAAAAGCATCATTATTAATATCCGCCATATCGGAGCCCATTGCACCGAGACTGGTCTCGCGCATCTGATTCTCAAGGGATTCTGAGAATGTGCCGTTTTTATTATTTATATACAGATAATCGCGTTCGAAAAAATCATTCGAGATATATATGTCGGGCCATCCGTCCCGATTAACGTCTCCAACACTTACTCCCAGGCCAAAACCAATTTTGCTTCCGAAGATCCCGGATTGCTCGCTTACATCCACAAAATGACAATTATCGTTGCGATATAACTTGTTGCTCCCGAGGCTGTCTCGCAAAAGACGCTGACCTTGTCTGATGTCATATTCACTGACCGACTGGAAGGAATTATTCAACAGGTAACAATCGAGATCGCCATCCCTGTCATAATCAAAGAATGATGCATGGTTTGATAATCCCATGTCATCAAGGCCGTAGTCCGCCGCTTTCTCAGTGAAGGTAAGATCTCCATTATTAATGAATAGTTCATTGTGACGGTTGGGCGCTTGGGGTTTGCCGGATTTACAAACATATATATCAGGCCATCCATCACCATTGACATCAGCAATACTAACACCTGTGGACCATGAACCGGAACAAGCTACACCTGCAAGGTCTGTTACATCCTCAAAAACAAAATTGCCTTTGTTTAAATAAAGTTTATTTCCAGCCTGGTTTGCGCAAAAATATATATCCGGCAACCCGTCATTATTTATGTCGCCAATGCCCACTCCTGCACCATTATAGAAGTTCCTGTAGGTATATGTGTTATATTCCTCAGTATACTCCAGCTTGTTCTCAAAATCGATATGCGTTTGCTTTTTATCAAGAAGAGTGAATAGAGGCTTTTGTGCTAAATCAGAGTGACAGGAACTACATGAAGACAATAATGCACTTATGAAGAATAGAAGGCATAAAACAAATCTGCTGAGCCAGTTTATATCCATGGTTATAACTTAAATACAAGCAGAGCAGGTAAATTTAAGGATTACCTGCTCTCTGAAAGAACTTATTTAAAAATTTATTGCGAAGGATAACCCGGATTCTGAACAAGATTTTTATTAGCAGACAATTTTGTTTTTGGAATTGGATATAGGACAAGATAGGGATCAGTTCTTGGTGTGGCAACATCATTGGAATTGTGATGCGGAATAACCCATTTATTAACCTGTCCCCATAATCCAAAACGGATCAGGTCCTGGCGTCTTGAATGCTCAAAGAACATCTCACGACCTCTTTCATTAAATAGCTCTCCACCGGGAACTGCAGGGCCTGCCAGATCGAAGCTTAGTTTGCCGTCCAGCGAAGCCAGACCGGTTAAACCGGCGCGTGACCTGATCTGGTTCACAAGCGCCAGTGTGGCAGGATCAGCAGGATTGCCACTCAGTCGCCACAGGGCTTCCGCCTTCATTAACAGAACGTCGGCATAACGGAAAACAGAATAATCATTACTCATGTCGCGTGTGCCACCAATCTCAAACTCCCATTTACCTATTCTTACGCCTGACTGACGCCATGCCTGAGGACCGAGCTCGTTTATCTGAGGCAGACCTGTGCCCATATTCCCGAAATTAAGCGGTTTCCCGTCAGGGTCGGCTCCATCGGCGCCATCATCCGTCACTAATCCTCCTCCCAATTTAAATTGATAACCTGCAAGGAAATTGCCTCGCTTAGTGGCAGGTTTATTAGGTTTGCCTATATCACCCCTTCTTAGATCAGTCGAATCATAAGAGTTGTAGAACTTCTCCAGTGTACAGTAACCATTCCATGGTTGTTCAGTAAGATTGTACGTTGCCTGGTTGCCGTAGTGCAGGGTTGCCATATTCAAATTGAAATTCTTGAAGAATATTTTATCGTACGGTATGGCAAAAACAATTTCCTTGGAAGCCGAATTGTTGACATTGAAGTTGGCAAAATAATTGGATTCCAAAGAATACTGACCTGAATTAATAATCTCATCACATGCAGCTATCGCCTTAGCCCATTGAGGTGTTCCACCTGTTCCATTTGTGCCGGTATAAACTGCAGCATTCATATACAATTTTGCCAGCAGAAATTTGGCTGCCCAGTAGTTCATGCGGGCATAGGTTGTCCCGTCGACAGTTTTTGATAGTGACGGCAGAGCAGCTTCCAGGTCAGAAACAATATTGGCATAAACTGTTGCCCTGGGAACCTGGGGCGGAGCTGCCTGAGCATTAGCAAAATCATTGTCATAAGGTATGTTTCCATAAAGATCAACCAGCTGCCAGTAAAAAAAGCTGCGCAATGCGGTAAGTTCCGCAACTGCTGCGTCAACCTCTGGCCCGCTGGACAAACTCTTAAACTGGTAGATCAACCTGTTTGCTGTACTTACACCGGAGAAGCAAAAGTCCCATGGACCATTCATAAATCCATCGTCAAACCCCCAGGAATGCAAGTGAAGCCTCCGTTGCGTACCGCCATCATCCCAGTCAGATCCCCTGGTAGGAACAACTACTTCATCCGTGGTCATCTCCTGAACTTCGTTGATATCTCCGGTAGCATAACCGCCCAATGAAGTATAAGCCGAACCAAGCGCTGCAACATACTCGTCCTGATTTCTAAAAAAATTAGATGGCGTCACCTGACTGTACAACTTTTCATCCAGTTTTGTACAAGCCTGAGTTACAGCAGCCGCTCCAAGGAGAAATATGGCTGCTCTGACAAGATATGGTGAGTTTTTCATATTCTTTCTGTATTTTGATTTCATATCATATTCAATTTCCGGTTAAAAAACGAAGTTTGCACCAAAAGTCACCGACCTGGTCCTGAACCATGTATTTCTTCTGTCGATACCTGTCACGAGCGGACTGTTGTACGTTCCCAAAGTAAGATCGCTATCTGTATATCTTGGATTCGGATCCACTCCTGTATATTTAGTAATATAGAAGAGGTTATTACCTGCCAGGTACAATCTTATCTTACTGAATACAGAGCTTCCCGGCAAGGTGAAGTTATAACCCAACGCCATGTTATCGAGAGAAACAAAATCACCTTTTTCAACGTACTTACTTGACAGTGTACCTGAGGTAGTGGCCAAAAGTTTTCCATCAGCACTTCTCAGATCCGTTGTGGTCTTGGGCAGGTTGTATGAGGTAATATAAGCAGGCACTTCATAAAATGCACGGAATGAATTAACAAGATCATGTCCGAATACACCTCGAAAGAAGACATTCAGATCCCATTTTTTATAAGTGATTGTGTTACCAAACCCTATAAGAAACTTTGGCAAACCATTACCCGTTACCGTGCGGTCGGCTCCACTGATTGAGCCATCTTCATTTACATCTTTGAAAACAAAGTTACCTGATGCATCAATTCCCTGGTATACATAGGACAGAATCTGTCCGAGCGGCTTGCCTTCCTCCACAACTGCAATCGGAGTTCCGTTTTGACCCGGGGAACCCATATCACCCAATTCCTGTCTTCCATAATCCAGGTTTGCACCATTATAAGAGCCTGAAAGTTTTACAAGAGTGTTCTCAAGAATATAAGAAGGAGTGAGTGCAATACTGTAAATGAAAGATTTATTGTTAATTACATTATAATTAAGAGTTAATTCCAAACCGCTGCTTTTTATTTTTCCGAGGTTTAGCCATGCCTGGTTATAAAGGTTTGGCGGCACAGGTACCTGGTACTGGAACAAAAGGTCTTTTGTTGTCCTTGTATAGAAGTCAAATGAGCCTGATAGTTTGGAATTATATATTGAAAAATCAAATCCTGCATCAAACTCACCTTTCCTTTCCCATTTAAGATCAGTATTTGCATTACTGACAGGGGAATAGCCCAGCACAAAGTTTCCGTTATAGAAGAAATTACCCTGTGGACCCAGACGCAGCAACGACAGATAACTGTCTGAAGGCTGGTTCCCTGTTACACCATAATTGATTCTGAATTTAAGGTTATCAAAAAAATCGAGGTTGAACAATTGCGCTAAATCGGCCCCTCCTCCTATAGCTGGAAACAACCCCCATTTATTCGCTGATCCAAATCGTGATGAACCTTCATACCTGGCACTGGCACTTATGAAATATATACTGTTGATGTTAAGGTTAACGCGTCCAAAAAAAGCAATAAGTTTATTTGAATTTTTAAAACTTGTGACAGTGCCTTTACCGTTAGCCCAGTCAAGAGCAGCGGCCAGATTATTCTCCTGAAAATCATCAGTCAGGAAGTTACCGGCCTGAAGATATGACTGGTCATTCACGAATTCCTGGTAAGAATAGCCGCCCAATACAGTGAGGTTTAATGCCGAAGTCACATCACCGGCATAGTGTACCGTGGATTCGAAAAGTTTACTTTCCTGGTTATCATCCTGCACTGTGGCCAAGCCATTCCTGCCCATCCCTCCGAAGTAATCATATTTGCTCATGTACTCTCCTCTATGCTGGTTAGATGTCTGGAATGAATAAAAACCATCGACACTCAGATTTTTGACTATCTCATAAGTGCCTTTTGCCGATACATTCAGAATTCTGTCCCTCTGATGCTGGGTATCAAGATTAAGAATGGCGACAGGATTATAATAATCGAAAAGTACCTGCTGGAAATATCCTGCATATTTATTTGTTGCAAAATCCTTATCGATTGATTCATCACTGCTCATAACAGGAGCGGTTGGGTTGTAGATTGATGCATAACGGAAGGCATCGTCGTGGCCCAGCTGCCTGTTATTCTCAGTAGCACCGAGGTTAACATCCAGGGTGAATTTGTCATTTAGTGCTTTCTGTGTCAGATTTATTCTGCCGTTAAGCTGCTTATTACCGGTAGTGATCATGATACCCTGATTATCACGGTAGTTGATTGCTGCCCTGTAGCTTGTATTATCAGTTCCGCCTGACATTGCCAGGTTATGTGTCTGAGAGTAGGCAGTCTGCTCAATTTGATCAAACCAGTTAGTATTAAATCCAAAGTCTCTTCCAATTGTATTATTTTGGGCGGTGTTAATTTCTGACTTCATTGCTCTCCATTGAGAAGCATTCATTACGTCGGTATTCCTGGCTACCATTTCTGCACTTCCGTAAACATTATAGTCGATCACTGCAGTACCTTTTCTGCCTTTCTTTGTCTGCACAAGGATTACGCCGCTGGAACCTCGTGTTCCGTAAATTGCAGCAGCGGAACCATCCTTTAAAACGTTGATCGATTCGATATCATTAGGATCAACATTATTGAGGTCTCCTCCGATCACACCGTCTATTATCACCAGTGGCCCAAGGTTAGCGCCAATGGTGCTCATTCCTCTGAGTCGTATGTCGTATGCACCGTTTGGGTTACCTCCTGGTTTACTGATCGATAATCCTGAGACTTTACCCTCGATGAGGGCAACCGGGCTGTTGACACTGCCTTTATTGAATTCATCAGACTTCACGCTGGTGATGGAGCTTGTAACCTCTCTCTTCTTCTGGGTACCATAACCAGTCACAACAACCTCGTTTAAAGCGCTGAGCGCAGGAGCCAGGACAACATCAATTGTTGTCTGGTCGCCAACGGTCACATTCTGGGTTTCATAGCTGATAAATGAAAATACCAGCACTGCGTCATTGCCCGGAACATTAATTGAGTAGGTACCATCCGGTCCTGTCATTGTGCCCTGGGTAGTACCCTGAAGAACAATGTTTACACCCGGCAGAGCACCCTCGTCACGGGAGGTTACTTTTCCCTTGACGGTTTTTCCCTGTCCGAAGCTCAGTCCGGCTGTAAAAGCAAGAATGAGAAGCGACAATAAGCCTTTCCTCATAGAAGAAACAGAATTTGTTGACATAGTAAATTCTATTAGATGACTACATTGGTACAAACAAGTATGATTTTGAAATTTCATGATTCCATTACTCCTCAAAATAAGAGCACTCTAATTATCATATAATCATGGAATTAGCTAAAAACATTGAATTAAAAAAGTGTTAAAATCTTATTAAAAAGAAATTAATGAGCTATTTTTGAATTAAATAACAATCGGAGGTCATAGAAAGTTCTTAATTTCACAAAATAGTTTAACCAAATTTTTACATTTCATGAAAAGAATTCTGATTCTCAGCTTACTGCTGTCAACAACCATCCATCTCTCGGGCCAGCAGCCCCAGGGAAACCAAAACAGGCCGAGGCGTCAGGGACAATCTTCCCAGGCTGTTCAGAACACACCACAGAATGCTCAGGCACCTGCACAACCTTCCGCCCAGCCCCAGGCGCAGGAAAATGAAAAGAAATATCCTGAGCCCATGAGACCGGGAATGACAGAAATTTTTGAACCTGAAGTGCCGATAATCCAGCCAGGGGCAAAGGACAGCGATCCGCCTTCAGATGCCATTGTGTTGTTTGATGGCAGCAATATTGACAAGGAATGGACCGATGTCAGGGGCAATCCTTCAAAATGGATCGTTCAGGATGGATCTCTTGTTTCCGTAAGAGGTGCTGGTGTGATCAAATCGAAAAGGCAGTTCGGAAACATGCAGCTACATGTCGAATGGAAAACCCCTTCGGAAGTTTCAGGCAACGGGCAGGGCAGGGGTAATAGCGGTGTCTACCTGCAGGAATTGTACGAAGTCCAGGTACTGGATTCCTATAACAATTTGACTTACCGTAACGGCCAGGCCGGGAGCATTTATAAACAATGGGCTCCGATGGTCAATGTCAGCCGCAAACCTGGAGAATGGCAGAGTTATGATATTATATATACTGCACCGACTTTCAATCCAAAGGATACAGTCTCATATCTCACTCCTCCACGGGTGACTGTCCTTCATAATGGCGTACTTATTCAGAATAATGTGATAATCAGGGGTCCGACACAGTATATCGGAATTCCTGAATACACCATCAGGGTCCATGGCCCGAAAAGCCTTATCCTCCAGGATCATGGCAATCCTGTCGCTTTCAGAAATATTTGGGTCAGAGAGCTTTAATTTGATTTGAACGTTTGTAAAGAAATTATTACTAATTTTATAAGATCAATTCTTATCAGATCATTACTTAATTTAAACTACCTGGAAAATGAAAGAGAATTCAAACAACATGAGTCGCCGTAATTTTATAGGTACCACAGGTGCTGCAGCCGCAGCATTTACGATTCTGCCAAGCTCAGTCATCGCAGGCCTTGGAAAAAAGGCCCCCAGCGATAAGCTGAACATTGCAGTTGTTGGTATCGGTGGAATGGGTAATTCAAACCTTAAAAATGTAAAACCCACAGAGAACATTGTTGCACTTTGCGACGTCGACTGGGGCTATGCAAAGAAAGTTTTTGAAGCAAATCCGAACGCAAAAGCTTACTGGGACTGGAGAAAGATGTTTGATGAGATGGGCAAATCAATTGACGCCGTTATCGTCGCCACAGCAGACCATTCACATGCAGTTGTTGCATCAAATGCAATTACTCTTGGAAAGCATGTTTATTGCCAGAAGCCTCTTACCCATAGTGTTTATGAATCAAGGCTGCTCACAAAGCTTGCAAAACAGTATAAGGTCGCAACACAGATGGGTAACCAGGGTTCCTCAGACGAAGGTGTTAACCAGACAATTGAATGGCTGAATGCAGGTTTAATCGGTGATGTTACAAAAGTTGAAGCATTTACTGATCGCCCGATATGGCCGCAGGGCCTTAACCGCCCGAAAGGCGAGTGGGTTCCCGATACACTGAACTGGGATCTTTTCATCGGCCCGGCACAGATGCGTCCATACAATAGTATATATACACCATGGAACTGGCGCGGCTGGTGGGATTTCGGAACCGGCGCTCTCGGTGACATGGCATGCCATATTCTTCACCCGGTATTCAAAGGGCTGAAGCTTACATATCCTATCAAGGTCCAGGGAAGCTCCACGCTTCTTCTTACCGACTGCGCACCCAATGCACAGATGGTTAAGCTTACCTATCCTGCCAGGACAACCGCAAAGAATGCCAAGATGAAACTTCCGCAGGTGGACGTTATCTGGTATGACGGTGGTCTGCAGCCGGCTAAACCCGAAGGATGGCCAGCCGGAAAGAACATGAATGATTCAGGTGGCGGTGTTATCTTCCACGGAACAAAAGATAAACTTATCTGCGGTTGCTATGGTGTTCGCCCCTGGCTTCTGTCAAAAGGCCCCGAATTCAAGCCCGATGTTCCCAAAACTGAAAGAAGGATCGAGAAAGCAATGCAGGGCGGTCACGAAATGGACTGGGTACGTGCATCCAAGGAATCTCCCGAAAGCAGGGTAATGACCAAATCAGACTTCTCAGAAGCAGGACCGTTCAACGAAATGGTTGTTATGGGCGTGCTTGCAGTCAGGCTGCAGGGTCTTAACAAGGAGCTCGAGTGGGACGGTGAAAAGATGGTCTTTAAGAACATTTCTGCAGGTGAAAAGCTGAGGCTGACTGTTTCAGACAACTTCACTATCATCGACGGCGATCCTAAGTTCGACAGGCCGAACATCACTGTAGATGCAAAACAGTTTGCAGACGAAATGATAAGGCATACATATCGCAAAGGTTACAGCCTGCCCGAAATGCCCGCTTAATATCTGAATCACCGGCATTTAGCCGGTTGATTTTGTATAAATATTTTAAAGTCACAGGTAAACATTTTTACCTGTGACTTTGTTTTTATACCAAAATCAATATGAAATGGATATGAAGTCAGCGAATATAATTCTAACAGCAGCGGTAATACTCGGTATCGGCGCATCCTGCGGTTCCAAAGGAGGACAGAAGAATGATGATAAACAAAAGAAAGACACTG
>DATGWQ010000074.1:0-1867 GCA_035299385.1 Bacteroidales bacterium | reverse complement strand
TTAGGCTAACATAATGAATAACATTGGAATCTCGTTTCACTCGATTAGTATAACATTAATAGCTGCCCCCGACGCTCGAGAGGCCAAATATGGGGCCGCTTCTCCCCTTCGGGTCGAAATAGGGCGGCCCTTGGCCTCACTTCGCTCCTCGCCACAATCCTTGCCCGCCCACCACCCCTGCTTGACATGTTATTAAAATCCGGAGGAATATATATAGAAAGAACAAGTTTAATAATATTCCGTTCAGTAGAGCGGGTCCGGCAAATATTGATCGCTAAAGCTTGCTCGGTTATATGAATAGAAGAAGTAAAAGATTGCGTGGCCTTTGAAAGAATTAGTTGGATTATCCGCAAATATTATTACCTAGCTTTCTTAATCACGAGGACCAAGTAGCGATTCCAGAAATACCTACAATTAGGTTTTAGTGGCACTTGTTTTTGAAGAGGGTCAATGAAATAGGGCTTTTATTTTTGATCATGGACAATTACCCTCAGAGAAATTACCCGCAATGTTTTCCGTTACATACCGAATTTATAATACCATATAAGCACTCTTTTATACCAAATAGACTTCCACAGTAAGTATAATGGTGGGCTTTGCGAGAGAATTGCCGGTTAATCTCGCTTGTTCCGTTAAGTAGCTAAGTCCGAGTTTAATGAATTGGTTTGAAAGGCAAATACCACGTGGCAAATTAAATCAGCTTATTAAAACTTAGATTCTACTTGGAACCTTAGGAGTGATAACGTTGACTATATTTTTTGTTGATCCACCAAGGATCGATTAGGAATTTAATTCGCTCTTCTATTGCTCTTGGTTCCTTCTACATGATCCTTTAATAACCTTCAAGTACTAACTAACTTTGCTTCTAGGTTCATCATTCCAGTTTCATTAATTGGATCTCGTTCCTAGAAACCGTAGTTGTTCTTTCACGTTCCTAGTTACAATACTCGGAAGTAGATTCACCTGGTATATGTTCCAAGTTCTTTATACAGTTACTAGGTACTATTAATCCTTAAACATACATCTTTCTTAAGAAGTGTAATTAGGTTTAATGGAATGGAAGATCTACCATATAACTTTAACTTACAATTAAACTCGCTCGTGGAAGTTCGTCACTTCATTCCTCACATTGTTCCAAGTGGCATTAGAAGTAAGCCTAATGTATGAGGAATCCGGTTAATAACAGTAATGCAATTAATCCTATTGTTACTCCAGGACATGGAATAGTATTCCGAAGATTAAAGTTACTATAACCATTAGATCTATGTAAGAACTAAGACTAAGTTCTAAATAATACTAATAACGGAACACTTAACATAACTCCACATACATGCAACTAGGTCCAATAGAAGGAACTTATAATGAATTCGCTAACAATGGAACTAACACTTCGCTTTATATATTCCGTCAAACATGATACGGGCGATCGCTCGATCGGCGAATATGGGCCGCGCTTCGGCTTCGCCTCAGATATGGCGGCCGTCGCCGATCTTCGCACTTAGGCTAACATAATGAATAACATTTATATTCGCTTCGCTCATATTAGACGAACATGAAAGGAATAACATTTGCTGCCCGTCGCTCGATCGGCGAATATGGGCCGCGCTTCGGCTTCGCCTCAGATATGGCGGCCGTCGCCGATCTTCGCACTTAGGCTAACATGAAAGAACAGAATATAGCTGCCCCTGACGCTCGTTCGGCAAATAGGTGGCCGCGTTCTCCCCTTCGGGTCGAAATAGGGCGGCCTTGCCGAACTCGCTTTCTATATTCCATCAAACATTAACGGGCGGCCGCTCGATCGGCGAATAGGGGCCGCGTTCTCGCTTCGCTCGAAATATGGCGGCCGTCGCCGATCATCGCACTTAGG
>DATGWQ010000073.1:0-10119 GCA_035299385.1 Bacteroidales bacterium | reverse complement strand
GGGATATTCCCGAACGCAGGCGCTAATGAATTTTTCGCCTCTCATTACAGATTCGATACCTTCAACTATCTCATCTGTAATTGATGTTTTCACAATGTAACCGGAAGCGCCTGCATACATCATCTTTCTTACATCGCTGATGTCGAGTGTTCCTGTGAGTACTATTATTTTTATGTCTGGCTTCATAGAGAGGATTTTCGTACACAGATCATAGCCTGTTGAATCCGGAAGATGCGTATCGAGGATAAGAATATCAGCTCCTTTTTCATGAAGTTTTTCCAGACACTCACCGCCCGAAGTTGCTGTTTCTATCTTATATTCCGGGAAATGGATTCCAATATACCTTGCAACCCCTGAAAGAAGAGGAGCATGATCATCCACTATAAGAATTTTTAACATAGGTCAAAATTGGCATTTTCTTCCTTTGTTTTGGCAGGAAATGACACATTTTCAAAAAAAATTCGCCTCAATTTAAAAATTCTTTCATTTTTCAGGTAACAAAATCGGGGCATTTCCTATTAAGCAATAAAAAGTTTGCTTAATGTCCGAACATTCTTGCTCATTTCTTAGTGCTTTTTAACAGGAGACAGGCGGATTCCGCTAAACGGTCAGGGACATGCTGCGAATTAATGTCAAGAAACCGTGCGGCTGCCTGTCATTTACCCCTGGTCCCCCCACGGGTTTTTTATTTGTATCCCGAAGGATCCATCCGGGATTAGAGAAATACTTTGAGAGGAAGATTAGGAATAGCTTTTATTATAAAGAGAATCCCGGGGGCAAAAAGCCCCCGGGAGGGGAGGTCTCTGTCAGAATGACAATTTTGTTCGTGAGAACAAATGAGACATGAAAAATAATGCACTTGCAGCGGGATCTCTATTTAATCCCAATAATGTTTATCGCTATATTTATAAAATTAAACAAAAAAATACTAACTCCAAAACCGAATATGAAAAAATGTTTGGAATTGCCTCAAATCACCGTGGAAACCTGCATGTTACAATCACTTCCGGTAGTCCCTGAAAAGCCATAGCAATTTGCCAAACCTGTGAGGATAATGCAGAATTGCCTTCCAGGCTGATGTGCAATTATACCTTTTTTTCATGAAGCTCAATGTGGGAAAAAGATCACCGGCAACATAAATTATTTTCCTGTGAAAGCCCGGAATTTCATTCAACAATGGCCGGTATGAATGCGATCTGTCAGGAATAATATTGTTTTTTGGGCTGTTCAGGAAAAAAATAAACCTGGATGCGGCTTCTTCACTTTTGTTCTTGTCAATGAATTCATTCATCCATCCGGGGAATTCAATCTTCCAGTATTCCCTTAATGCAAGCAGACGGTCTGCCAGAATCCGATTCATCCCGGCTTCATCCGACAACCTCAGTAATTGAGGATTAATGACCCTGGTACTGTATTCTTCGATCATGACCACCAGGTCTGTGTAAAGACGGAGCTGCGAATCGTTGTTCGTTTCATGCCTGTAAAGATGATGAACCAGGTAGAGAAAAAGAATGAGCGGTTCAGGCAGCCAAATGTCATTACCATCAAGGTCAGACCTTATGCTTGTCTCAAGAAGCAGCGATGTCAGATGTTTATTTCTGCTTCCAAATAGATCATGATGGATCTCAAGCGAAAAATCGTCCTTCAGGAGCGAAGGAAAATGTTTTCCGATGTGTTTGATAATGAGCTTATGAAAAAAGGATTTAACGGGGAGAGGAGAAAAACCGTTTTTTTTGAGAAGCCTGAAGGCTTTGATCCCTTCATCTTTTCGAAGCAGCACATCGGCATCGGTCATCTGCCTCAATCCCGTGTTTCCGTAGTCCATCAGTTCGAGAGCCATTCCTTTCAGGAGGACTATTCTGAAGTTTTCTTTACCGAGAATTGAAAGCGCCTCACTTAAATTCTTCATAATGCCGGTGTTTCGCACCATGCTCAGGTAGGATGCTTTTCTCAGGTACTCAGAATTATGTTCGGGAACATATTTGAGAAGGCCGGTCTTTTCCAGGTTGTTGAACGCGAGAGCTGACAAGCCGTGCATGTTTGCAGAATGGCAGAAATAATCCCAGCTGATGCCTTTTTTGCACAGTGCCTCAGCTTCGGCTTTCTGCTGCCCGTCAAATTTAATCCGGGAAAGTCTGATCAGTAACTGCTGCTCAGGTTTTATGTCCTCTTCCGGGTTCATCTTTCAAAACGACTGGTTTGCTTCATGAACATGGAATGGTAAAGCCCTCTGAGCGACATCAGCTCTTCATGAGAACCTGTTTCGGCGATCTTTCCCCGGTCCATGACAATGATCCTGTCTGCAAGGCTTACATTCATGAACCTGTGACTGATGAGAACAGCCGTTCTTCCTTTAACTATCTCCCTGAATCTTCTGAATATCTCGTATTCCGTCTCAGCGTCAAGCGAGCTTGAAGGTTCATCAAGTATCAGCACCGGGGCATTCCTGTACAGTGCCCTCGCCAGGGCCATTTTCTGCCATTCCCCCCAGCTCAGCTCCCTGCTGTCGTCGAAAAGGTTACCGATCTGGGTCTCATACCTGTCAGGAAGCTGCTCTATCAACTTGCCAATGCCAGTCACATCTGCAGCTTGTTTTATCCGGGCTTGATCTGCAGCGTTGCTTATGTCTCCCATCCGGATGTTATCCCCTGCGGTCATGTTATAGAGCATGAAATCCTGGAATATCACCGACACATTCCTTCTGTATAAAGCGGGATCAAAATTCCTGATATCAATATCATCGTACCGGATCGAACCGCACTCAGGATCATAAAGCCTGCAGATCAGCTTTGCCAGCGTGCTCTTCCCGGAACCATTTGGACCGACTATTGCAAGTATTTCACCCCTCCGGAGCCCGAATGATATATTATCCACTGCTTTCCGGCTGTTTCCGGGGTAGGAGAATGAAAGATTTTCCGCGACGAGATCACGTAACAATGGAGCAGGCATAATTACCGGCTCATGTGCGATTACATATTCTTTCAGATTAAGAAATTCGAAGATGTCTCCCAGGAACAGGCCGTCTTCATACAAATCTGACAAAGAGCTGAAGAATTCCTTAATATAGACCATCCCCTGCCTGAAAGCGACAAGGAACATGGCCATCTCACCAAGGGTGATTTTATGTTCTGCTGTCAGTTTTGCGATAAGAAGAAGAGTGAAAAGAAAAGCTGAAGCCTTCACCAGGTCAGAAATAAACCCTATAAGGGTACGTTTCCTGATGATTTGAAGCTCTTCCTGCTTTTGCTTCATGAAAGACTCCCTGAACAGCCTCCTGAAATGATCTCCAAGCCCGAAAAGCCTTATCTCCCTTGCAGGCCTGTCACCCGTGAGAAGCCAGTTAAAATAGGCTGACTTTCTTGCCTCGGGTGTCTGTTCCCTGTGAACATTATAAAGCACTTCAGCATAGTGAAGCCTCATCCAGATCCCGGGCACATTGGCTGCAATCAGTAGCACGGCAGGGATCCAGTTCAGCGTAATGATAAGACCCGAGATAAGCAGAAGTGAAAGGAGGGAGCCTGATATCGAAATGAGATTATTCAATATGTTGTTCGGCCTCCAGGTCGCTTCCCTTGTTGCACGGGAAAGGCAGTCGAAATATTCAGGATGCTCGAAGTTGATGAGGTCAAGCCGGCTGGCTTTCGAATGAAGCAGGTCATACATGTACGCCTCGAACCTGACGGATTGTTTCTTTCTGATGTAAATTCCAGCATCGGAAAGGGTCTCATCCAAAAACCATACAAACACCAGGGCGATGATTGGCAGAATAGTATTATCAGCAGTTACTGCGCTGGAAGCGCTGCCTGTAATTCCGTCGATCACATTCCTGAGAAGCCATAGCAGTAGGAGCGGCATGATGCTGCGCACGACGGAGAGTATGGCATTTGCTGTTGCCCAGCCGGGGGCGCTTTGCCATACGAGCTTGAGAGATTCTCTGAATAATTGTATTTTCTGCTTCATCATTTTAAGACCTTCCCACCCTGTCCACCCCTGTCCCCCAGGGGGGCCCGCAAAGCCAAAGTCCCCCTTGGGGGATTTAGGGGTAAAACATTCAGGGGATTCGAAGGAATTTTCGTCACGACTTCAGTCTTTTTCTTATTTTGCCTGTCAAAATAATCCAAATAACCCTTATCCTGTTGAGAATATAATCCGGGTTCTCCCTTATCCGGATATCTGCTTTCACGGTATTCTGTGCACTCGTTTCCGCCCCGACGATCCTTCCTGCAATATCGCTGAGCCTGACAGGATTGTCCGCAAGTGAATTGCTGTCGCCCCGGGCAATAAAGTACTCAACCCCATCTTTCATTATGATCTTTGTAAGCCTGTGCACAACAAGGCCCGATTGACGCCGGATAGCAAGGATTTCACCCGGAACAGGTTTGCCTTTCATGCGCAAAGGTTCGATCAGGATAATTGATCCCGGTTTAATGCAGGGATACATGCTGTAGCCATGTGCCTTGATCCTGAGTGTTTTACCTTCAGCAAGAAGATTGAATCCGATATTCAGCATCCCTTTTTTCATGTCAACTCGTGTACAATTTGATCAATAACACTGGTATCCGGCTTAAAGGAAAGGGCGTATACAGGCACTTCAGAGCATAGGCCTGTCGCAGATTGCAGAAGTCCGGAAATTATTTCCCTGCTCCAGTTATGCTGGATGCAGTTGGCCAGGAGGGCGCTTGCAGCATAAGCCCCTTCCAGTCTACTTAGAGTGTTTTCCCTGCCATGTTCTATGATGAATATAGAATCAATACCGGAATGAACCGGTTCCTCGTCATCATAAACAGGTGTATTGTACATTCTGAATCCTTCCGCAGTCTTCCTCAGGATTAGCCTGTCATCATGGATTATGGTTGCTCCTGCTTTTTTCCAGAGAGCGGACATTGTAGTTTTTCCTTTCCCGGAAACACCGCTGAAAGCATAGCCTTTTCCCTTGTGATTTACTCCTGATGCATGGATCATGATGTCTCCTTTTATCACCGAAAGATAATAAAGAACCAGTCCGTCAAGAGGGTATTCAAGCGGATCTATGCATTTTTCATTGCAGGAATCGATATACAGATGCCATTCTTTACTGTCAAATGAAAATTTCAGGAGAGCTTTTTTATTTCCCTTTGAAAGGGGGAAGCTTGTTTTAATGAAAAGATCATCGTTATTTTTCCAGATACTCCAGAATTCCGGGTTCTTTTCTGTCCTATGACCATCGGTTTCTTCGATAAATGGTGCGTGAAAGACACACTCAGCTCCGTAGGGAAGATCAGGCGTACCATAATATACTCTAATGTCAACAGTCAACCCCCCTATTCGGGTGGCAGCGGGGTAATTTGGTTCAATAAAATTCCTGAATCTCTTTCTCGGATCAAGATCATAATCCAGGGATTTAATCTTTATGCGATAATTTGCAATATTTAGAATAAGATTATTCATGTTTTTGCCACCAAGACACCAAGGCACCAAGTTTCACCAAGGTGATCCTCATATTACCATTATTTTAATACCATTTTCAAGATTATTCATGCTTTGCCAGCAACACCAAGGCACCAAGTTCCACCAGGGCGATCTTCATATTGCCATTCTTTTAGTACCATTTTTTATTAAAGGGACATCAAAATTAATAAGATATCCTAACCTTTTCCCTGTAAGCTTTAAATGGCTTAACAGTTGAGCTTCCCAGACAGGATTAACATTCTCCAAGGCTTTTAATTCGCATATTACAAGATCATTTACAAGTACGTCTAGCCTTAGTCCTTCATTAAAGCAAATTCCCCTGAAAACAATTGGAATATCAAGTTGCCTTCGTACGTCAAAACCCTTGTCAGCCAGAACGTGACAGAAGCAAGCTTCACATACTTTTTCCAACAATCCTGGTCCCAATTCGGAGTGGACAATGTATGCTGCGTTGACGATTTCATGGCCAACCCTGTCTTCTTCTTTTGAGATTTCCCTGTACATTTAAGTAATTTCTTGGTGATTCTTGGTGACTTGGAGCCTTGGTGGCAATTTTTATGTTATTATCAGATAATTTGCCAGGTTTTCCATAAATTCCAAAACATCACTTTTTGCTTCTTCCCCGGAGATGTCATATTCCGAAATCAGGGCTTCAATTATTTCCTTTAAATTCTTTTTCCCGTCTATCTGCTCCCAGATGAAAGCACCCGTTTCATTCAGGGTATAGACGCTGTCCATATCGGCAATGTTGTTCGTAACAGGGACCAGCACATATTCATTGCCGGTTCTCTTTGTAACTATATCCAGTGAATGGAAGGGAACAGAGTCTAATCCTGTCATATGGTCTAATTATGAGCCAAATGTATATAATTTTTGCCTCTATTTTTGTACCTTCGCAAAAACTAAAATATGGGCCATAAGGGAAAAGGCAAGCGCAATTCAGGCATTTCAAAAGAATCACTTACCGAAAAAATCATTGCAACACTGTCGAAAGGATCTGAGAAAGGTCTAAACTACAAACAGATTTCAAAACGCCTTAATATTACCGATAATTCCGCCAGGGAGCTTATTATTGAAATTCTTGATGACCTTACCGCAAGGGGAAGGCTCCAGGAGATCTACAAGGGTAAATTCAGGATAAAGCAGGCAAGGGGATATGTGACCGGTACCGTTGACATGACCCGCATGGGTTACGGATTTGTTCAGACTGATGAGCTCGATGAAGACGTATTTATATCTGCCAAAAACCTCAGGACAGCCCTTCATGGCGACAAAGTTAAGGTTTACATGTTTGCACGGAAAAAGGGAGCTCGTCCCGAAGGTGAAGTCGTTGAGATAATCGAAAGATGGCGTACAACGTTTGTCGGCACCGTCGAGGTGATGCCAAACTTTGCTTTCCTTGTACCGGATAACAAAAACATGCCCTTCGACCTTTTCATTCCTTCTTCGAAGCTGAATGGGGCAAAGCAGGGTCAGAAAGCAGTTGCAAAAGTGGTTGAATGGGATTCCAAATCGAAGAATCCTGTTGCCGAGATAATCAATGTCCTTGGCTATCCCGGCCAGAACGAAACAGAAATGCATGCCATTCTCGCCGAGTTCGAGCTGCCATATAGTTTCACGGAGGAAGTTGAGGCTGATGCAGAGAAGATCCCTTCTGAAATTTTAAAAAGTGAAATCAAGGGCAGGCGCGATTTCCGCGATGTACCCACCTTCACGATCGATCCCGAGGATGCCAAGGATTATGATGATGCCCTGTCACTGCGGCAGCTTGAAAACGGAAACTGGGAAGTCGGTGTCCATATTGCAGATGTGACTTATTATATACAGACTGATTCACTGGTGGAACAGGAAGCAAAACAGAGGGCAACTTCAGTTTATCTTGTGGACCGTGTTGTGCCGATGCTTCCCGAAAAGCTATCCAACAACATCTGTTCATTGAAGCCTTGTGAAGACAAGCTGACCTATTCGGCGGTTTTTGAGCTTAATGAAAAGGCTGAAGTGCTCGATGAATGGTTTGGCAGGACTATCATCAACTCCGACAGGAGATTCTCTTACAGGGAAGCTCAGAATGTGATCGATACGGGCGACGGTGATATGACGGAGCAAATTCTTGTCCTTCATAATCTTGCACAGAATATGCGCAAGAAAAGATTTGCAGCGGGAGCATTCGATTTTGAAAAAATTGAAGTAAAGTTCGATCTTGACGAAAACGGCAAGCCGTTAGGGATAAAATTCCGCGACATGGGTACTGCAAACCAGCTTATCGAGGAATTCATGCTTCTTGCAAATCGCCGGGTTGCCGAATATGTTGGCAAGAAGCTGAAAGGGAAAACATTTGTGTACAGAATACACGATAAGCCCGATCCTGAAAAGATCGACAGCTTTGTCCATTTCATAAAAAGATTCGGTTATAAGCTTGTCGAGGATGATACAACTTCGCTTCCCAAAGCAATGAACAAGCTTCTGAAGCATGTCTCGGGAAGAAAGGAGCAGAATATTATCGAAACACTTGCCCTGCGTTCAATGGCGAAGGCTGTCTATTCAACTGAAAACATAGGGCATTACGGTTTGTCCTTTAAATACTATACTCACTTCACATCACCAATCCGCAGATATCCCGACATGATGGTTCACAGGCTGCTCACAGAATACCTGAGCGGTGAAAAGCCAGGTGGTCATGACAGGTATGAAAAATTGTGCGATCATTCTTCAAAAATGGAGCGCCTGGCGAACGAAGCCGAAAGGGCATCAGTAAAATACAAACAGGTCGAATTCATGTCGGACAAGACTGGCCAGGTGTTTGAAGGTGTAATTTCAGGCGTGACCGAATGGGGAATTTACGTTGAAATAATTGAAAACCAGTGCGAGGGCATGATCCACATCCGTGAGCTGGATGATGACTACTATGAATATGATGAGGAGGATTATTGCATCCGTGGCCGCTCAACAAAGAAAGAATACACTCTTGGCGACAGGATAAATGTGATCGTGGTCAAAGCCGATTTACAGAAGAAGCAGCTGGATTATAAATTGGCGTGACCCCCCTGCCCCCTGAAGGGGGGTTGATTTTCTCCCCTTCAGGGGAGATGCCCGAAGGGCAGAGGGGTTCATATATTTTCATCAATCACTTTCAGTAACATATCTATCGCCTCCTCTTCCGGAACATTCTTCAGCACAGGCACGGTACCTTTATATATATGCACTTTCCCGGGTGCAGCTCCAACATACCCGTAATCTGCACCTGCCATCTCGCCCGGGCCATTGACAATGCATCCCATAACAGCGATCTTCAGACCTTTGAGATGCCCGGTGGCTGCCTTTACCTTCTTAACGGTCTCCTGAAGATTGAACTTCGTCCTGCCGCATGTCGGGCATGAGAGATATATAGTCCGGGTTATCCTTTTATCTGTATTCTGAAGTATTGAGAAAGCTGTTTTAACCGGTTCATCATTACCTGCCTTGGCATTATTGGTGATCATTATTCCTGCAATGCTGTTGTCTATGACATATTTACCCAGGATTGAAGAGGCTATAATATGAAATTCATCTATATCTTTTATATCCAAAACAGGGTTCAGGATCAGATTACAGGTTAAATTCCTTTCAGCCAGATCGCTCATCAGAACTTCAACTTCATTCCGGTTTTCTGCCGGATAAGAAAATAACACCAGCGTTTCCTTGTCAGTGCTTTTTGACAGAATTGACGTATCCTCAACCGAATCTATGAGAACAATTCTGAGTCCCGAATGGGAATCAAATGATTCATGCTTGTCCGGTGAAAATAGCGGGATAACATTCGGGAGCTCTTTGTGTGATGAATACACATTGTACGTTGCAGCTATTTTTACAATATCCGGAAGATTGTCCGGGATATCTGACATGAGAACAAGATCAGCAGAGCTGTCGGTTCTTATTATTTGTTTGCCTTTCTTAATGAAGCCTGCTGAAGTCCACAGGCTCTCATTCAATTCATGCTTTCTCATATCTGCGAGAACGAGCGGTCCGTTAATTTTCCCGTAGAATTCAGATTTTCTTTCGGGAGAGCTGTACCGGATAGTTTTCCCTGCCCTGATAGCTCCTTTAGGAAACAGGCCAGCGATCATCCTCGCAACAGGAATTTCATTTTCCGGATCTTCAGAAAGGGATACTCTTATTGTATCTCCTATTCCATCAGTCAGAAGGGCTCCTATTCCTGCGGCGGATCTTATCCTGCCATCCTCGCCTTCGCCGGCTTCCGTGACTCCGAGGTGAACAGGATAAGAAACCCCGATCTCCTGCATGGCGGCCACCAGCATGCGTGTCGACCTCACCATCACTGAAGTATCTGATGATTTCATGGAAAGCACAAGATTACCGAAGTTCTCCTGCCTGAAGACATCGATAAACTCAAGCGCTGACTGAACCATTCCTTCAGGAGTATTGCCATACCGTGTCATTATCCTGTCTGAAAGCGAGCCATGATTGATGCCTATGCGGATAGCTGTCCCGCACTCGCGGCATATGTTGATAAGCGGAAGAAGTCTCGAATGGATCCTTTCAAGCTCCTCATTGTATTCTTTATCAGTGAGATCAACAGATTGGAATGATGCTCTTTTATCCGTGTAGTTCCCGGGATTTATCCGTACTTTTTCAACCAGCCTGGCAGCAGTCTCGGCTGCCGCAGGATTGAAG
>DATGWQ010000072.1:0-4178 GCA_035299385.1 Bacteroidales bacterium | reverse complement strand
ACTGCCCGGTTATAATAATTATCAGCATTACCCGGATCATTTTTTATCAGGAAGTCAAGATCTTCAATCACCTCAGCGAATTTACCCATTGAAAGCAGGAGATTGGACCTGTTGGTGTGGATCCTTACGGATTTTTCCGGTGAAAGCCTGAGCGCCTTCGTGTAATCTTCCACTGCTTCCTCCTTCCTTCCGGCTTTTGACAGTGAAAGTGCCCTGTTGTAGAAAATGCTGCCATTTGAAGAATCAAGCCTTATCGCTGAATCGAGGAATTTAAGTGATTCTTCATTTTTGCCCCGCGCTCCATAAATGACGCCTGCACCCTCATATACCTCAGCATTTTTTGAACCGGATCTTACAGCAGAAAGAAAATCTTCAAGCGCAAGATCTTCGTATCTTTTGCGCTGCCTTGAATCTGCCGCGGCAAATGCCATCTTGCTGTAGTATTTGCCGCGCGATCTGCGTGCAACTTCCACACCCGGGAACTTTTCAATCGTATTCGACCATAACGATTCGGTATTGCTCCAGACTTCGTTCTGCCTGATTGTTATAAAAATGAATGCTGTAATCCAGATACCTGTAATTGTAAGAAGCCAGATCCTGAATCTGCCGCTTCCTGCAACCAGGCTGCCTGCGATGAATGCGAGCCCGAGATAAGAAAGATAAGTGTACCTGTCAGCCGTAATTGCATATCCGACGGGAATCAGCTGGAGCACCAGGATTATTGTCAGCAGGAAGAAGCCAAGACCGAAAGCGAACAGTTTGGTTTTCCTGGCTGAGATCAACACCGCAATTGCAATTGCAAGCATCAGCAATGGCGAAAGCTTCACGAGGAGTGAATATGTGCCGGATATGAATTCACGTGATCCGGGATAGGGATAAAATGCCGAAAGATTCACAGGCACAAAGAATTTTGTAACATTTGTTACAAAACCATAACCGGCATGCTGAAGTTTCTGGAAGAAAGTGAACGGTCCGGCAGCATTTACAACATCCGGCGAGCTTCCGGCCATGTTCAGGATGCCAAGAAAATTCATCCCGCTCTGTATCTTGAATGCAAGCAGTCCGAAAAAAAGTGAAACAATGAAGAAAGGTGTCAGTAGCAGGGCCGTTTTCAGCGAAAAAAGGCCTTTTAAAAAATCTTTGAATGAAGTGAATGTCCTTCTGTCGTACCAAAAGTTGATAAGGATCAGCACAACCGGGAAAACTACAGCCATACCCTTTGAAAGGCATGAAAGGACAAACAATACGAAACTGAATGTCAGCCATATGTATTTCCCCGTTTCTTTAAACTTCACATAAGTAATGAGCCCCGGAAGAAAAAAGAACGTGTAAAGCACATCCTTCCTTTCCGAAATCCAGGCGACGGATTCGACATGCATCGGATGGATCCCGAATATAACCGCCGTTACTGCTGCAATGAGCAGGTTTCCGCCAGTCAGAATGTAAATGAGCAGAAGTACGAGAATGGTATCAGCCGTATGCAGGATGATATTCCATTTTATAAATGGTTTTGGTGAGATCCCTTCAGGGCATGTGCTGCATTCAGCGGCATTGAGCCGCATCGAAAGGATGGTCAGCGGGTGATAGTTGGATGAAACGGGCGTTGTGAAGATCTCTTTGATGCCTGTGTTTTCCTTGTCCCTGACAAGATCATTATTGACGACATAAGTGAAATCATCCCAGTCCACAAACTGGTTATCCAACGCCTTGTGAAAAGCGATGAACACCAGCACAGCCAATCCTAATGCAGCCAGAATTAAAGGATAACCATTTCTACCCGACCACCTTAAGTTTTTCCCTTTCATTTTTTCCTTTCAACTTTCTTTTGCCCCATCGCCTTGTCGCCCCTTCGCCTTGTCGCCTTGTCGTCCCCTCGCCTTGTCGCCCCATCGCCCACTCGCCCTTTCGTCACTGCTTCCCCAGCGGATTCTCAGCCTTATCGAAGAACTCGTCCATCAGCTGTTCCACCGTATTATTGTTCTTCATGTACTTGACAAGCTCTGCGATCTGCGATGACCAGCTTTTCATCAGGAGCTCGCCCAGTTTGGGATTTGGTGTGTTGACATCACTTGCAAAATGATTCGGGTATTTTGCATACCACCATATTCCGGCATATCCAAACGGGAGCTTGTCGAGTCTTTTCTGGTCAAGCCCTGATTGTGCCGTGAGGGCGCTCTGATCGACAAGGTTCGGAGCTATAACCGTCATCATGCTGGTTTCTTCCTCACCTGCATGACCGTCGAGCCTGGCTTTCTTAAGTGATGCTATTTCCTTTCCAAGAACAGGATCCCTGCCTTCCTGGAATAAAACGACAACATAGTCCTGCCTTTTTTGAAGCTGTGCCTGGCAGAAATACTCAAGGAAAGCGCCGTTACCTCCATGACCGTTCACCAGGATGATTTTCTTAAGTCCGTTGCGGGACAGCTCCGCACAGGTTTCCTCGAGCATCTTCCACATAAGCTCGTCGCTGTATGCAACCGCACCGGGCTGGTGCTTTGCCTCGAAGATCTGGCCTACAAAATACGGGGGAAAAACAATTGCGTATTCCTGCTGTGCTGCCCTGAACGCAGCGTCTCTTGCTTCATAAAGGTCGGTGCCCAGCGGGAGATGGGGACCATGCTTTTCGATTATGCCCAGAGGAATGATGCATACGCCTTTCGCCTGTTCAACGGCTTTGGCGAAATTCGGAGATGTGAGGTCTTCCATTTTATAAGGCAGATTGCCCTGGCCGCACACAGAGGCTGATATGATAATAGCCTGGATAAAAAACAAAGCTTTTTTCATTTCAAAGATTATTTAGGTTGTTAACTGAGAATTACTTCTTCCGATATTGGCAAGCCTGAACGGGTGAATCGTGACTTTTTTCCAGACACCAGCAGTCATATATGGTTCATTCTTAAGCCTCTCATCCATAGTTTTCCGGTCAGGAAATTCATAAAGGATGGTTGAGCCGATCATTTTTCCGTTTTCATCGAGGATCGCTCCCCCGAAAATGTACTCGCCTGATTCTTTAAGGATTTCTATTTTGTTGAGATGGTCGGGCCTGACCCTCAACCTGCGGTCAAGGGCTTCGGGATCCTCCCCGTCGTAAGCTATGAGTATAAACTGCATGGTATGGAATTTTTTTCTTTTCTCAAATTTATAATAAATTATTAAGGACCTCATTCTCCAACTTTTTCCATAGGCACCCCTCTCTTTCAGCAGAGGGGCAGGGGGGAGGTTCATATCAAAATGTTATGTATATTTATTCTTTGTGCAATATTCTTCTTTCTATTCACGCTTTCCGGATATGGATGCTTTCAAATACAGGATCGGGGTTGTTCTTAGCGGTGGCGGAGCAAGGGGGTTTGCTCACCTCGGCTTCCTTCAGGCGCTCAATGAATCAGGCATTTACCCTGACGTTATTGCAGGTACGAGCGCGGGAGCAATAGCCGGTGCCCTGTACGCCGATGGTTATACTCCTGCTGAGATACTTGAATTCACCAACACCGGCAGCAGGCTCGACTTTATGAGGCCGGCATTGCCCCGGGAAAGCCTCCTTCAGAACAGCGGGATAATAAAAATTCTCAGGAACAAGCTCAGGGCAAAGAGTTTTGAAGAGCTTAAAACAAAACTGTATGTAACGGCGACCGACATCAACAATGCAAGGGTCGTCTACTTTTCTGAGGGGAACCTGCTTGAAGCCGTAATAGCTTCATCGAGTATCCCTGTTATTTTTCCTCCTGTAAAAATCGGTGATTTTCACTATGTTGACGGCGGCGTTCTTGATAACCTTCCCGTGAAAGCGGTTGAAGGCAAATGCCTTATTACAATCGGATCTTTTGTGAACATGGTGGGGTACGTTGAAAAAATTTCGGGCCTGATTAGCCTCGCTGAACGTACCTTCATGGTGGGGCAGGCGAAAGACATCTATGAAAAAGCTTTGAAATTTGACCTTTTTGTTGCACCTGCAGACCTGAAGGATTACAGGGTGCTTAACACCACAAAGGCTGCGGAGCTTTTTGCAATAGGCTATATGGCAACAAAGAAGAAGCTGGCAGAGGTTGATGTCAATCTGATGATTGAAGAGAAGCTGAAGTCAATTCAAAACTGATTGTTGGTGGGTGCTGGGTACTGGGTACTGGTTCGATTTCAGTAAGAACCGGATCTACCCAGGACCCAGGACCCAGGACCCAGGA
>DATGWQ010000071.1:0-8670 GCA_035299385.1 Bacteroidales bacterium | reverse complement strand
TTCTCCTCAGCAAACCAAAAAAGTTCAGTATTGTTATCTGTTATTGAAATTAATTGAATATGTCACGTCCCGGCTCAGGTGACAAATTGCCGAAGTCATGGCTCATTCTGATCCTGCTGGCTTCATTACTGGTTATTACCGGGGCCTTTGCCTTTTATAATATTCAGAGATCCAAGATTCTTAAACAGACCTATTCCGGGCTGGAAGTTATAACTTCATTGAAAGCTGAAGAGATAAGAAAATGGAGGCTCGAGCATATCCGCGACGGGTATATCGTTAGCAACTATTTACCGATTGGCAGTATTGCCGATCTGCTCAGGGATAAGGAAATAAGTGAAAACGTCAGAAAGGACCTCCTGCAAAGGATGGCTGTCTTTATTGAGAATTATGACTATCACAGTATAATCATTGTTGACAGACAGGGCAAGATCAGGCTTATCTTTCCAGAGCCTGACAAGCTAACGGATAAGCTTGAATTTCTTCCTCTCGAGGGGTTCAATTCAGGAGATATTGAGTTTTCCGACCTTCATTATTCAAAGGATATGAACGGTATGCATATTGATATGAGCATACCTGTTTTACCGCCGGAGGGTTCAAATTCGCTGAGTTTCGGAACAATAATCCTGAGAATAGACCCGGAGGTCACCCTTTTCCCCACAATTCGCCTGTGGCCCTCTCCCGGGAAGACTGCTGAAACATTACTGGTGCGCCAGGACGGGGACAGCATAACATATCTGACAAACATTAATAAAATTACAAACAGGCCTTTGAAGCGATCCATGCATGACCGCAGCCTGCCGGCAGTAGCGGCGGTACAGGGCAGGGAAGGAATATTCGAAGGAACAGATTATAATAATGTGCGTGTGCTTTCATACATCAGGAAGATCCCTAATTCTCCCTGGTTCATGGTTGCAAAAATAAGCCGGGATGAAGCTTTATCGGTTTTTCACCGTCAGTCGGTGATGTTGTTGATAATGGTGATATTGTTCATAATGTCGTTTGTTGCCATCGCATTTTACCTGTGGAGAGATCAGAAATCAAAGTTTTACAAGGAGCTGGGGACAACAAAGGACAAGTTCGTTTCGATAATATCACACGATCTCATGAATCCTTTCACCAGCATTGTCGGGTTCTCGGATTTCCTGGTAAGTGAACTGGGAAAGGGAGATTATATCAAAGCAGGAAAATTTGCCGGCATCATACATGATTCTTCATTGTCGG
The DNA here is from genome assembly GCA_035299385.1 of Bacteroidales bacterium. Taxonomy (GTDB): domain Bacteria; phylum Bacteroidota; class Bacteroidia; order Bacteroidales; family VadinHA17; genus LD21. The sequence goes on along the minus strand of DATGWQ010000071.1, from coordinate 7,449 downwards.
CCCTTGACCTGATCAGGAATCTTGCACAGTGGTCAAAAGTTCAGACCAGCCAGATAAGACTGAACAAGTCAGAATTCGATGTATCGCTTATGATAATGTCTGCAGCCGGGTTGATGAAAGCCTCCGCCGACAGGAAATCTATCACACTCCGGACAGATATTCCGGGTGAATTATTTGTCCATGCCGATAAGGAAATGATAAGCACTATTATGAGGAACCTTATTTCGAATTCGATAAAATTTACAAAACCGGGAGGACAGGTTTTAATACATGCTTCGAAAGGTCGTGATGAAACAATTATTGATGTGGAAGATACAGGTGTCGGTATCAGCAGGGATATGCTCGAAATGCTTTTCAGGGAAGGTGACAGGTTCAGCATGCCGGGAACAATGAATGAAGCCGGGACAGGGCTGGGCCTTAGTCTCTGTAAGGAGTTTGTTTCATTGCATGGCGGAAAGATCAGCGCCAAAAGCGAACCAGGAAAGGGAAGCAGGTTTACTTTTACCATTCCTGCGGAAAATTCCGGTTAACCTTGCAGAACTTTAAAACAACTGACATGTTAATCAATAAAAGCACCTGTTATGGAAAAATTGAGGCTGACAGGCATTTCGATAGGGTACGATAACAATCTTATATATGAATGTTCCAGGCCTGAGGTCATGGAGGAATTTAAGGCCTATCTCGATCCGACGGAAGTAAAACGCGTTGACGACCTTTTTCTATGGTTCCAGGTTGGGGCGAAACAGATCTTCCTGGTTGCGGAACCCAGGTTCTTCAGTGGCTGCAACGATGAATGGACTGTCAGAAGTGAGGAAATACCTCCGTTCAACTTCAAACATGCTGAGGACAGGAACCTGTATGAGGAGATCGAAGAGCGAATAGCACTTCTCTTAAATGCGGAGGCAATCAGAGCACAGAGTACCACAAACGCATAAATATTGCCAGGAGCTTTGCAAAAATACTTTATTTCAGGAAACAGAAATTCCGGCGACGATCACATCGTCAACCTGCCTGAGCTCTCCCCTCCACTCCTCGAAATGCTTTTCAAGAATTACCTTTTGTTGGTTCATCGGGATCTTATGAATCTCCAGCAACAGCTGTTTGAACTTCTTTGCCTTGAGCTTCTTTCCGTCAGGTCCTCCGAACTGATCTTCATAACCGTCGGAAGCGAGATATAACACATCGCCTTTCCGGATGGCAATTTCATGTCGTGAAAAAGGGTCCATCCTCTCATGAGTCCCAACAGGCATCTTGTCCCCGGCGAACTCTCTTATTTCACCGTCCCTGATCATTATCAGTGGATTGTAAGCTCCCGCATATTGAAGCATTCCGGCTTTGTTGTCTATGCAGACCATAGATATATCCATTCCATCCTTTGCCTCGCCATCTGATCCTTTATGCTGCAAAGCCTGTATTACCTTTGTCCTTAAGTTATTGAGAATAATATCCGGCTGTGTAATATGATCTTTATTCACAATTTCATTAAGAAAGGCCACCCCCAGCATACTCATGAATGCTCCCGGAACACCATGACCTGTGCAGTCAGCCGCGGTGAAAATTATCTTGTTTTCTACCGTACCTATCCAGTAAAAATCCCCGCTGACGATATTAAGAGGCCTGAAGAAAATAAAGCTTTCAGGCAGGATATTAAGACAATGATTCTCGTCCGGAATGACAGCTTTCTGTATCCTGCCTGCATACCTTATACTATCTTCTATCTCCTTTTTCTGAACCTCAAGCACTTTATTCTTTTCTACGATCTCATTCTTCTGCCGCACCACTTCTGAAGTCCTATCCGCTACAATGCCTTCAAGCTTTATATTTTCACGCTTCAGCCTGTAGGAATTTGCCCAGGCTATCAGCCATATCAGGGCGATCCCCAGAACAGCATAAACGATAAATGCAGGAACAGAACGATACCAGGGGGGCAGAATCCTGAACTCATAAACTGATGGCCGGCTCTCTTTCCCGTACACATTCACTGCTTTCACGGTAAAGATGTATTTTCCTTCCCTTAGATCTGTGAACTCACTGAAATTCTCGTTTTTCCATTGTGACCATTTGGAATCGTTAAGCCGCCAGGCATAGCGGATCTTCCCGGGATACTCGAAGAACGGGGCGCTGAATTCAATCCTTACTGAATTATTATTGAACGGCAGTACAGGCTTGTAGAATGAAGTCTGATCGGTATATGTTCCGGCAAATACAATAGAATCATTGTCAGTCAGTTTGACCTTTCTTACAAGGCATTCAAAATCAATATTGTAATCTTTTGAAGTTTCTTCGTACCTGATCAGCCCGTCTGTAGTACCAAACCATGCCATTCCATTTTTCTCGGGATAAATTACTTCAATCCTGCCTGCATCTATTCCGTCAAACGGCTGATGAGTATACTTAAAGTCCTTCCCGGTATCGATATAAGCAGGATGGTTATCTGATGACAACCAGATTTTGCCTGCATTTTTTATAAGTGCTGTCACTGATTTTCCTGTGTATTCGCCAGGTAAGGCGAAAGGCACAAAATAACCCCTTGTAAAATCCCTGTTGTTCTTAAGCGAATCCGGAAGGCTTTTCTTCACCGACGATTCATCTGTAAATGCAAATAAACCTTCGCTTGTCCCGAAAACAATGTTTGATTCAAGGGAAAAAGGTGTCACAGGGCCCCCGGGAAGGCCGTCGTTAACAGTAAAACCCTCATGCACACAGCTGAGATCTTTTCTGACGATCAACCGGATAATGCCACTATACCTTGTACCGATCCAGATCTTAATGGAATCTCCTGCCGGGAAATTTTCACCGGCAAGTCCGATGATATCATCATTGATACCGGCCAGGTCTCTTTTGAGAGGTGAACCGTCAGGCCTGAAAACAGAAAGTCCTCCCGATCCCCCTGAGAAAAGCAAATTCAGTGATGGTGAATAATAAAGCGCATATGAATCTTTATCCCCGGCCCTCACTGCAGAGTTTGCCTTCATCCTGAAAAGCCCGTTATCCGTGCCAATGAATAATGAATTCCCGGCTTCAGCCAGGCTTCTCACCGGCAAAGGCAGGGAAGCATTTTCAAAAAAGGGCTTATCCCTCACCTGCCTGAACAGTCCCGCATTTGTACCTGCGTAAAGCAGCCCGTTGTATCTGAATATTGAAGTAACCGTCCCGGGTAAGCCGGAAATATCTGAATAGAAAGACAACGGGGAACTGATTTCTACCATGCTCAGCCCGTTATTTGTTGCAAGCCACAGGTTTCCGCTACGGTCAGAAATAACCTGCCGGACGTCGTTATCGGTCAAACCGTATTCCTTGTTGATGACGGATCGTATCTTTCCTGCCGAATCGACGAGGATCACACCATTCAGTGAAGTGCTGAGAGCAAACAACCCGTTGGCTGCAAGACTTCCACCTGTTATTCCGGATCTGTCTATCAGAGCCTGATCTTCGATATTGAATCTTTTGAATCCTGCACTTTCATTACTGTTGTCATATGTCCAGAATCCCTTGTCACGGGTGCCGATCAGTATTTTGCTGCTGTTAATGCCGAACGGGGCCATCATGAAGATTCCTGTCGTGTCGAAGATCTCACTCCGGGGTATCCTTACCAGGTTATTATTCTTACATAAAAGGAGCCCATTCCCGCGTTCACGTACATATAAATCTCCATTGACACTGAATGATGTATGAAATGATGTTTCAGGATTAATGACTGTTATCTTTCCCTGATTGCAGATAAATAGTTTTTCCTCCGACTGGAAAGCTACACCCCCTGAAAAAGCGCTGACTTTCCAGATATTTGTAAAATCGAGGTCTTTGGCCTCGAGTGAATCAGAAAGGGAATGATATGTAAGCAAACCTGATGAATCAGGAATAAACCATCCGAATTCCTGCTGTGAACCGGCGTAAATTATTCCTTCCGGGTCGATGTCAATGGACAAAATCCACGTTTCCTTATTTATAGGATAGGATTCCCAGCTGTGGCCATCATATTCAAGCAGTTTAAAACCATTGGCGGCGTAAATGATCCCGTTTTTATCCTGCATAATTGCAAGGTTTGAAGGATGAAAATTCCTTCCATAATCCCTCGTAGTGAAATTTCTTACAGGATAGACAGCCGGTTGGGCAACTGCATGGCCGGTCAAAATGAAAACCAGAACTATAATGAGCAGTTTAATTTTCATCCGGCATTTTATTCAGCTTTCAGTTTGAAATTCTTTTCTGCCCAGGACACCAGGTTCGACCTGTCAACCTTTCCATAAAATTCTGTTACATACGAATTTATCTCTCCGAGCTTTTCCTTGTAAGGCCTGTTTTTGAAAGCTTCGAGTATGACCTGGATTTCCTGCTTTATTTTTTCATTGTCGGGGAAGATAAGCTCAAAATTATTTATCAGTACTGATTCAGGACCATTTTTGTAATAGAGGGAAATCCGCGTATTGTCGGGACCAGGTATCGGTTTACCATCGACAGTGTAAAGTTTCTTCTTATCGATTATCAGGGTGTCACCTGAAAAATCAAGCTTTTTATTGATGTTCTCACTCTTATAAGCATACCTGAAGAAAAAGAAATGGTCTTTGTCCATCGGGAAATTTGTTTTATTCATAACCATCGACAGCTTTTCGAGTATTGCATATTTCCCCGAGAAATGATTCTGAAGATCCGCCCTGCTGATTAGTGTCCCCCTTGTCGCCATCGAATACATTGGAGGAAGGTAGTTGGAATTTGCTGCAGAAAGATCGTGGTTCCTGCTTGTAAGGATCAGCCTTCCTTTCTGTGGGTTGATCACGGCAGCAGTGGCTTCTGCTGTCCTGAACAGAAGATCATCCTTATCGGTGAAAACAGTGCCTGTCTGGAGGTCCGTACCCCTGGCCTTTATTGTTATCGTGCCATTGACCTTAATAACTTTGTAGTTGTCCTGGGCATAAGTGCCACAGGAAAACAGGATAAACAGAAGCAGACTGAACTGGAACTGATTTTTCATAGACCTATGTTTTGATATGTACTGAACCTGAAAAAACAAATATATAAAGCACTTGCGTCCACACTTTTAATTATTCCTTCAATGCACCCGGATTATCAACCTTAATTCTTTCTTTCTGATTTTGTATCCTGTAGCCCAGGAGAAATACCAGTTTTGCAGTCTTCTCCATTTTATCGAAATCTATTTTGTCAACATCATCTCCTGTTCTATGAAGATCGGCATGAATACCGGAATGCAGGAAGATAGCCGGTACATCTTTGTTCCAGAAACTTTCATGATCGCTGCCGCCAAATTCCAGGTCCTTTCCTTTATCAATAATTTTAATTCCTGCATCTGAGGCCGAGGCGGCAAGCATCCTTGTAACATCGCTGCTTTCATGAGCCGTATAAACCTGCAGTTCACCAGGCATGGTGACCGTCAGATCATATCCGAATACTTTTCCGGTATCGGAAGGAAGCTTCGATCTCCCAACCATATCCAGGTTGATGTCGAGAAGTGTATTTTTTAACGGAATGACAGGATTTTCAGTGTAATATTTTGAACCGAGCAGGCCTTTTTCCTCAGCGTTGACCCACACAAATAATGCTGACCTCAAGGGTCTTTTTTTCAGGTTCATGAATGCATTCGCCACTTCAAGCAAAACCATGGATCCTGAGGCATCATCATCAGCCCCGTTGTATACCTCGCCTTTTTTGCCTGTTCCTGTGTGATCGAAATGAGCGGTATAGACAACGCATTCATTTTTAAGAACCGGATCTGACCCTTCGATAAAACCTATCACATTCCTTCCCTTGAAATGATCCTTCTTCATCACCGTTTGAACGTTCAGGGAAACACCCTCAACCGTAAATGATGATGGTTTCTGTGTGGCGTCTATCTTCTGCTGAAGCTGATTCAAATCACTTCCCGAAGATTTAAGCATCATGTCGGCAGTGCCTTTCGTTATGAAGCCGATATGAACGGGAGTTGTCGGAGCGGACTTGCCCAGGGTTCCTTCAAATTCAACAATGCTGCTGCCAACCATGTCTGCAAGTCCTGATTTATAAGGATCAGTGAATGGGCTTGAAGGGTTGTAAACAATGAAAATAGCTTTTGGGCCTTTCTGAAAAAGCGGAAGAAATTTCTGTTGTTCCTTATTGTTGAAAACAGCTGCATTCTCTGCCGGATCCTTCGGCCCCGGCACACCTGTCATAAATAATACGATCTTGTCTTTCATATCGACATCCTTCAGGTCGCTGTATCCCGATTTTTCATCCTGGTATGCATAGCCTGCAAAAACAACTTCCCCGCTTATTTCCGGGATTGCAGGCTGGGCAAAGAGGATAACGGAATCCGTCGAAAATTTTTCTCCGGCAGCATTAAGTGTAAATACTGTCCTGAGCGATGTAGCCTGGAATGGTATTTCCTGGTAATAGTCCATCATTCCAGTTGCAGGCCTGACATTAAGCCTCATAAGGTTGCTTTTGATGAACAGGGCTGCTGCATCGTTGGCATCAGTGCCGGTTTCCCGTCCCTTCATTTCATCCGACGCGAAGAATGTCATGTACGACCGCAGGTTTTCCTGATTTATTGCTTTCAGGCCTTCTTTCTGGGCGGAAGAGGTTATTGTTGTCAGTGAAAGGATCATCAGGATAAACCATGTTCTCCTATATTTTTGAGCAATAAATATTGATTTCATAAAGAGTAATGTGTAAATCAAATATATGGAAAAATCAAATGGAAATATCAGGAGAAATGCATATTTTAAACACGGAATAACACAAAGTTTAAATCGGAGTTTCACTATTGACAACCGTGTTACTCCGTACATACACCGTGTAACTCCGTGGTTAAAACAAAATAATAAATGATAGCTTACCACCAGGTTGACAATGTAATTATCGCTGAATTATTGCCGGGATCAGACCGCATCAGCAGTCCGGAGGACATCCTGGATATCATGGTGGAAGCGGGGTATAATCGTGCCGGTGCACTGATCATACATGAGGATAATCTCCCGGAAGGTTTTTTTGACCTCAGTACCAGGATTGCAGGTGAAATTCTTCAGAAATTTTCAAATTACAGGATGAAGCTTGCCATTACGGGTGACTTCATCGATATCAAAAGCAAAAGCCTCAGAGACTTCATAAGGGAAAGCAACCGTACGGGCATAATATCATTCGTGGCATCAACAGAAGAGGCAATCTCACGGTTAACCCGATAGCTCTCTACCTTCGTACCGTCACACCTCATACCGTCATACTGCGCCAGCTTAAGCGAAGGTTGGTTAAGTGTTCATTAATTGTACATTAAGGGCCGAACATTAGCCGCCCCTGTCTTGTATGTATTAATGGGTACAATCCTTGTTATTTATTAATATATAAGTCAATGAGAAACAGAATAAAACTGCTGGTAATTGCCGGAATGCTCGTAACGTGTCTCCCGTTCATTTCCAATGGCCAGATGAAATCAGCTGCGGTTGAGAGTTCGGGCGCAATGAT
>DATGWQ010000070.1:0-18214 GCA_035299385.1 Bacteroidales bacterium | reverse complement strand
GATGCACCGGGTGATGGGGTTATGTTGAAAACAATCTTGTCACCGGTAAGCTTCGCCTCACCCATCTCCAGCTTCCTGGTGGTATTGTTTACAATCTGCGGTCTCGTTCCTCCCACCCTGTTCGCGAAATGCAGGTCCGGCAATTTCATGGTGGGAACAATTTTCCTGACTTCCTTTATGAAGAGTCTTCTGCCTATAAAAGGAAGATCGTAAAGAAAATTCATGAATACATAACCGAAAAGAACACGGTCGAAGATTATATTCAGCAAACTCAGAATCGGCGCGATACCAAGACCAAAAGTTTTCCAGTATTCCGGGAATGTCCTGCGGTTATATCTTTCAAGCATGAAGATCGGCTTGGCAGTCGGGCCGAACCTTGTGACGCCTGCATCATGTACTTCCGGGTCACCGTGGATGGCTGCAAAGGGAAGCTTCGCATTTTGAATTGTATAAACCTTCCCATTCAGAACTTTCCTTCCAAAGTAGAAACTACCAGCCATCGAGAGGATGGATAGATTCTTCCCATATCCTAATGATTTCGCAATCATCAGGCTGTGTCCGCCGGCGGCTATGACAACAGCAGGGGCTTTCAGCACGCCATTGTTGGTCTTTACGCTCCAGATTTCACCCTCACGGTGGATTGTAAGGAGCTTTGTATTCAGCCTTACATCAACATCGCTTTTCAATTTTCCGGCATTGTTCACAAATGAATGGCAAAGCTCCTTAAAGTCAACAGTGTACCCATCCGGAGTAAGCAGAGCTGCTATTTCCTGATCCGGGTTCCTGCCTTCGACGACCTTTGGCTCAATACGGGCAATCTCTTCACGTTCGATAAGCTTCAGATTCGGGAAAAGATCTTTGAACACAAGGAATCTTTTCCGCAATCCTTCAGCCTGCATCGATCCCACGCCAAGCACCATTTTCGAGTACTTGCTGAAAATTTCCTGACCGGGATTCTTTTGCTTTTCATCTTCAAGATACATCTTCACCATGTCAGCCATCCTCTTCACGCTCCTTGCTTTCTCAACTGTATAATTAGTCTCTATATCACCAAAATGGAGAGTCTGGCTGTTCATTGTCGACGCGGAGTTCACGAGCCCGAAATCAGCATATTTTTCAATCAGGCATATTGAAGGAATATCTGTATACCTGCATAAAGTATAAAGGAGGGCTGTTCCCACAACTCCTCCTCCAACTATAATAACATCATAATCTTTCTCAGTTCCAGCCATTTATCTTATGTTAAGTGGTACATACTGCTGCGGTGCGGTGACATTTTTGAAAGCCGGCCTGATGATCCTCTTGGCAGAAAATGTAAGCTCTTCAATTCTGTGAACACACCAACCGGGAACGCGTGCAATCGCAAAGAGTGGTGTATAAAGCTCCTGTGCAATGCCAAGGCATGAGTACACGAACCCTGAATAGAAATCAACGTTTATACAAACTACCTTTGCATTCTTCTCACCCTTGAATTTCCTGAAAACCTCAGGCGTCAGATCACCTACTTTCTCATACAGCTCGAATTCATCAAGCCTGCCTTTCTCAATTGCAAGCTCTCTTGCTTTCTTCTTCAGCAGTATGGCCCTCGGGTCCGAGATAGTATAGACAGCATGTCCTATGCCATAAATTTTACCGGAGAAGTCATTCGCTTTCTTATTGAGTATTTTTAAAAGGTATTCCTCGATTTCATTATCGTCTTTCCAGTCTTTCACATTCTCCTTTATATTCTCCATCATCAACAGGGCCCTTATATTCGCGCCACCGTGAAGAGGCCCTTTGAGGGAACCTATCGCTGATGTCACCGCCGAGTAAATATCTGTTTCAGTGGAGCTTGTGACACGCATTGTAAAAGTGGAGTTGTTGCCGCCTCCATGCTCGGCATGAAGCACCAGTAAAAGGTCGAGAAGATCGGCCTCAAGCTTCGTAAAACCGTTGCAATCTCCTTTTATCAGGTACAGAAAATTCTCTGCCGGTGTAAGGTCAGCCTGCGGATGCCTTATCGAAAGAGTCTTTCCTTTGTAGAGGTGACGCAATGCCTGGTAGGAATAAGCCACAATGGTCGGAAATTTTGCGATGATGTCGAGCGATTGCCTGATCATATTGTCCAGTGAGATGTCATCCGGGTTTTCATCGAGTGTGTATAATCCAAGCACTGACCTTGCCAGGATATTAAGAACATCCTTGCCCTTCATCGAAAGGATCATATCCTTTGTGAATTCATCAGGAAGAGGCCTTAACGATGCCATATGCGCCTGGAATGAATCCAGCTCAACCTTATTGGGAAGATGCCCTGTCAGCAGGAGGTAAACCGTTTCCGTAAAACCGTGCCTGTCTTCCCGCTGAAAGCCTTCTGTAATATCGACAATATCAATTCCCCTGTAAAGCAACCTCCCGGGAATTGCAACCACTTTACCGTCTTCTTTCTTATAGCCGATAACGTCTCCGATATTAGTAAGACCCACCAGCACACCTGTGCCATCGCGATTCCTGAGCCCTCTTTTTACCTCAAAGTTTTCGAAAAGTTCCGGATCAATGTGACAAGCCTGCTTTACGGAACCCTGAATTTTTTCAAACAGGTCCTTGTCTTCCATTACAGTAGTTTTAACTTGGTTCATGATCAGATATTTGAAATTATATTATCAGCAAATTCAGATGTTTTCAGCAATACGGCGTTATCCATAAGCCGGTGAAAATCATATGTTACCATCTTTTTCATGATGGTCTTCTCGAGTCCGTCATAGATCTTTTGGGTAACTTCGTGCCACCCCATATAATCAAACATCAGGGCGCCGGAAAGGATCACTGAGCCGGGGTTGACTTTATCCTGCCCCGCATATTTCGGAGCTGTCCCGTGGGTTGCTTCAAAGATGGCATGGCCAGTCTCGAAATTAATGTTCCCACCGGGAGCAATGCCGATCCCACCAACTATTGCTGCAAGCGCATCGGAAATGTAGTCCCCGTTCAGATTCAGTGTTGCGATAACCGAATATTCGGCGGGACGGGTAAGTATCTGCTGCAGAAATGCATCTGCAATAACATCCTTGATGATCACCTTGCCTTCGCTTTCGGCCTTTTTAAGAAGCTTGTCTGCTGCTTCCTGTCCCTGCTTTTCGGATATCTTCTTGTGCTGTGACCAGGTGAAAACATTATTCCAGAATTCCTTTTCAGCGAGGGCGTATCCCCATTTCATGAACGAGCCCTCGGTGAATTTCATAATATTGCCTTTATGTACGAGCGTGACCGAAGGAAGCTTCCTTTCGATGGCGAATTTTATTGCCTGCCTTACCAGCCTTTCAGTTCCTTCTATAGAAACCGGCTTCACCCCGATCGAGGAGGTCTGCGGAAATCTTATCGACTTCACCCCCATCTCATTGATCAGGAAATTCCTGATCTTTTCGGTTTCAGGTTTGCCGTTCATGAATTCGATTCCGGCATAAATATCTTCGGTGTTTTCACGGAAGATATGCATGTCGACAAGTTCCGGGTGCTTCACAGGGCTCGGAACACCTTTGAAATACCTGACCGGCCTGTAGCACGTATAAAGATCAAGCAGCTGCCTGAGCGCAACGTTGAGCGATCGCATTCCTTCACCGATTGGTGTCGTCAATGGCCCCTTTATGCCCACAAGATAATCCCTGAACCCATCAAGGGTTTCATCCGGCAGCCAGTTTCCTGTAAGCTGAAAAGCCTTTTCACCTGCCAGCACCTCCTTCCATGCAACTTTTCTCCTGCCGTTGTATGCTTTCTGCACTGCGGCATCAAAAACCCTTACTGAAGCTTTCCATATGTCGGGTCCCGTGCCATCTCCTTCGATGAAAGGAATGACAGGGTTATCGGGAACTGTAAGCTTCCCGTTACTGATCCTGATTTTTTCCGGTACCATGTTTTATTTTCCTTATTATGTTAAGTGCACTTCCTGCTTTAAACCATTCGATCTGTGAATCATTATATGAATGTGTTGCCGGGAAGCTTTCGGCTTTGCCATCAGAGTGATGCAGAGTGACCATCAGCGGCTTACCTTCACCAAAATCCGACAGTCCTTTAATATCAATTATGTCCTGCTCCCTTATTTTATCGTAATCATTCTTGTCTGCAAAGGTGAGCGTCAGGACTCCCTGCTTTTTGAGATTGGTCTCATGAATACGTGCGAAGGATTTCACTATTATGGCTTTAACACCAAGGAAGCGGGGTTCCATCGCAGCATGTTCGCGTGAAGATCCTTCGCCAAAATTTTCTTCTCCTATAACCACAGAGCCTCCGAGGAGATCACGGTATAATTTTGCTGTAGCCGGAACGGTGTCATAGCTTCCTGCCGCCTTAAGAATGTTGTTTGTTTTTCCGTTAAAGCTGTTAACGGCACCGATCATGTAGTTCCCAGAAATATTTTCCAGGTGACCACGGTACCTCAGCCATGGTCCGGCCATCGAGATGTGATCGGTGGTGCACTTCCCTTTTACCTTCATCAGTAGAGGAAGGCTTTTGAAATCTTTCCCGTCCCATGCCTGGAAGGGCTCCAGTTTCTGAAGTCTGTCCGAGCCTGGTGAAATGACAACTTCATTGCTGCTTCCGTCAGGTCTGACCAAGCCTTTTTCCTCTGTTATAGCCAATGAATCAGGCAATTCCGAAGTTACAGGCTCCGGCAGGGCTACAGATTTCCCCTCAGAATTGACCAGGGTATCTTTCAGGGGATTGAATGTAAGATTCCCTGCTATTGCAAGTGCCGTCACTATCTCGGGTGAAGCAACAAATGCATGTGTATTCGGATTGCCATCGGTTCGCTTTGAAAAATTCCTGTTGAATGAATGAATAACAGTGTTCACTTTCTGGCTGTCTGAAGATTTCCTGTCCCACTGACCAATGCAAGGTCCGCAGGCATTTGCATACACTTCCCCTCCTATCAACCTGAAAGCGTCAAGGAATCCATCTTTCTCCGCAACGGCTTTTACCTGCCCCGATCCCGGAGTTATCCTGAATTCGGCTTTTGGCTCAAGCTTCAGCTTAACTGCATTTTTAACCACGGAAGCTGCTCTTGACAGATCTTCATATGATGAATTGGTGCATGAACCAATCAATCCCGCCTCAATGTTTACAGGCCAGCCGTTCTCCGCAGCCACTTCCTTCATCCTGGATACAGGTGTGGCCAGGTCAGGCGTGAACGGACCGTTGATATATGGCTCAAGCTCAGAAAGATTTATTTCAAGATACCTGTCGTAATAAGATTCAGGATTGCTGAGTACTTCGGGATCGGCTACAAGGTGCATTGAAATTTCGTTCGCTGATTTCGCAACTTCCTTCCTTCCTGTTGCATTGAGATATTTTTCCATGGACTTATCATACCCGAACAGCGAGCATGTAGCTCCTGTTTCAGCGCCCATGTTGCAGATCGTAGCCTTGCCAGTGCATGACAGGGATTCAGCTCCTTCTCCAAAATATTCGATGATGTGGCCCGTACCACCCTTGACAGTGAGAATCCCTGCAAGCTTAAGGATTATATCTTTTGGAGAGCACCATCCGCTAAGCTTACCCGTCAGTTTAACGCCGGTAATCTTAGGAAACTTAAGCTCCCAGCCCATGCCAACCATTACATCGACGGCATCGGCTCCACCGACACCGATAGCTATCATCCCCAAACCACCGGCATTAGGAGTATGGGAGTCTGTCCCAATCATCATCCCCCCCGGGAATGCATAATTCTCAAGGACCGCCTGGTGTATAATGCCGGAACCTGGCTTCCAGAAATCCATTTTATACCTGGAGGCAGAGGACCTGAGGAAATCATAGACTTCCCTGTTGCTGCTTAATGCAGCTTCGAGGTCCTTTTCGGCGCCGTCGCGGGCAACGATAAGGTGATCGCAGTGAATGGATGCAGGCACTGCAGTTTTGTCCATTCCTGCCGACATGAACTGGAGAATTGCCATCTGTGCGGTTGCATCCTGCATTGCGATCCTGTCAGGTGCGAAATCGGCATACTCTTCGCCATGATTGAAAAGACGCGGACGTTCCTGAAACAGGTGAGCACAAAGTATTTTCTCTGCCAGTGTAAGAGGCCGCTTCAGTGCCTGCCTGGCAAGAGATATTTTCTGCGGAAGACCGCTGTAGAATCTTTCAATCAGTTCAAAATCGAGTACCATAAAAGAGTTTTTTATTTCACTTTCTCACCTGTCCGTTACCCTCAATTATCCATTTATATGTTGTAAGTGCTTCAAGTGCCATTGGACCGCGAGCATGAAGCTTCTGAGTGGATATGCCGATCTCAGCCCCCAGTCCGAACTGTGCCCCGTCTGTGAAAGCTGTTGACGTGTTTGAATAAACAGAAGATGCATCCACCGAACTGATAAACAAATTAACCCTGCTATTGTTTTCGGAAATTATAGCCTCGCTGTGCCTCGATCCGTACCGGTCAATATGCTCCAGCGCCTCATTAATTGAGGCAACTGTCTTTACTGCCATTTTGTACGAAAGAAATTCCGTTCCGAACGATTCTTCGGTTGCTTTGCGGAGAAGGTCCTCAGGATATTTTCCTTTCAGAGCTTTAAATGCCTTAGGATCTGCATAAATGATTACTCCTGATCCGGAACACAGACTGACAAGATCCGGCAGATCAGCGATGCGGTTTTCGTGCACGATCAGGCAGTCAAGCGCATTGCATACGCTCACTCTCCTGGTCTTGGCATTGTTGATTATAGCCTTCCCCTTTTCACTGTCACCGAATTCATCAAAATAGGTATGACAGATGCCTGCTCCGGTTTCAATTACAGGAACTTTCGCATTTTCCCTTACATAGTCGATCAATCCACGGCTCCCCCTCGGAATTATAAGATCAACAAATTCACGGGCATTCAGCAACTCAATCGTTTCCCTGCGCCCTGCCGGAAGAAGCGTAATCATATCAGGATCCACGCCATTGCTTTCCAGCACATCCCTGATAATTTCAACAATTGCCGTATTCGAATGGATGGCATCGCTTCCTCCTTTAAGAATGCAGACATTTCCTGATTTGAAGCACAATGAGAAAACATCAAAAGTCACATTCGGACGGGCTTCATAGATTATTCCCACGACTCCGAAAGGAACTGATAAACGTTTAATGACAAGGCCATTCTGAGCCTGGCTTTCGGAAATAATTTTCCCCTGCGGAAAAGGTAGATCAGCAATATTCCTGATATCCCCGGCAATAGTTGAAATCCTTTCAGGGGTGAGCATCAGCCGGTCATAATTTGGATCGGACATTTCCATTTTTTCCAGGTCCTTCCTGTTCGCATCCATTATACGATCCGTGTTGGCCAATGCAGAATCCGCCACACCGATAAGGACATTGGTTATTGTCTCACGGTCGGCCATTGCTGCTTTGAGTGAAGCAGCACGGGCTTTTCTGAATATATCAGTTAAAGTTTTCATTAAAAACCAGGCAGTGATAATGTATAAATGGCCTTGGCAGCTTCTTCCCCACGCTCATCTCTGCTTTCTCGGAATCATAGCTGCATCTCCCGAGACCAATGCTGTTTCCCTTTTCATCGAGAATCTTTACTATATCTCCTTTCCTGAAATTCCCTTTTATTCTTGTTACGCCGACCATCAGAAGGCTTGTTGCCTTTTCGCTGAGAAGGGCTTCCCTTGCACCTTCATTAACAACGACTGAGCCCCTTGCAAAAGCACCCGAATGCATCAGCCATTTCTTCACACCTGATTTCTTCTTCTCAGCCGCCACAAAATGGGTGCACGGCACGTCTTTGCCCCGAACGATATCGGTAATGATCGAATCATGGTTCCCGTTTGCAATGAATACATCAATTCCCAGGGATGCCATCTTTTTAGCCACAGAACATTTTGTCAGCATTCCTCCTCTTCCGAAACCCGATTTCTCTGATGAAATATATTTCTCAGGATCTTCTGACTCACCTGCAATTTCCCTGATGAGCTTTGTGCCGGGTTCGGCCGGATGACCGTCGAATATGCCGTCGACATTGGAAAGAATGATCAGGGTCTGGCTGTCCATCATTGACGCCATCATCCCTGAGAGCTCATCATTGTCTGTGAACATCAGCTCCTCAATTGAAATTGTATCATTCTCATTTACAATAGGGATCACACGGTTTTCGTGCATCGCGGTGATGCAGTTCTTCATATTGAGATAATGCTGCCTGTCCCGGAAACTCTCCTTTGCTGCAAGGATCTGACCTGCCTCGATTCCGAATTTTCCAAAAAGGAACTGGTAAGTCGACATGAGCTTTACCTGTCCGACAGCTGCCCAGACCTGTTTGGCAGCTACAATGTTGGTTTTGTTTGAAAGTCTCAGATCGCTCCTTCCCGAAGCTACAGCGCCGGATGAGACGAGAACAACATCGATGCCCTGTTTATACAGCACGGCAACATCTTCCACGATACGGAGTATCCTGCCGATATTCAGCGAACCGTCGCATTGCGTCACGACATTGCTTCCAACCTTTATTGTAATCCGTTTGAATTCAGGTTTGCCGTTTTTCAATTCTTAATCTTCTTTGGTTGTATAAAATTATTTTGTCGCAAAAATAAAACAAATGCTGAATATTTTATAGCCAAAGAAACATTCAGATACATTTTGTTCAATTGTTGTTTACAGGGACTAATTTCGCAGTTCAAGGTATGAACACCGTGAAGACGCATTTAAAAAATATGACATTTATCATGATTTTTAAAATTCTTTTGTGCCCTTTGTGTTTAATAGTTTTAATTTTTACCACGAAGGGCACAAAGGTTCTCACAAAGGACACAAGGCTGTTAATAAAAAAGTCTTAATTTGGCAGAAGACCAAGCATAACAGAATCCTGAAAATGAAAAGATTATTATCAATAATATATACCCTGCTTTTTATGGGTGCCTCTTCGTCCTTCGCGCAGGAACGAAACCTTGTTCAGAACCCGGGTTTTGAACAGGCGGATCAATCAGGAAATTTCCCATCGGGATGGAAATTAATTTCCCCACGCAGGGAGATAGCACCTGGTTACATTTACCAGGCGGAAACAAAGCATTCAGGGAACAAAGCCGTAAGCCTTAAATCGGCCGGCAACACTGGCACGTACGGGTTTATCATAACAACTGTAAAGGGAATTCAATCTCCAAAAAGAGAAATAAAGCAGCAAAATACACTGAACGACTCAGTTTTCATGAGCAATGAGAGCTATCTCGTTTCTGCTTATTACAGGACGTCAGGGATGGATAACCCTGACAGGAATGTAAGCATGAAGATAACCTGGCTGGATGAGAAAGGCAATGGCATTTTCACGGAGTTTGTCTCCCAGAAAACCATGGAAGGTGAATGGGTCCGCATCTCGGAATTAAAAACGTCGCCTTTAAATGCAACAGCGATGAATATCAATCTGATCCTTCAATGGACAGAAACGGGCGCCGTTACATGGGACGATGTTTCCGTTGAGAAAGCACAACCGGAAAAACAGGTCACAATCAGGGCAGCATCGGCTTCATCATGGCCAAAAAATCCGTCCACGACAGATAAGAATCTTCAGTTTTACTCTGACATGATCTTAAAGGCAGGAAATGCCGGCTCTGATATCCTCTGCCTTGGTGAAGGCATAACTATCGTATCGACCGGCAGAAGCTTCGCTGATGTCGCAGAACCCATACCGGGGCCTTCTACCAGGATACTGGGAGAAGCCGCCCGCAAGGCACATACATGGGTCATTGCGGGATTATATGAAAGAGAGGGCTTACTTATATATAATACAGCGGTATTGATTGACCGCGCCGGCAATGTTGCAGGCAGATACCGCAAGACACACCTTCCGCAGACAGAGGTCGAGGGAGGACTTACCCCGGGAAATGAATATCCTGTATTCAAAACAGATTTCGGGACCATAGGCATTGAAATCTGTTATGACAATTTCTTCCCGGAAGTCGCCCGCAACCTGATGCTGAACGGAGCCAGGATCATCTTCTGCCCGATATGGGGCGATATACGCGGCATGAACGAAACATGGAATGTGACTGCAAAGTCAAGGGCCATTGACAATGCTGTATTTTTTGTCTCATCGATGTACGAGCCCTGGGGAAGCCTGGTTGTGGATCCCAATGGACGGGTTCTTTCTCAACCCGGAAAAACGGAAGGGATGATCACGGCTGATCTGCATCTTAACAGGAGAACATTTGAAAGATGGCTTTCAGTAAGCAATTACGGTGAATGGAAAAACCTTATCAGGCAGGAACGCAGGCCTGAGATATATTGATTCGAGCCTTTCAACAGTGCTGTCGAATTCAGCGGCAAGCCGCGGGTCAAACGCTGCAAGCTTCTTCCATTCCTCATCACCATAAACGCCGGCCTGCGAGTAATCAAAAGGTTTAAAACCGATCTTTTTAGCAACTGTGAGCTTTTTGAGATGAAAGTCGGATGAAGCAGGATCAATAAAAAGAGGGTCGGCAATTACCGAATGAACATCCTTTCCCGATTTTTTCCATTCATCAAAAGACTGGCCTGCGAAACTGATTCCGGAAACCGGATTGTAGTAACAGTTATAATCAGATGAAAGGTTGAATTTGTGCCAGTTGCTGCTCAGGAGTGTTCCCTGGTCGAAGTAAACGATATTATTGGTGAAGGTAATGGACTTATGCTCTTCTATTCTTGTTGCCTGGAGCTGGGCTCTGATGTTCAGGGCAAAAATGTTGTTCCTAATAATATTTCCCTTCCCGTAATGCTGGTGAAATCCGGAGTTCTTACACCTGTACACCAGGTTGTTTTCCTCAACAATTCCGTATGATCCCTCATCCGTATAAAGTCCCCAGCCGCCATAATCGAACGAATAAACATGGTGGATAACATTGTTTGAGACAGTTGTTCCCTCCGAGGCACCCAGCGTGTAAACTCCTCCCATGTCGCACAGCTCTCCCCATCCGAGATGATGAATATGGTTGAATTCAATCTTATTCCTTTTTGAAGGGCTGTAAGCATAACCCCATACCCATCCGGCAGAAATACCTGAATACCTCAGGTCGGCAATCTCATTATGAGTTATCCGGTTGTCAGATGCATTGAAAATTATTATCCCGACCGCACACGGGAAAACATGCCCGGCATCCCTTATAATATTGTTATCTACAGTTATATGGCTTGTAACTTCGGCGGAGTCTTCACGGATAATGGTCTCTCCTATTTTCACTCCTCCTGCACCAAGATCGTGCATGTAGCAGCGCTGGACCGTACAGTTTTCCACGTTTCTCCTGAACCAGAATGCATAAGTTCCGGTGTGTGAAATTTCACAACCAGTAAAAATGATATTCTCAGCATTATCGAGAGTGATCACGGCGCTTACCGGCGCTGCAGCCTGTGCCGGTTCATTCCCCTGCGAAGGCGTATGATAAGCGGCCACTTCAAGATCCAGGTTTTCGAACCTGACATTCCTTACAGGCTTCTCCCTGGTACCTTTTATAACGACAAATTCCTTAATGACCGGAATTGTAAATATGGTATTCGCCGTCGTCTGCCCTTTTTCAGGAATATAATAAAGGTAACCCGATCTCTCCAGGAACCATTCGCCCGGCGTATCAAGCGCTCCCATGAAGTTGTCGGCAAACCACCTCGATTTATTGTTTATCGGGTTCCAGGGCTTCATTCCTTCCCCAGCTGTGAAGATTGCAGATTCTTTACTGCTGAAATGAAAGATGTGTTTCCGCGTGTTGTCCCAGTTATGATAGAAGGTCACGAGGGCGTCTGCATAATCCTGCTGCCTGAAAGTGTTGAAGCATGAAGCGTCGGCGCTGTCAAGAAATATCTTCTGAACGGCCGCTTCAGGTGACCTTCCTTCACCTTTATCTATAATAGTTTCAGAAACTCCTTTGACCTGGAAAAATCCTTTGTCAGGGGTCCTCGCTCGGGTTGCTCTTTTCCCGTTCACATACAGCTGCTCGAAATAATAATCATACAAGGCAACATTCGGAATGTATGCTCTCCAGAGAGTTTCGTTCACTTTTTCGAATCCGGTTACATTAATGCCGCCGCGAAAGACCGCTTTTTTGCCCGGTTCCGATCTGATTATCAAAGGTGATCCTTCAGTTCCTGAGTCATCAGAATTGAGCTCCAGTGGCTGCATCATAAAGTACTCTCCGCCGAGAGCGATTATCTCGACAGGCTTGTCCAATTCCCCTTTTATCCTCAGTTCCCTCGCTTTGCTTACGGCTGCATTCAGGGATGAAAGCGGCTGCTCAGGCGTTCCGGCATTGGCATTATTGCCTGAAGGCGAAAGATAGAACGTTTGGGCGTGAAGCTGATTTATACCCGGAAGTATTAACAAAATCAATGAAATAAGGATGTATGGCTTTTTCATAGTAAGGTTAAAAAATGAAAACTTAAGCTATGCAGAAAAAAAATAATATGCAACTGGCATAGTTCATGTACCTTTGAAAGAACATCATTCTTCATTGTTCAAGGTTTTTTTAACCACAAAGGACACAAAGGAATAATGAAAAGCCTTAATGCCAGGATCTTATTTCTAGTATTTGCAATCATGTTATTTAGCAGCTGCGCTGTTGTGAAGACACCGTATTTCCAGGCTTCATACTACAAAAACACCGTTAACAGGCTTGAAGACGAAAAAGACTCAATCAAATATTCGAGTGATTCACTTTATGCGGGTTTTTCAAAAGTCAGCATCACTCCTGATGTTTCGATGAATGTGCCCCTGGCCGGATATGGGCAATCCAAAACAAGATATGCCACCGGTGTTCACGACAGTGTCTTCGTGAGGGCGGCTGCCCTTAAATCCGGCGGCCTTCTGTCAGTGATCGTCAGCGCCGACATGCTGCTCATGCCCCCTGACGTCATAGATACAGTGATTGCAAGGGTGAAGCTTAAAGGCATTGGCCGGAATCAGCTATTCTTTTCAGCCACGCACACACATTCATCGATAGGCGGCTGGGGCTATGGAATACTTTCAAAATTGATTGCCGGGAAGCAGAATCCGCATATAAAGGAATGGCTTGCAGAAAAGATCATCACTTCCGTCATGACTGCTTCATCAGGCCTGCAACAGGCATACATAAGCACCGGCTCTTTCAGTGCGCCGGAATTCACACTCAACAGGCTCACTCACATCGCCGACCAGCTGAATACAGATTTCGACTACATGATCATTACACTTAAGGACGGTTCCAGGGGTGTTATCGGCTCCTACTCTGCGCATGCCACTACGATAGGCAGTAGTAACACCCTGGTGAGCGGTGATTATCCAGGTTCCTGGGAAAGAAATCTCGAAAACTCAGGTTATGATCTGGCTATGTTCTGCGGCGGATCCATGGCAAACCAAAGCCCTTACGGCAAGGGGAAAGTCTTTGAAAGTGCAGAGTTCATCGGCCGGTCCCTTGCAGACAGCTTATTAAAAAACTCTGCCTCAGATGTTCCGACCGGCAATCCTGAGCAGTCTTCATTTTCCCTGAAGCTCGATCTTCCAGCCTACCACATGAGAATGTCTAAGAACTGCAATTTCCCAACATGGTTGAGCAGAAAAATGATGGCTGAACCAGAGAATGTCATGCTCCAGGCACTGAAAATTAATAACCTGATCTGGTTCTTTACCCCGGGAGATTTCAGCGGTGAGGCAGCACTCCTCCTGAAGAAAATCTTAAAAGGAAAAGGATTGGATACCGTTGTGAGCGGATATAATGGCAGCTACATAGGTTATATCCTTCCCGGGAAATATTTCTGGCTCAAACATTATGAAACCAGGAAGATGAGCTGGTATGGGCCCGGACTGGGTGATTACATGATGGACATCATGGAAAGAATGAGTAATTTATTTACTCATTAATCAGGAACATGTAGAAATGCGCAAGTTGCGCGTCTCATAGGATTTCTCGTCTTTTTTTTGTATATTTATATAAAATCCTCCATTATGCCGACAGTTCGAGAGCTCGCCAAGATGATCGATCATTCCATACTTCACCCGACAATGACCGATTCAGACCTGAAACGAGAGTGCGAAATCGCCCGGAAATACAATGTCGCTTCGGTTTGCGTCAAACCTTATGCTGTCAGGCAGGCGAAAATGCTCCTGAAAGGATGCGACGTAAAAACGGGATGCGTGATCGGCTTCCCCCACGGGAACAGCACGACTGAAATCAAAGTCCTGGAAGCGCGCCAGGCTTGCAATGACGGGGCTGCAGAGATCGATATGGTCATCAACGTCGGGAAAGCCCTTTCGCGTGAATGGGAATATGTTGAGGATGAGATAAAAGCGGTGACGGATGAATGTCACAAAAATGATGCGATAGTGAAAGTGATCTTCGAGACAGATTACATAACAAGGGAGGAGGACAAGATACGATTGTGCGAAATATGCACAAGGGCAGGCGCTGATTTTGTGAAGACCTCCACCGGATACGGCTTTGTAAAAAAAACTGATGGCAGCTATAACTACCGAGGGGCGACCATAGAAGATGTCAGACTGATGAAATCTTATTCGGGTCCTCTCGTGCAGGTAAAATGTGCAGGCGGGGTCCGTACCCTCGATGACCTGCTTGCAATGAGAGAAGCTGGTGCAACACGTTCCGGTGCAACAGCGACTGCTGCAATACTCGACGAAGCTGCAAAAAGGTTTAGATGAGCCACAAAGTTCCACAAAAGGACACAAAGGCGCTAAACCATTAATCAGAACACTTCTTTTATCTCTTCTATGCTGATACCAAAGAGTTTTTCAGTTATTGCACTCAACTTTGCCTCATCGCCGGAGATGTGAATGATCCTTTGCACATGGGTCATCTTCTCCCCGGGTTTTAGCAGGGCAGCAGGCGATGAGCTCTCGATCTCATAGAATGGCCCCATTATGCTGCCGTCCTCTACAGGACCATCGTTATATGAATTGACGGCATCACCCTTCAGTGGATCATCCTGCTTTCCCCATTTTGAATTTACATACGGCCTATTATCCCCAGGAAGCGAAAGCCAGAGTACAGTAAGCGTTTTGCTGTCAGGATCATAACTGCCGCACAGGGACTTCGCAGCAGCGGGGGCAATGCCTATCTTGCTCCGGTATTTGCCGTCAACCCTGAAAAACAGGATGCTGTCCTTAACAATAAGCCTTTCCGAAGGCACCTTCCCGAAATAATCGTCCGTAAGAAATTTTCCCTTTACAGGTCTGAACGGAATAAAAACAATCCCACGTTCTGATGGATTGAACATGCCCAGCAGCCATATCGAAAGGAAGCCATCCTTTGAATTCCATGTGTTATTTCCTTTGTTGATCAGGCTGTTATCTGTTTCATAACCGACAAATGAAAGAGCCTGATCAGGTTCAATCTGAAGGGTCGCTGCTGCATCGCTGCGGCCGAGAAGCCTTATATCACGTTCAACACCGATATTCATTATGGTACCGCCGGCATTTGCAAGGGTGAAGTCTTTCCTGAAAGAAGCGTTGCCTTCATCCATTGAAACAAGATCGAAACCTTTGTTATCGAGCTCGCCCGGCACTTTCCAGTTTGGGAAAACCTGCTCGTCACCCTTCCTGAAATAAATCGAAAATGGCCCACCCTCCGGTCCCAGCCAGAATCTTTCCTCGCCTCCGAATGGATTGAATTGATCGCTGATCTTACCTGATTCTATGTGCTTATAGTTTATCCAGCCGAAACTTTTACCATCATTACCCCCCGATGAGCTGGTCATGACTCTTCCCTGGTAAGCCGGTACGATCAGGACACTTGCGCCCGATGAATCCTTCAATTCAATGAAGCCAATTTTATGCTTCCCGAAAAAAGCTGCATCATAACCGTAAGTTCCCTTTGCGTACTCGTTTTTCATTTCATCAGATTTTTTTTGAGAGCCATTCCTGCATCCTGCTGATAAGATCAGAAATGCCAGAGTGATTATCGTGCCCCGTTTATACAATTTATGTCTCATTCCTGTAACTTTTGAAAAATTCTCCTTTGTGTCCCTTAGTGCTTTCCCTTCGTGGTTTACGCAAAGGTCACAAAGGGACTTTAGATAAATCTTTCTCATGCGAACATTTCTTCATAATGCGGCGATTGATCAAAAATCCCTCCGCCTGTTCGATAAAATTCATCCCCGAGCTCATAAACGCCTTTATTCACATGCACCCAGCCGGCATCCTTCCTGGGATGATAGCTCATCATTGTCTCCCAGTTACGGTAGTTCTGATGCCCGTTGCTTTCCACCAGGCCGATGCTGCCGATGCCGGGGAAAGGGTCTAGCCTTGCCGCAACATTCTTGTTCCATTCAACCAATATAGGGTTCACGGTAAGATCGGCGCAGAAGCACGGCACATTTCTTTCATGTGCTGCCGAGGCGATCTTCAATGTCATGCTGAGGGTTTTGGCAATCGCTTTTAAAGCAATTGCCTTGTAGCCCATTTTCATCCTGGTCACTGCATCCTCCTCCGTATGGGCGCTTTCATCAGAAGCGAGGCGGACAGGGATGTCGCTCACATCGGCTTCGTACTCTTCAGGGAAGGGTTCCTCTATGATCATGATCTGATCGAATGCGCCTATCTTCCTGCAATGATCGATGAGCTTCAGCAGCGTGTCCTTCTTTTCATATCTTCCGTTGGCATCGAAATAGTATGGCAGTTTCCCATTCTTCGTATGTATGGTCCTGACATCACCAATTGTCTTATGTATTTCGCTGATTCGCGCTTTATCCTTTTCAAGCATCTCGTCCTGGGTGCCCGGCTGCCCTATCTTCACCTTCATGAAAAAATATCCCTGGTCGATTGCATCCCTGATCTCACTTACGGGGATGGCATATGCCATAAGCGGTATGGCGGCCGCGCCGGAATGCTTCATTGCCAATGCTTTCCGGTATTTTCCGGGGATCATCTCATCGAATGATGATATGCCGTTTTCGCGGGCGTAAAGAAGCCAGGCGGCATTGTCCACTGCTACAAGAGCATTCAGGGCAAAAGTTTTCCGGAGTAACGGGTTTGATGTGATGCTTTTGCCGTACTCCCAGATCTCAGGATAAAGGGCATCGAGCAGATCGACCGGTGAACTGAAGATTTCGCCGTTGATCATTTGCAAAGCTCTTTCAGTCATTGCATACATCATCGAGTTGCCACCGGCTTCAGAATGTGAAGCAAAAACACCAGCGTCTGACCACAGCACGCTCTGGGAGCATAAACCGATCGAATGGTTTCCTGAATCTGATCCCAGGTAAGCTGCTGATTGCCATATCTCTTTCATGTACCCGCCCTTAAATCCGAACGGCCTTATCAGTGGCTCCCGCTCAAAATTCGAGCTGACCTTCGTTATCTTTATGTTCCTCGGGCTGCCGGATTTTTCAATTGAAAAAAGAGGAGACATTGCAGCACCGGCCGAAGCTGCAAGGGTGTTTTTTATGAATTCCCGCCTGTTAACCGTTGACATTTCAGGCAAGCTGGTATTTTGAAAGGTACGATTTCACAAAATCGGCATCCTTTTTAATTTTTTTCACGATAATATCCTGCTGTTGGGAAAGAGGAAGCTTCTCCTCACCGCTTTCAAGCAGAGGGTATTCGATATGCAGCGTGAGGGGTCCTGTTATATTAAGCTCCTTCACAATTTTGAAGAACTGGTCCCAGTTGACCATCCCTTCTCCCATCGGGACAGTAACAGCCTGTGGTTTGCCTTTGACGGTCTGCCAGGTAAAATCCTTTATGGCAAGGGTATTGATCTTATCTGCAATGAGCCGCATACCAAGCATCCATGTGTTGGCTCCTTCGACCATGGCATGCCTCACATCGTACTGGCTGCCCGAATACTCTTTCGGCAGATCGCGAAGCAGCTCATTAAGGTCCCATACCGGGCCTCCGAGTCTCGCACCGGCATGATTCTGGTAGCTGCCGGTTATTTTATATTTCCTGTTCAGGTCAGTAAGCTTTACAAGCTCTTCATGATATTTCTTTATCGAGTTCATGATGCCTGCCTTAAGGTCATAATCAGCCCAGCCAAACCTGTACCATTTCACACCCTGCGCGGAAGCTGTTTTAAGCACTCTTTCCGTGAATGGATCAGTTGCTGAAAGTATTCCGGTCACCATCATGTCGAATGCCAGGTTATGCTTTTTGGATTCAGCGACGAGTTTCGGAAGGTCAGTTTCGACTTTTGCCGGCTCGATCTTTCCTCCGGGGCGAACCGTCATATCCCATCCACCGATGCCGCAACGTGAAACAACTTCGCACATAAACCCGAAATCGTAAGCATCGATAGGTTTTGAAAACAGCCTCAACGGGTATTTTTCAGCCTG
>DATGWQ010000069.1:0-11621 GCA_035299385.1 Bacteroidales bacterium | reverse complement strand
CCTGCCCTCATAGGCTATCTTCCCGATGCCGGGATATGCTTCATTTTTAAAGTTATTGGCCATGGAATTATGTTTTGGTTAATATTCAAGTATAAAATATAAAGTTATTTATAATTCTTTGAAATTATGCCACAAAGGCGCGAAGGCACAAAGAATCACAAGTTAGTTATTATGTATGAACTTTGCGCCTTAGCGTCTTTGCAGCAAAAAGAGATGATCTTTCCACCTGGAATAAGCTTCCTCGTAAGCTGCAACATCTTTTGCCGGTTCTGTTTTTTCGATTTCGCGAAGCCCTGCAAAAGCCTCCTTCGCTGATTTGTAATACCCGCAGCCAATGCCCGCGCCGCGAGCAGCCCCGACAGAACCATCGGTATTATAGAGGTGTATTTCCGTACCGGTTATATTCGCCAGTGTTTCACGAAAAACAGGACTGAGGAACATGTTTGCCATGCCGGCACGCATGATCTTCGGAGAAATACCTGTCTCCTTCATAATATCAAGCCCATACCTGAAAGAAAATGCAATGCCTTCCTGTGAGGCCCTGTAAAGATGTGCTGATGTGTGAATATTGAAGTTAAGTCCCGAGATTTCTGCTCCGCGATCCTCGTTGCCGAGCATCCTTTCAGCGCCATTGCCAAAAGGCAGGATTGTGAGGTTGTCGGATCCAGGCTTAATGGATGAGGCAAGCTCATTCATATTATTATACGTAAGAGAACCGGAAATGTTACGTTTTAACCAGGAATTCAGTATCCCGGTGCCGTTTATGCACAGGAGCACGCCCAGACGACGGGCATTCTCCGAATGGTTTACATGAAGAAAAGTGTTTACTCTCGACTGCGGATCATACTTCAACTGGTCAGTCACACCGTAAATGACACCCGAAGTTCCTGCAGTGGCAGCCACCTCACCGGGCTCGAGCACATTCAGCGAGAGGGCGTTGTTCGGCTGGTCGCCCGCCCTGTATGATACGGGAATGCCTGCAGGCAGCCCGAGTTCCTCGGCAATATTCCCAGGCAGTGCGCCATGTGTAGAGAATGAACGGTGTTGTTCCGGAATGATTTCCTTTCCGAATCCATAATATTCCAGCAGCTCATCTGAAATTTTATTCCTGGAAAAATCCCAGAAAATGCCTTCTGACATTCCGGTGTATGTTGTAGTCAGTTCACCTGTGAGACGCAAGGCTATATAATCACCCGGCAGCATGACCCTGAATATCCTGTTATATGTCTGAGGCTCATTATCCTTAACCCAGGCGAGCTTCGAGGCGGTAAAGTTACCGGGTGAATTGAGGAGATGAGAAAGGCAGAATTCCTTTCCGAGTGCGTTCATTGCCTTTTCCCCGTAAGGAACAGCCCGGCTGTCGCACCATATGATCGATGGCCGGAGCGCCTTCAGGTTTTTGTCGACAATAACCAGACCATGCATCTGGTATGAGATCCCGATTGCACCTATAGATTCTTTCTTTTTGCCGATCTGTCCGGCACAATCCTTTATCGCTGCAACAAGGTTCATCCACCAGTCTTCAGGATCCTGCTCAGCCCATCCGGGGCGATGAGCAACGATCTTCATCTCTTCCTTAGGATAAAAAGCTGATGAGAGACAGTTGCCTGTTTTGCCGTCAATCACTGAAGCCTTCACCGAAGAGCTTCCGAGGTCAATTCCAAGTAAATTCATACATATTTATTGTTACTGAAGACACAGAGAGCACAGAGGGTTACCAGTTAAACATTGTTCCGTCCAACTTCCGGTTTACGGGGAGACGGGCCATAACATACGGGAATTTCTTTGCCGCTTTTTCATCAATGTCAACTCCAATTCCCGGTGTATCATCTATTTCCAAGAATCCTCCGGTGAATTTATAATTTGTTTTGAAAACTTCGTTCACAATTTCCTGGTGCGGCATATATTCAAGTATACCAAAATTATTTATCGAAAGGTTGAAATGGATTGAAGCTGCAAGGTTCACAGGAGAAAGGTCAGTTGCTCCGTGAAAGCCAGTATTGATATGGTAAACCGATGCCATTGCCGCCACCTTGAAAAGGTGAGTGATCCCGCCCCCGTGCGATAACGGCATTCTTACATAATCTATAAGCTGTTCCGTGAACAGCGTTGTGTAATCGTAAATTGAATTGAAAACCTCTCCTATTGCAACCGGTGTTACCGAATGTTTCCTCAGGAGCCTGAGACCTTCCTGCAATTCGCCTGATACAGGATCCTCCAGCCAGAAAAGATGATATGGCTCCAGTTCGCGTGCAAGCCGCGCCGCCTCAACCGGGGTGCATCTGTGATGGACGTCATGCAAAAGGTGGATGTCATCTCCGAAAACCTCCCTGGCTTTTTCAAATACCGATGGAATGAAGTTAAGGTACCTGGGTGTATCAGAATATTCCTCCTGGGGTAATCCAGGGTGGGCCGGCTCATAGGAAAGGTTATCCCTCGGAACGCCGTAGGCATGTTCAACTCCGGGAACAGCACACTGGATCCTTACAGCCCTGAACCCCCGTGATATCTCCTTCCCGGCTTTGTCAATCGCATCCTTTAAAGTTTTACCGTTGGCATGACAGTAAACCAGGAGCTTATTCCTGCTTTTTCCGCCGAGCATATTATATAAAGGAGTGCCCAGGATTTTCCCTTTGATATCCCACAGAGCCATATCGATTGCCGATACTGCCGTCATGGCAACAGCTCCCCGGCGCCAGTAAACGCCGCGGTAAAAATACTGCCAGATGTCTTCAGTATTCCGGGGGTCCTTTCCGATCAGGGATGGAAGGCAGTAATTCTCAAGATATGAAGCAACTGCTTTCTCCATACCGTTGAGTGTTGCATCGCCAAGTCCATAAACACCCTGGTCAGTCTCGATCTTCAATGTTACAAAATTCCTTCCCGGGGAACAGATGATTACTTTTGCTGCAGTGATCTTCATAATATTTCGGATTGCGGATTTTTGATTGCGGATTTCTCCCCCTCTTCCCATCGCCCCCTCTCCATGCCCCTTGCTCCCTGCCCTCAGAACCCTATCGAATTCCCCCCGTCAACGGGCAACACCACTCCTGTTATATAGGATGCGGCCGGCGACACCAGGAACCATGCTGCTTCGGCAACTTCCTCAGGTCTGCCCAGGCGGCCGAGCGGTGTTCTCGATATGACTCTCTTCTTTCTCTCGGGATCCTTCTCAAGAGCAAGAGATGACATGTTTGTCTTGATAAAACCCGGAGCAATGCAATTCACCCTTATGCGGTACTTTGCAAGCTCAACCGCCATCGCCCTTGTCATTCCCTCGATGGCCGACTTAGATGCGGTGTACGCTATCACATAAGGCAATCCGTACTGCGATGCCATGGAGCTTATGTTAAGTATCACACCGGAACACTGTTCCTTCATTATATGCGTAACCTCACGGGTGAGGGCGAACATAGCAGTTTCATTCGTTGCAATCACTTTCTGGAACTCATCGTCAGTTACCTCCTCCATGTGTTTTTTCAGGTGCATGCCCGCATTGTTCACAAGGATGTCTATCCTTCCATGGCGCTCCTGAATGGTTTTTACAACACCCGGAAGTTCGCTGAGCTGTGTCAGGTCACAGCCCATAAAATCCGCCGAAGGCCCCAATGTTTCACATGCCAGCTTGAGACGGGTTTTGTCACGGCCGATCAAAACAACTTTGATCCCGTTCCCGACAAAATTTCTCGAGATTTCATAGCCAATCCCGGAAGCTCCCCCCGTGATGATGGCGATACGATGGTCAATCAATTCGTCCATATCTGTTTAAGGTTCAATATTTCAGTTCAACGTTCAAGGTTCAAGGCTTTGCCGGCCGAAGCTTTAGCGAAGGCTGGTTCAAGGTTCTTAGCCCTCTGCCCTGCACCCTTTGCTCTGCGCCCTGCACTATTCTCAATGAAGATTCCCTCACAATAAGCTTATGGTCAAGAACTATCGTTTTCAGCTGCTGAGACTTTTTGTTCCTGAGATTCCTGATAAGTGAGCCTGCAACTATTTCCCCGATCTCTTCAGCAGGGTAATTGACAGTGGTCAGGTTTGGCTTTATGACCTGGCTTACGGGTTCGTTGTTGAAGCCTGCAACGCAGATATCACCGGGTATCCTGATACCCGCTTTCTGGAGCTCGATGATAAGGGCAACAGCGGAGGTGTCATTCGCAGCGAACACACCGTCAGGAAGTGATTTCATCTTGAGTATTTTCGCGGCAACCCCCGCAGCCCACTGACTCGAAAGATCTCCCACTATCACCAGGTTTTTGTCTAAAGGTATGCCAGCTGAACGCAATGCTTTTTTGTATCCGCCGAACCTCTCCGAATAAACATTCCTGAGCATGTTGCCGCCGATGTGAACAATCCTTCTGCACCCCTGCGAGATCAGGTGTGAGGTGACTTCATTCCCCGCTTTGAAATTATCTATTACCACGGACATGCATCCGGGACACTGGGAGACACGGTCGAAAAAGATCACCGGTATGTTCCTGTTCAGCAACAGGTTGAAATGCCCGAGGTCCCTTGTGTCAAAAGCCAGTGAGACCATTAACCCGTCCACCCGGCTGTTGAACAGTGTCTTAACATTGGATATTTCCTGCAGTGCCGATTCCTGGGATGTGCTGATGATCAGCCCATACCCGTTTTCGTTCGTAATTTTTTCTATCCCGGCAATCACCGTGGACATGAAATAACTGTTAAGCTTCGGCACGATCAGTCCCAGTGTGTTCGTATGCCTGAGCCTGAGACTGCTTGCAAAATTATTGCGCTGATAACCCATCTCATCGGCAACCGCTTTGATCTTCCTGACAGTTTCCCTGCGTATATGCGGATGATCCTTAAGTCCCCGGCTTACTGTGGAAGGGCTTATATTCAGGGCCTTTGCAACATCGTATATGGTAACTTCCCTGCCTGGCTTCATAGAAGAGGGCTAATACAGGCAAAAATATCATAAAAATGGTTAAAATACCTGCAATCGGTTGCAATTTTTGTAATAATTAGTATTTTTAGCTGTAATAACCACCTATGAAAATTCATTCCGTACTTTTTGCCTGTGCTGTCTTTCTCTGCAATACCGGGTGCTCCAGGGCCCAGGATAAACCTGACGGGCTTAAGGATTATTTCCGTTCATGCTTCCCTGTGGGTGTCGCTGTGGCTCCTTCATCTGTTTCAGGACCGCAAAGGGAGCTGATCCTTCAGCATTTTAACAGCTTAACTGCCGAAAATGTGATGAAGCCCTCCCCTATTCATCCTGAGGAAACAGTGTACTCTTTTCAGAACGCCGACCTGATCTCGGAATTTGCCAGGAAGAATGGAATGAAAATGCGGGGCCACACCCTGCTCTGGCATAAGCAGTCACCGGCATGGCTCTTCAAAGATGCAAACGGGAACACGGCAACAAAGGAACTGGTTCTTTCCAGGCTCAAAGAGCATATCAATACGGTGGTAACCAGGTACAAAGGAACTGTCTATGCGTGGGATGTCGTAAATGAAGCTATCGATGACGGAGCTGAATTTTACAGGCAGACAGACTGGTACAGGATATGCGGGCCTGAATACATTGCAGCCGCATTCAGATGGGCCCATGAAGCTGACCCTGAAGCAAAGCTGTTCTATAATGACTACAACACTGAAAACCCTGCAAAACGGGCAAAGATCATAAAAATGATCAGGGAGCTTCTCGATTCGGGAGTTCCGATCCATGGCATAGGACTGCAGGGGCACTGGAAAATAAACTATCCTTCCGAAACGGACCTCCGGAAATCTCTTGATGAATATTCAAAGCTTGGAATCGATATCCAGGTGACTGAGCTTGATGTCTCGGTCTATCCTTCAGGTCATAATGATCCAAATGATGATTCTTTCACCCCGGAAAGGGAAAACGGGCAGATTGAGCAGTATAAAATGATCTTCAGGACTCTCAGGGATTACAAAAATGTCATCACCGGTGTGACGTTCTGGAATGTCTCCGATCAGAAATCCTGGCTCGATAATTTTCCGGTGCCGGGCAGGAAAGATTACCCGTTGTTGTTTGACCAGGACAACAAACCCAAGAAAGTATACTATGAAGTGATAAACCTTTAAATTCCTGCATATGATGAAGAAAGTAGTTTTTATATTATTGGTCATGTTGATTGCATCTTCAATCAAGGCCCAGAAAATAGCCACTCTCGAAGTTGTGCTTGATAAACCTTCATCAGGGATGGAAATTCCTGTAAGTACTTCCCTTGACCAGATAACCTATCTGCCTGATTCTGTTATAAACCTTGTTGAGGTCAAAGGATCTGCAAGGTCTGCAGTGCCCTTCCAGATTGAAGACGGGTTGCCGAGGATACTTCACTGGGTTGTTATACCTGCAGCAGGCAAGGCCGGGGAAAAACATACCTACGAGCTTTCAACAGGCAAGGTCTCACAGAAAGCCACTGCAATGGCTACCGTCAAAGACGGAACATTGCTTCTCCATAAAGGAGATCAGAATCTTCTGCAATACGTGTTTAAGACTGTGTATCCTCCCCAGGGAATTGACACCTCATACAGGAGAAGCGGTTTCATTCATCCGCTCTGGTCACCAAATGGCGTTGAGCTGACAAGGATCCAGCCCAGGGACCATTATCACCATTA
The DNA here is from genome assembly GCA_035299385.1 of Bacteroidales bacterium. Taxonomy (GTDB): domain Bacteria; phylum Bacteroidota; class Bacteroidia; order Bacteroidales; family VadinHA17; genus LD21. The sequence goes on along the minus strand of DATGWQ010000069.1, from coordinate 5,015 downwards.
CGGAATATGGAATCCCTGGACAGACGTTGAATATGACGGGAGAAAGATAGATTTCTGGAACATCAACTCAAAACAGGGCACCGTAAGATTCGCCAGGTTCATCTCCATTCAGCAGGGTCCTGTGTATTCAGAATTCAGCGCTCTGCACGAGCATGTGGTGTTCACGAAGCCTTCGGGAGAAGAGGTCGCCCTTAATGAAGTGCATAATATAAGAGTTTACCCTCAGCAGAAAGGAAAGGATTATTTCATTGTCGATTTCAAATTCCGCATGAACTGTGCAACTGAGAAGCCATTTAAAATTCTCGAATACAGGTATGCCGGTCTCGGATGGAGAACAACTCCAAAATGGGATAATAAAAACAGCCTGGTTCTGACTTCGGAAGGAAAAACCAGGAAGGAGGCTGACGGAAGCAAAGCAAGATGGTGCATTGTTGAAGGTGCATTGGACAATGATTATGCAGGTGTGGTGATGATGTCATTCCCCACAAACTACAATTATCCTGAGCCATTAAGGATCTGGCCCGAAAATCAGAATGGAAGAGGAGACATGTTCGCCAACTTCTGTCCTACGAAGGATATGGACTGGCTGCTCGAGCCGGGAAAAGATTATTTTCTGACATACAGGTTTCTTGTGTATAACGGAAAAAATGACGCAGCAAGGGCTGAAAACTCCTGGTATTTCTTTGCACATCCTCCAAAGGTCATAATAAAGAAATAGATCATACAATAGTTAACAAGAGTTAAAAAAAACGGATTGCAATCGATTGCAGTTCGTTTTTTTTTCTTAGATTTGAAAGAGAAGACCGTTTTCTATTTATCTCAAACCCGGAGCGTGAATACGACTTAGATTACCGGTCAGAGGGCAAAGGTTCTGTTGATTTGGAAGAATTTATTCAATATATCATAATTCTTTTATCAATCATTAAACTATCCCCTCATGAAAAAAGTTTTTCTTCTCCTGTTTGTGTTTCTGGGGTTAAGCCTGACCCTCGATGCACAAAGGATCATTACCGGTAAAGTGACTGATGAAAATCAGAATCCGCTCGCCGGTGTATCTGTAATGGTTAAGGAATCCACAATCGGAACGCTTACGGAATCCGACGGATCATTCAGGCTTTCCGTCCCCGAAAGCGCGAAAGTTCTTTCATTTTCATTTATCGGTATGAAGCCAACCGATGTTGAGATCGGCACACAGACGAATTTCAGTGTATCGATGTCGGTTGACATCGGCCTTCTGGAAGAGGTTATCGTCATCGGCTATGGCACTGTTAAGAAAAAGGACCTTACGGGCGCTGTAACAAGGCTTAATGCAGAGGAGCTTCAGACCGAAGCAAGTGCAAATGTAACAACAATGCTGAGGGGAGCCATCCCCGGGCTTGCCGTCAATCTAAGCACGACTGCCAAGGGCCTCAGCGATCCGATGGATATGGAAATCAGGGGTGAAACATCCCTGAGGGCTGATGACAGTGATGGAACAGATGCACCGCAGCGCAGGGCAAATGCGCCGCTTGTGGTCGTCGACGGTATGATCTATTACGGCGATCTCTCCGACATCAATCCTGTGGATATTGAATCATTCGATATCCTGAAGGATGCATCCTCGGCTGCAATATACGGAGCCCGTGCCTCAAACGGGGTCATTCTGATAACTACAAAAAGAGGATTCAAGGGAAAACCGATCATAAATGTGTCTACCAGCACGGGTATTGCTTACCCTTCGCACAAAAGTCTGGACATGATGACAGGTGAACAGCACATTGCCCGCCGGATAGCAGGTTTCGAGGCCAATGAGCGCCGCCAGCTCACAAAGGGACCCGGCTATTACAACAGCTATAACGATCTTCCTTCAGGGGTGACCCTCGATCAATGGAAAGCCTATGACGGATCTTCAGCCGCTACAAACCTGGATGACGTCTGGCTCTCGAGAATCGGTTTTGCACCTATAGAAATAAATAATTACAAGGCAGGAAAAATAACCGATTTCAAACAGTACACCTGGCAGACAGGTCTTACCCAGGACTATAACCTTAGCCTTTCAGGCAGTGGCGATGCCGTGAGTTATTACTGGTCGCTCGGCTATACCGACAATGAAGGGATCCGCTATAACGAGGAATTCAAAACGATACGTTCAAGGCTTAATCTCGAAGCTACCGTGACGAAATTCCTGAAAACGGGGATCAACGCGCAAATGGCATTTCGTGACGAGAGCCCTATCTCGCCCGGGAACAGTTTCTTCAACACGCCCTATTCATCGATGTTTGAAGACGATGGCGTCACCCTTACATTAACACCTTCCGGCTATATAAATGCACCGAATTTCTGGCTTGAAATGAGATACCGTGACAGGTTCAGGAAATACAATACCCTCAGCAGCAAGATCTATGGTACATTAACCCTGCCTTTCGGAATTTCATTTACATCCGAGTTCATCCCGCGCTTCAACTGGAACAGGGAATACAATACATATTCCTCGGAACACTTCGAGTGGGCCCTCCAGGGTGGAAGGGCAACGAGGTCGAACACCACTCTCTTCGAATGGCAGATCAATAACATGCTGAAATGGAACAAGACTTTCGGTGATCATGTCTTTGATTTCACTTTTGTTCAGAATGCAGAGCAATACCAGTACTGGTATGAGCTGATGAACAGGAGGAACTTCCAGCCAAGCGATGTACTCGGTTATCACAGGATGCAGGCTGCAACGGAAGACGTGGAAATTTCGAGCAATGACGAAACAAGCACGGGAGATGCGCTTCTGGCAAGGCTCAATTATAACCTTAAATCGAAATACAACCTTACCGGATCATATCGTCGCGATGGCTATTCTGCATTCGGTCAGGCAAATCCGCATGCAAGCTTCTGGTCTGTGGCCGGGGGGTGGACGATCAGCGAGGAGAGCTTCTTCACCCTCGATATGATAGACCAGCTCAAATTAAGGCTGTCCTACGGAGTGAACGGGAACCGCGGTGTCGGTATATACGATGCACTCTCGAACCTTAACTCAGGCAAATTCCTGCTTATAACAAACGGCGTTACAAACTATGTCTCCCAGCTATATACCAGCCGCATGGCAAATGCAAACCTGAAATGGGAAAGAACCTCGGCATATAACGCAGGGCTCGACTTTGCAATACTGAAAGGCAGGCTGACCGGAACACTGGAAGCATATTACTCGATTACAAAAGACCTCATCATTCCGAGACAGCTTCCCAATATAACGGGTTATGCAAGCGTATTTTCCAACATGGGGCAGGTCGACAATACAGGAGTCGAGCTATCCCTGAGCTCGGTCAACATTGCAACACCGGCGGTGACATGGTCATCGGATTTTACGATGTCTCATAATAAGAACAAGATAGTTCACCTGTTCGGAGACATGATCACTGATCCTGTTACCGGTGCTCAGAAAGAGGTCGATGATATTACCAACGAATGGTTCATCGGGCATGCTGTCGATGAAGTATGGGATTACAGGACACTGGGTATATGGCAGGAGTCGGAAGCTGACCAGGCAACCGCATTTTCGAGAAATGTCGGCGACTACAAACTCGAGGACCTCAATGGTGACGGCAAATACACCAACGATGACAAGCAGTTCCTTGGTTTCAGAAGGCCGAAGTTCAGGCTGAGCCTGAGGAATACGGTAACATTCAGGAATTTTGAGCTTTCCGTAAAGATGTACTCATACCTCGGCCATCTTAAAGCTGATAATTACCTCAGGAACAATGAAGCTTTCTATGACAGGGGAACCTACTACAATGTTCCCTACTGGACACCTGCAAACCCGGGCAACAAGTGGGCAAGGGTGGACAGCTATGAAACGAATTTCAATGTATGGGAAAAGAACTCCTTCGTCAGACTCGACAATGTTTCGCTGTCATACAATGTTCCCAAGAGCCTTCTGTCGAAAATCTCTGTCGCCAGCTGCAGACTTTCAATTGTTGCTGACAATCCTTTCGTCATTTCTCCCGAATGGTCATGGATGGATCCTGAAAATGACTCATACACACCATCTTACCTTTCATTCAAACTCAACTTAACCCTGTAACATCCAAGGAAATGAAAAAATATTCCATAATTACAGCCATTTTATTGCTGATCAGTGTCTTTCTTGGCACGCGCTGTTCAGAGGACTTCCTTGCGCCGGAACCTCTTTCATTCTATGCGCCTGAGAACACTTTCGTCAATGCCAAGGGATTCAATGCAGCATTGATTGCATGCCTCAGGAATGCGAGACATGAGTACTACCAGGATACGCCTCCTTTTGTATCGGAGATGATATTTTCAGATCTTGCCGTCGAAGGCACGACCGATAAAACAGGTGTCCACATGGACATGAATGCAGTCATTCTTCCGGATGCCAACATGGACTTTGGAGATGTTACAAAACTCGGCCGGTACTGGACTGAAGCGTATAGCAGGATAAAATACGCGAATGTGGTGGTTTCAAGGATAGATAAAACAAAATGGTGGAAAACAGATGCTGAACGTAACAATATCCTTGGGAAGGCATATTTCCATAGGGCAAATGTCTATTACAGGCTGGTGAACCAATACGGAGATGTGCCTTTGATTCTTGATGAAATTACAGCTCCGAAGCTCGATTTTTATTCCTGCACGAGGGAGAGCATCCTTCAGAAGTGCAAAAAGGACCTCGAATTTGCCGCCCAGTGGGTGGATGTTAAATCACCTGTCGGAGATATTGACCGCGCAACAGTAAACCACCTTCTTACCAAAGTAAACCTGGCTCTGTGTAATTTTGACGATGCAATCGCTTCAGCAAATGCCGTGATTGATGATGGGGTACACAAGCTGATGACCAGCAGGTTCGGCTCGGCAAAAAATGATCCGACCCATGATATTATCTGGGACCTTCACCAGGAAGAAAACAAAGCCCTGGCAGAAAACACTGAAAGGATATGGTTATTCGTCTGCAGCGAATCGATGACGGAAGATGGGGCCAGCGAAAAGCTCACTGTTATGCGCCAGACCGTCCCTTACTGGGGTGGCGCAGG
>DATGWQ010000068.1:0-20046 GCA_035299385.1 Bacteroidales bacterium | reverse complement strand
GATACGGATCGTATTAAAGTTGATTATACCCCCGGTAACCACCAAAGCTGACAGAACAAGGACGCAGGCAAAATACACCCTCCTGAATTTCCACGCTTTTACCCGGTCCCATTGGACTATCCTGAATGCCAGGTTCACCAGCAGGAGTACATCGGTGACAAGTACAGAAAGGAAAACATACAGCATAAAAGCAATAAGGTAACCGGAGAATATCCCCAATATTTCCCGGATCCGGGAGCCGGAATCCCCTGCCAGGTTTTGCAATGGATAAATGGCAAAAAGGATCCCGTATACCAGGATATAGTGCAGAATGTGCCTGCGAGGAATAAATAACTGCCATACCCGTACAAAAATGTACAGGCCCGGGATGAGATATGAAAGTGTGATTATAGTGTGAAAACCCATAGGTTATGATTTCCTGTTCTTACAAAGATATCCGATTAGTCCTTATGCAGGCATGTGCATTAAAACATTAAACAATCATTATTGTTAAAGCATAACAGGTTTTTTTAAATGAAGGGCAACAGGAAAGACATTGACCTCAGCGGTGAACCCGGCAGAGAAGCATTGGTGAAGGAAGGCGTGAAAAAAATGAACGGGTGGAACAGGGATGTGGCCACCGTTTCCCTGCCTGAAGTGAATGCAACCATACCGGTTGATGCGTCTGCAGGCTTCTGGAAAAAACTGTTTGCTTTCATGGGGCCAGGGTTTCTTATAGCGGTGGGCTACATGGATCCGGGAAACTGGGCGACCGATCTCGCAGGTGGTGCCAGGTTCGGGTATACTCTCCTTTCGGTTATAGTCATTTCCAATCTCGTAGCAATAATGCTTCAGCATCTCGCGCTCAAGCTCGGAATTGTTTCAGGCCGTGACCTTGCACAAGCCTGCAGGGACAGCTATTCAAGAAAATTCACCATTCTGCTCTGGATTCTATGCGAGATAGCAATTGCGGCATGCGACCTTGCGGAAGTGATCGGTTCGGCAGTTGCACTGAATCTTCTTTTCGGTATACCGCTCGTCGCCGGTGTTATCATGACCGCCCTCGATGTTCTGATAGTACTTTATCTTCAGAATAAGGGGTTCCGATATATTGAAGCGCTTGTTTCAGGCCTCATTGCAGTCATTGGATTTTGCTTCATTTATGAGCTTATTATTTCAAAACCCGTCATCAATGAAGTACTCGGCGGAATCATACCTGCGAAGCAGATAGTTACCAACCCTGAGATGCTGTACATTGCTATCGGAATTATGGGTGCAACAGTAATGCCGCATAACCTTTACCTTCATTCAAGCATTGTACAGACCCGCAAATACACAAGGTCAGTTACCGGCCAGAAGATGGCTATAAAATACGCCACCCTAGATTCGACGGTTTCGCTGATGCTTGCATTATTCATCAATGCCGCCATTCTCATCATAAGCGCCTCGGTGTTCCACCAAAGCGGCCATAATGATGTAGCTGACATTAACGATGCTTATAAGCTTCTTACCCCTCTGCTGGGAGCGCCTCTGGCAAGTGCATTTTTCGGGGTTGCACTCCTGGCCTCCGGGCAAAATGCGACCCTCACGGGAACGATGGCGGGGCAAATCGTAATGGAAGGATTCCTTAACATCAGGTTACGGCCATGGGTAAGGCGGCTGCTTACAAGGATGGTTGCCATAATCCCGGCAGTTATCGTAGCCGGATTTTATGGTGAGAGGGGCATAGGAAACCTGCTCATACTCTCACAGGTCATCCTTTCCCTGCAGCTGAGCTTTGCAGTTGTGCCGCTGGTAAGCTTCACAGGCAACAAAGCGAAGATGGGAAAATTCGTAAACAAAAAATGGCTCAGGATCGCCTCCTGGTGCATAACAGCCATAATTATATCATTAAACATTTATTTGCTGTTCAGTGTAATCTTCTAAACAGAATGCAGCCATGTACAAGAACATACTTGTTCCATTGGATAACAGCGAAACCGATAATGTCATCCTGAATCATATCCGGCCTCTTGCGAGGATGACAAATGCGAGGATCCTGTTTGTGCATGTTGCCGACGGGTTCATGGCGAGAAACCAGAAGGACCTTGGTGAATCGGAGGAGATGCGTGATGATTACAAATATCTCCGTGAACGTGAAAAGGAATTCAGAAATGAAGGATTCGATGCACGGTCAGTGTTGCTTTTCGGCGAGCCTTACAAGGAAATTCTCGCACTTGCCGATAAGGAAGGCAGCGACCTGATCGCCATGGCCACTCATGGTCATCGTGGTCTCAGTGATATTATCCTCGGCAGCGTCGCGACGGAAATAAGGCATAAGACAAGGATTCCTGTTCTCCAGATAAGAGGCTGAGATATTGGAAACTTTATATCTTTATCGGCAAAAAGATCATGTACAGAATCACAATTTTACTCCTGTCCTCACTTCTTCTTGCAACATCATGCAAACCAAAGAATGATGTCTCAACCGCAAGCAAAAGCATAAATGCTGAAGACCTGAAAAAATACATATCCGTCCTTGCTTCCGATGATTTCGGCGGAAGGGCTCCGGCCACGGAAGGCGAAGAGAAAACAATTCATTACTTGGCGGAAGAGTTCGGAAAACTCGGGCTTGAGCCCGGAAACAATGGTTCGTGGTTCCAGGAGGTTTCAATGCTGAGGATCACTGCCGATCAGAATATGCAGCTGAATATAAGCGGCAACAAAAACAATTTCAGTTTCAAATTCAAAGATGATTTTATCGGCGGCTCCCCGATGCTGAGCAATGAGATCAGGATCGACAATTCCGATATGGTCTTTGTAGGTTACGGGATTAATGCCCCTGAATGGAACTGGAACGATTATGATGGTATTGATGTGAAAGGCAAGACTGTAGTGATGCTCATCAATGATCCGGGTTATGCAACGGGCGATTCCTCATTGTTTACAGGTAAGTCAATGACATATTACGGCAGGTGGACTTACAAGTACGAAGAAGCGGCAAGACAGGGTGCGAATGCGGCGCTGATAATACATGAGACAGGTGCAGCAGGATATCCCTGGGCTGTTGTTCAAAACAGCTGGTCGGGACCTCAGTTTTATCTTGAGAACAACGAGTTCCTTCGATCGGACCTCCGGTTCAAAGGCTGGTTAACAGGCGATGCTGCAGGAAAACTGTTTTCAGCTGCAGGTCTCGATATCAGGAAGCTGACCACGGATGCCTCAAAAAGAGGATTTAAAGCTGTCCCGCTAAACGTTAAACTATCCGCAGGTTTTAAGAACATGGTCGATCATGTCAAATCGAACAATGTTGCAGCCCTGTGTCCGGGTGATGACAGGAAAGACGAATATATCATCTACACGGCACACTGGGACCATTTTGGCATAAACCCTTCCTTTGAAGGTGATTCAATACTCAACGGGGCTGTTGACAATGCAACTGGAGTTGCTGGCCTGCTCGAGATAGCAAAAGCTTTTACAACGGCTTCACCCGGGCAGAAAAGATCGGTGCTTTTTCTCTCCGTCACAGGAGAAGAGCAGGGATTGCTGGGTAGCGAATATTATGCAAACAACCCGATATTCCCCCTTGAAAAGACTGCGGCTGTCATAAACATGGATGCACTTAATATTTTCGGACCGACAAAGGACATGACCATTGTAGGATACGGAAATTCGGAGCTCGATAAATATGCTGAGGATGTCCTGAAGAGACAAGGCAGGTACGCCATTCCTGATCCCACGCCTGAAAAGGGAGGATATTTCCGCTCGGATCATTTCAGCTTTGCAAAGAAAGGTGTTCCCTCACTGTATCTTTCCAAAGGTGTTGATAATTCAGAACATGGCAGGGAATGGGGACTTGAGCAATCCGAGAAATGGATACAGGAAAACTATCACAAGCCCTCCGACAATTATGAGCCTGAGAAGTGGAATTTTGATGGCATGATAAATGATATCAGGATCTATTTTGAAACCGGGTACGATCTCAGTATGACGGATGATTTTCCACTCTGGAGCAGCAATTTCCCATTCAGATCCCTGAGGGATGAAATGATGAAAAGGTGATCAGAGATTTGATAGCTTTAAAACCGCATCGTCCCATCCTTCAGGCCTTGTGAAAACCGTGTTCTGATCTCCCCCGGTTATCTGCGTGCTGGGCAGGAAGTCGCCCGTCTGAGGATTGAACCATGAAGAATTGTATGGCCCGGGGAATATTGTCATGTCGATAATAATCCGGGGGTTATCAGGAAGATAAGCAACTATTGTACTCAGGTCATAACTTTTCGAGGCCAACATCTGCAGGGTGTCGGATTTTTCCTGGTTTCTGACCAGATCGGGTGAGGGAACCAGTTTCCACCATTCGACAGAGGAAAGGAATGCCCTCATTACCGTCATCTGCCTTGCGCTTTTCCAGTTTATGGCATTGCGCCAGTAGTCGTAAGAGGATGAATCTTTGTTAAACATCCATACGCCTCCCTTTCCGCCGGGTACTTTGGGAGGGACATCACCACAACCGTATGTGAATCCCCTTGCGCCTGAGAGCCAGGCAATCCATCCTGTTTTGCGCGAATCCATTTCCCTCCAGCCCGGTGCATCATTGCTGCCATGTGAATCGTACATGGTTTCCAGCATTACAACAGGCTTAACGGGGGAGCCTCCCCACATGTCAAGGGTCCATTGCCTGGCGCTGGCATATGCCTTTGAAACATCACCTCCCTGGTGACCGGACTGCAGGCCACTGAAATCTACTGAATTTGAGTTTCTGAAGGTAAGGTTTGCTTTCAGGTTGGTCCCGGGATGCTGCGTGACAAGGTGCCTGGTCCATTTCTTCAGTTCAGCGGCTACTTTATCGAGCTCATCCACGAATAACTGGTCGAATGAAGGTGAAAAGATAACCATGCTGCCTGCGAACCTGGCGGCAATATAATATTCAAATTTCTGGTTCAACGGATTCTTCGCCATCCTGTCACGCCATGCATTGCCGGTACCGACAAGCAGTATCATCATACCTTTATCGTTGGCATAATCGATCTTGCGTTCAAGGTCGTTCCAGAACAAGGTATCCGGTCTGCCATCGGAGCTGAACGAAATATCCGGTTTCTCCGATGCCGTGGTCCTGTTTCCGAATCCCCGGGGGCTGATCTGTATAACCGAAAAACCCTGTGATGCCCTTGTATCCGTGTACTCTTTCCATTCTTCCATGTCGGACTTGAATGAGGCATTCCATCCTGTATCTCCTATCCATAGAAATGGTGTATCATCCGTGTGCACAAGGTATCTCCTGTCCTCGCTGATTTTCAGGTCGCCATGCTGGTATAGCTGATTGTTTCCAATGTACCTCACAACTTCCACCCTGCCTTTACGGTTATGAAGGCCGCGATCGGATTTGTTACTGGCATTTGTAACCCATTTCCATGAGCCCGTCTCAGGAAAAGCCGCCCTGAACCTGTAGTGTACACCATCATCGGTAAATGCCACGGTATTGAACTTCTTACCGGAATTATCAAAGCTTACCTCCACGTTAACCGGACCAGCAGCAGTGTCCTGCGAAATTAAGGTATGCTCCCATTTCTTCCACTGAATTGCCGCTGCTGATTCTTCCTGTCCCCATGCATGACCGCAGGGCATGATAAAATAAATCAACAGTGCTGCCGCGAGATTAAAATATAATTTCATTGACCCGGAATTAAATAAGGCGGATCTGCGAATTTGTAACAGTATCCCTTATTAAAAACCAAACAAATTATGTTTTTGTTTAAGGTGATCAGTAATTCTTCTTCCGCCTCTCAGATCCTGTAATTAAGCTCATGGCCGTTTTTCAATAAGGGAATTGTAAAATAGAATATTGATCCCCTGCCAGGCGCCGATCTGAGCCATATCTTTCCTCCAAGTAACTCAACATAGGCTTTGGAAATGGAAAGGCCGATGCCAGTACCCTCATGCATTCTTGTAACAGTGCTGTCGACCTGGTAAAAACGCTCAAAGATCCTTGGCTGTTCAAATGGTTCAATACCGATGCCCGTATCGGATACAAAAAATTCGATATCGGGCTCTTTTACAGTATATCCGAAAGTAATATTGCCGGTATCAGTGAACTTGAAAGCATTGTTGAGGAGATTCGACAGTATCTGAATAAGTTTCGTGCTGTCTGTACTGATGTGTGACACTTCGCCTTTTACAGGAATATCGACGGTAAGCTGAAGGTTCTTTTCAGCTGCCATTGGTCTGAACTGCTGATGCAGATCATTAAGCAGGTTGCGCAGGCTGACTTCAGCGGTTGCCGCTTTCAGACGACCGGCTTCAACATTGGAAATCTCTATTACATCGTTTACAATTGAAAGCAGATGATTACTGCTGCGGGCAATAATCTCAGTGTATGAATCATGTTCCTCCCTTGTAATGCCCGGCTCCCTCAGAAGGTTTGAAAAGCCCACAATGGCATTCATGGGAGTTCTGATCTCATGGGAGATATTGTGAAGGAAAGCTGTTTTCAGCCTGTCGCTTTCCTCAGCTTTCTCCTTCGATCTTATCAGTTCCCCTTCATTCCTTTTCCGTTCAGTGATATCATGGAATATCTCGAGCATTGCCTTTTTGCCATGATACATCATTCCTGTATGATAAATATCGAAAACTTTTCCGCCAAGAATCCCCGAAACTTCGCATATTTCTGTAACACCCGTCTTGATGCCTGCCATTAAAGGGCATCCTGTACATTGCTGGCGATTGTCACACAGCAGCTCCCAGCATTTTTTACCGGTACATTCATTGCCGAACATCTGCCTGAAGCTTTCGCCTGTGAAGAGGATCGTACCGGTTTCATCCACAACATCCATCCCGAATGGAATTGTTCTCAGAAGCGACCTGTTGAATTCATCAGTTTCACGCAATGCATCTTCCGATCTTTTTCTTTCTGTCACATCATGACTTATCGTAAGTATCTGAACAGCTTTGCCCGAATCGTCCTTTATGGGGATCTTACTGGTCAGGTGCCAGTATGGAAAGCCGGTATCAGCATGTCTTGCATATTCTACCTTATCGATTATCATTTTCCCTGAATCCAGCACAGTTTTGTCGTCCCTGTTATATATTTCAGCTTCCTTTGAAGGGAAAAAGTCAAAGGTGTTCTTCCCGATAACCTCCTCCTGTCTTTCCGCTCCTATAACCTGCAGATGCGCCTTGTTATTAAGCAGGTACCGACCCTCGGTATCTTTGATTGTGACAGGATCCGGTATGTTGTCAATCAGTGTCCTCAGAAGATTCCTTTCGTACCTTATTGTATCAAGTAGTTTTTTCCTTTCGGTAATATCAAGAACGCTGGTTATTATCCTGCGCCCGCTTTTGGATTCAATGATCTTGGCGGAATAAAGTCCTGTATAAACCTCACCGGATTTTTTCCTGAACTGGAATTCACGCTTATGTACAACTTCATTTTTTAAAAGTTCCTCGATCATTCCTTCCCTGTCCTTTGTGTTTTTCCATAAAGATAATTCCAGTGCCGTTTTACCCACAGCTTCTGAAACACTATACCCGGTAAGAAGGCAAAAGCTTTCGTTGATATCGATAAGTTTACCTGACGGGGATTCCGCGACGGTAATCGCATTTGGTGCTGTCTGAAAAGTAGTGGAAAATTGCTCTTCTTCCGATTTAACATCACTCAACAGATGCCGGTTAAGCATGAAGGACAGGCTGATTGTCAGAAGTATGATGAACATCTGATAGGTGAACATTACAACTGCTTCAAGATTATCAGAATTGAAGTAATCGGCTGGTTTGTGCCCCCTGATGATGAAATCAACTATTTTAAACAGAGACAGGAGGCTCAGCCCTGCGAACACATATCCTGTCATTTCAGTAAGACTCCGCATTTCCTTAGGGGCGCCTTTGATCATCAGCCATGCACATCGGCCGAACAAAATGAAGTACGCAAGCGATATGATGAGATATCTTGCAGTAGGGTCTGGTTTCAGGTAACTGAAAATGATGTGCAATATTGCAAGAAGAGCCAGGAACGCGTAACCAGGAATCCTCGATGTGATCCGTCCTGTATATTTTTCCAGTCCGATATAACCTGTGAATATTCCGGCAACAGAAAGTGCATTTGCAAAATCGATTGAGATCCAGAGTGGCAGCCAACTGCGAATGATGATAAGGATATAGGCTATCATCTGCAGTGAAAATGCGATAGCCAGATACCCAAGGCCCTTATATCTGTTGCGATACCTGATCCATAAAAACAAAATTACGAGCGAGCTCAAAATATTTATCAGCACGAAGCTGAAAAGCACGGTCCTCATGTCGAGTGAAGCCATAAACCACTTCTTAATGATTCAATTTCACAGAATTATCAATAAAACTGGTATTCAAAACTCACCGGTCCCCGTCGAAACAAAAACAACAGTGAATAATTTTTAATATTAATAATTAAAAATCAAATTAGAAAAAAGGAAATTCTGCGGGGAATTGCTTAATGGCGGGTGCCGGGAGCGATATATATAACATCTTCCCTCATTTTTACCACATCCTTCTTATGATTTGTAAGATATGCTCCAAGAATGATCAGGAAAGCCATGACAATCAGAAGAATAAAAGGGCCGCTTTTAAAAAATTCCAGTATAAAATAGTCTTTTTTCTTTCGGACCATTCTTATGAAAATTTCTGAAGCTGTTCAAAATTATGTAATTAGGAAGTACGGTGCAAATTTTTTTTTTTGATTGCTGCCCCCTGCTGGTAAAAAATCATTCAGTATTGTCTATTTATTAGACATTTATCAATATTCAACGTTTTATAATATGCTGATATAAAAGTAAATATATGAATTGGCATACAGTTTGCCGATCCAGGATAAACTTTAACAAACCGTGATGAAGAAATACCTTATTATAATAACACTTATCATAACAGCAATTTCAGGGACGTTTGCACAGGATAAGAAATGGACACTTGAAGACTGCATTAATTATGCGATCACAAATAACATCGGACTTAAAAGGCAGGTTCTTCAAACCGAAACATCCAAAACGGACTATCTTCAATCAAAGCTGAACCTTTTCCCGTCAATGAATGCAGGCTCGGATGGGAGAATAGGTTTCGGAAGATCTGTTGACCCGACAACCAACCTTATAACTTTCAAGCAGAATATAAGTCACTCGTATTATCTCACAAGCAGCGTAACCCTTTTCAGCGGATTTGCTGAAATGAATACACTGGCTGCAAACAGGTACATGGTGAAGGCGGGAGTCGAACTCGAAAAGGTTCAGAGAAACGCTTTGATAATCGATATTCTCGGACAATTCTACAGGGTTATTTACACCAGGGGCCTTGAAGCTGCTTCAAAAATGAAGATGGAGCTGTCGGAAGAGCAGCTGAAGAGGATCAGCAGCATGGTCGCAACCGGCAGGGAAGCCGTTTCAAAGGAATACGAAATGCAGAGCAGGGTTTCAGCCGACAAGCTTGATTATACAATTGCACAGAACACAGCTGACCAGGCCCTTACAAATCTCCGCCAGATGCTTCAGCTGGGAGCCGGCGAGCCATTCGATATCGTTGTACCTGATCTCAGCAACATCCTGATACCGGATGAGAGTTTCGATACTGACAGCGTGTACGCTATCGCCGCCGAAACTTTGCCAAGGCTCAAGGCTATCGAATACCAGCTCAGGGGTAACAGGAAGCAGCTCGCCGCTGCAAAGGGACTGATATCGCCCAGCCTTACTGCCGGCGGACAGCTGTTCACGGGATTCTACAAGGTGATCGGTGAAGGCGTCGGTGAACAGGATTCGTATTCCACCCAGCTCAGCAATAACAGAAGCCAGGCTGTTTTCCTTTCACTCGACATTCCTATCTTCAACAACTACCGCACTGGAAGGAACATCAGGATGGCAAGGATCAGAAGGGATGATACGGAACTGAGGCTTGAACAGGAGAAAAATTCCCTGTATACCGAGATTGAGAATGCATGTCTCGATTTCAACAGGGGAAAGGATGAATTCGGAGCTGCACAGTCGAATTATGATTATAACCTGAAATCATTCGCTGCAGTGGAGAAAAAGTTTGAATCGGGCATTGTCGATGTAACAGACTATTCAGCCGCAAAAACGACCTTGTTCCAGGCCGAAACGGAGGCTCTCAGAACCAGGCTGCAGCTGATGATAAGGAGAATGACACTCCAGTTCTATACATCAGGGGAATATGAAGGGAAGTTTGGGATGTAGAGCATGGGGCATGGGCGCAGGGCATGGGGCAAAGGGGTAGGTTAAAAAGTAACAAATAACAACACAGAATAAAAACCAATAAGATGGACAGACCAATTGAAAAGAAGAAAGGATTACAGAAGAAGCACGTCTGGTATATAATCGGAGCCGCCGTGCTGCTTGGGCTTGTATATATGGCATTCTTTACGGACCGCACTTCAACATACAAGGTCGAAGCTGACAAGCTTATCATCGAAAGCGTAACTGAAGACCAGTTCAATGATTATATCACAGTACCGGGAACAGTAGAACCGATAACCACAATCTTTCTCGATGCACAGGAAGGTGGTCGTGTGGAGGAAAAGGTTATTGAAGAAGGATCCATGGTCAGGAAAGGAGATGTCATACTCAGACTGTCAAATCCCGACCTGTATCTGAATATTCTTAACAGCGAAGGTGATCTTGCTTATAAAGAGAATATGCTGAGGAATACCCAGATTGCAATGGAACAGGATAAGCTGCAGATAAAAAGAGAGCTTGTCACTTTAGGTTATGATATTGAACGCAAGACGCGTAATTTTCATCAGAATGAAATTCTGATAAAAGATAGCCTGATCTCAAAAGAAGAATATCTGAGATCAAAAGAGGATATGGAAATGGCAATAAGATCGAAAGAGCTTTTTATCGAAAGGCAGACACAGGATTCAATCTTTCGCTCAGTTAACGTGGAGACAATGAAAAACGATCTTGTTAACATGAGAAGGAACCTGTCGCTGGTGAAAGACAGAGTAAAAAACCTGGATGTCACTGCACCCGTTGACGGGCAGCTCGGATTGCTTGTTCCTGAAATCGGTCAGTCGATACAAAGAGGACAGAATATGGGTGAGATAAACGTGCTCACCTCATATAAGGTAACTGCTGAAATAGACGAACACTATATTGACAGGGTCCGTACCCAGCTCACTGCAACACTCGACCGCCAGGGTAACAAGTTTGACCTTTCCGTGAGGAGAGTTTATCCTGAAGTCAGGAACGGCACATTCAAAATCGACATGGTCTTCACCGACAGCATGCCTGACAATATCCGTTCTGGTCAGACCTATTACACGAGCCTGCAGCTTGGTCAGCCAAAGAGATCAGTGCTGGTGCCCGTTGGCGGATTCTTCCAGGAAACAGGCGGCCAATGGATCTTTGTCCTCGATGCTGAAGGAAAGACAGCTCACAAGCGCAGCATTTCAATAGGCAGAAAGAATCCGAAATACTATGAAGTTCTCGAAGGCCTGACACCGGGTGAAAAAGTCATAGTCTCAGGTTATGAGACTTTCGGAAAAAATGAAAAACTGATTTTAAAGTCCAGATAACTCAATTAAAATTCATTGTCATGATCAAAACAAGCGATTTAACAAAGGTCTTCAGAACCGAGGAGGTTGAAACTACCGCACTCGACAAAGTCAGCCTGCATGTCAAGGAAGGCGAATATGTGGCCGTAATGGGACCGTCAGGATGCGGTAAATCAACGCTTCTGAACATACTGGGTCTGCTCGACAACCCCTCTTCGGGCAGCTACGTCTTCAACGGTACAGAGGTTGCCAATCTCAAGGAGCGCGACAGGACAATATTCCGCAAGGGGAATATTGGATTTGTATTCCAGAGCTTCAACCTTATTGATGAGCTGAACGTATACGAAAACGTCGAGCTTCCCCTCATTTACCTGAAGATGAAAGCTTCTGAAAGGAAACAGAGGGTCGAGGATGTGCTTGAAAGAATGAAAATCAGCCATCGTGCAAAACATTTCCCCCAGCAGCTTTCCGGTGGACAGCAGCAGAGGGTCGCAATTGCCAGGGCGGTCGTTGCCAATCCGAAGCTCATCCTCGCTGACGAGCCGACAGGTAACCTCGATTCCAAAAATGGTATCGAAGTGATAAACCTGCTTACGGAGCTCAACAAGGAAGGGACCACGATCATTATGGTGACACATAATGACAGGGACGCAGGTTATGCCCACAGGATAGTGAACCTGTTTGACGGGCAGATAGTAAATTAAGACAAGTGGGCGATCGGGCGATGAAGCGATTGGGCGATAAAACTCCTCGTCCTTATCGCTTTTTCGCATTGTCGCATTGTCGCATTGTCGCCCGGCCGGATTACTTCCCCAGTCCGTATTTACTCATCTTGTTATACAGCGTCTGCCGGGTTATTCCCAGCGTTGAGGCAACGACGGTGAGGTTTGAATGATGACGCTGCAGGGTGTCAGCAATCAGTTGCTTCTCCATCTGCTCCAGGGTCATTTCTGTGAGACCTGTTCTTTGCTGACGGGCGGTGAAGGCGAAGTCTGAAGGCTTCAGCACTGGCGAATCACACATTATCACGGCTTTCTCGACAGAATGCTGCAGCTCACGCACATTCCCCGGCCAGTCGTGATTGGACAGTTTTTCAAGCGCATGGGTATTGAATTTCAAACCGGTCTTTCCATATCTCTCCGAGTGCATCTTTAAAAAGTGGGAAGCAAGTATCGGGATGTCATCGACCCGGTCACGCAATGGCGGAACTTCTATCATGATCGTGTTAATCCTGTAGAAAAGGTCCTCCCTGAAAGATCCTTCATCCACCATCTCCCTCAGATTCCGGTTAGTGGCACAGACCAGCCGTATGTCGACGGGCACCGGTCTGTTCGATCCGACCCTCACCACCTGCCTGTTCTGAAGGACGCTCAGCAGCTTTGACTGTGATCTGAGAGAAAGATTCCCGATCTCATCGAGAAAGAGAGTTCCCCTGTTTGCCTGTTCAAATTTGCCTTTCCTGTCGTCGACAGCATCCGTGAATGCCCCTCTGACGTGACCAAAAAGCTCGCTTTCAAACAGCGTCTCGGTTATTGATCCCATATCGACGCTCACCATAAGCTCATCCGACCTCTTTGAAAGCCTGTGTATCTCCCGTGCCACCAGTTCCTTACCTGTACCATTTTCTCCTGTTATGAGTATGTTGGCCTCGGTCCCCGCAACTTTGCGTATTATATTAAGGACATTGATCATTGTAGGGGAGGCTCCGGTTACAAGCTTCTCACCCCCTGTGTTTATCTGTTTCTTCAGAAGCTGGTTATCTTTCTTCAGATCGCTTGCCTCCAGCCTGGAGATCCTCAGCTTCCATGCAAGATTCAATACTGAAACAAGCTTGGCAGTATCCCATGGCTTCTGGATAAAATCGACCGCGCCTTCCCTGATGGCCTTGACGGCGAGCTCAATATTTCCATTGGCTGTTATAATGATGATGCTGATATTATTGTCGTGCTTCAGGATCTCCTTCATCCAGAAAAGACCTTCATTGCCTGTATTGACTTCGGCTCTGAAGTTCATGTCAAGGAGAACTATGTCAACTTCATTCTTTGACAACACCTCATAGGTCCTGCCTGAGTTCTGCAACGGTATGATGTTTTCCGCCTCATTGCCCAGGTCGTTGCAAAGCTGGTTCAGGTCGGATCTGTTCTCATCAATTACAAGCAGTGTGCCTTTGATCATCTCTAAAGAATAATGGTTACAAGATAATAAAAATGTAAAATATTTAGACATAAATTTTTAAATCTGTTACTCAGAGGACCACAGAGAGCCACAGAGGTTTTCTTAAGCTGATCTCTGTGCAACTCTGTGCTTTTCTGTGCAACTCTGTGTAACTTTTTTTTTATTTTTTATGCAGCATTTTATTTTCTATCCGGTCTTTATATCAGAAAACTAATCATAAAGGCAATGACAGTCAAACTGAACCCTAACGAGATCGTCCTGAAAGCAGGAGATACCAACCAGGTAGTTGAAAACAAAAAGGTCGAAGGAAAATTCATCGTTACAAACCAGAGGATCTATTTTAAAACAATGAATCCTGACACTGAAAAATTCAACATGGAAATTCTGTTCGACAACATTCGCGAGATCATATACTTCAGCAAAGGCTTCTTCTCTGACAAATGCCTGAATGTTGTTACCAACGATGGCAGGTGCCTCACATTCCCACTCAAAAACCGCGATGAGTTCGGACAACTGATCAACAAAATGTATTAGGCAACTGCTCAACCAACATATTTTCCCGCACATCTATGAAAAACTGTCCCGCGAAAAAGCGGGACAGTTTTTTATTCGTACCTGAGTGATATAACAGGGTTCTTCATGGCGGCCGCCCATATTTTGAAAATGATTGTTACTGTTGTTGCTGAAATCAGAATGAAAGCCGAAAGAAGAAGCATCCCGGCTGTTATATGGACAAAATAATCCCAGATGCTGTCCATCAGCTTCAATGCAAGATAGTAACCTCCCGCACAGCCGAGAATAGCCGCAATAGCCAGGACAAGAATGTATTTCCTGCTCATTATATACATGACAACAGGTACAGGAGCGCCCTGTATCTTCCTTATCCCTATCTCTTTTGTACGTTTTATTATATCGAGGGAAACCATATTGTACATGCCAATAAGTGACAGCAATGTTGCGGCCAGTGCCAGGAAGATGTTCACTTTCATTATACTGCCGTTAATATCCCTTTCCTCCTGCATAATTTCTTCCTGCGGCCTTCCTCCGAACACAAAATTTGTTCCCTGCTCCTTCCATTTAACCTTCATAAATTCGACAATTGAAGCAAGGTCCTCATGCCTGGCATGCACTGCCATACTGTAGTATTGCTGATTCGGAGCAAGCCTGATAACGGCAGGTTCTATCTTCGCCCACATGCCGCTGTTGTAAAAATCATCCACTACCCCGATTACATTGAATCTGAGTGTATCGTAAAGTGTTATGGTCTTACCGACTGCTTCCGTCCATCCGAATCCTTTGACCAGCATCCTGTTCACGACCACTGACCCGTTTTTCCTGTCTGCGTCAGCCCTTGTCTCATCAAAAAGCCGGCCTTCCGCTAACCTTACACCCATGGTTGAAAGATAACCGGGCCCGACATTCATGAAATCAACTTCAAGCTGTTTTTCACCATCCCTGAAAGGCCTTCTGCCGGCGCCCCATTCAATATGATCCTGTGTCCCCTCGGCAGAAATTACTTTCGGGTTTGAAAGAACCTCATTTCTGAATGAAACATAATTCTCGGGTGGAAGAGGCATAATTATAAGATTCCTGTGGTCATATCCCCTGTCGATCTTCTTCTGGAATGCAGCATTGTTGACAAAAATTATCCCCAGGACAAGTGACATTACAGAAATAGTGAATTGAACGGCAAGAAGCACGACGGAAAACTTACCGGTCCCCCTGAACCCTGATGAGCCTTTTATTACATTCACGACATTGGACGAACTTACATACAACGCAGGGTAGACACCAGACATGAAGCCCGTGGCACCCAGCAGCATAAGAAGGAAAAACCAGAACATCGGATATTCCATGAACGTCAGCTTGAGTGACATGTAAGACCACAGGCTGCTGTACGCGGGCACGAGCCACTGGGCAAATGCAATTGCAACAAAGAGTGCCAGAAGGCAGATAACGAAAGTTTCAAACATGAACTGGGATACAAGCTGCCTTCTCTGACCGCCAAAAGTCTTTCTCAACCCGATCTCCTTCAGTCTCTTGCTGAAAGTTGCAATTGAAGTATTCGCGAAATTGAAACAGGCTATCAGAAGGATGAAAATTGCCATTATCGGCGGAGCTTTCACGGCAGCCGGATGCATTGCAGGGAAAAGACCGGAATTCCAGATGTTCCTGGAATTATCCCCCACATCTTTTAACGGGACAAGTACCCACCTGTTTATCCTGAAATCCTCTCTTGCCTTATTCTGGACATCAACATATCCTGCAAGTGTTCGTGTGATTGAGGAAAGAGCCGATTCATCACTTATCTGCAGAAAAAGCGCTGTTGTGTTGAACTTCCAGTCAGAATCCTTGAGATCCCACATCTGCAGGAAATTGTCAAAATGTGTGAGGACATCTATCCTGAAGCTGCAATTCATCGGAAGATTTTCGAACACTCCGGCGACTGTGTAAGTGAACTCCTTATTCCGGTCATTCACTATCGACAGTGATTTGCCGACAGGATAATCCTTTCCGTATAACCGTTCAGCCATATCCCGGCTGATGATGACATTATTCCTGCTTTCTATCGACTTCAGGTCACCGTTTACAGGCTCAAATGTGAAAATATTCACAAACGAGGGATCGACGTAGGAGATCATTGTCGGGAACACATTATCGCCAACCTTCACCGGCGACCCTGATCTTGCCAGGCGTGCGGAGTTTTCTATACCCGGCACATCATTTTTGATATGCAGTCCCAGGGTAGCAGGAACAGACCCGTATTCCTGCTCCCTCCCCTGCATATCCCTGAAACTGTTTACCCTGTAGATCCCGTCATAGTTTGCATTGTTCCTGTCGAACTCATAATTGAACATGTGGTTGAAAAATGCCACGATGCAGAGTGCAAGTGCGAGTCCCAGGCCTATAATGTTAATAACCGTGAATACCCTGTTCCTGAACAGGTTTCTGAATGCAACAAGAAGATAGTTTTTGAACATATAGCCGGCTTATTCATATTTAAGTGACTGGGCTGGATTAACTCTTGCAGCTTTCATGATCCGGTAACTTATTGTAGAAACTGCTATACCAAGAGCTATGACCAAACCTGAGACAAAGCTGAATAATCCAGGATTGATCCTGAAATAAAAATTCTCAAGCCACTGTCCAGCCCAGTAATATACAACAGGCCAGGCGATTATGGCGGAAATTGAAACGAGGATTATAATTTCTTTCGATACCTCAACATAGATGCCACCCACGGATGATCCCATGGCTTTCCTCACTCCTATTTCCTTTGTTTTCTGTTCAACTGTAAAGGATGTCAGTCCGAATAATCCCAATGAGGCGACAAGTATCGCAAGTATCGAGAATATCACAGCCATTTTGGCATTCTGTTTTTCCTGAATATACATGTTTTCAAGATCAGCATCAAGAAAATAGTACTGCAGCGGTGTATTCGGGACAAACTCCTTCCATTTGGATTCAAGTGCGGCAATGGTTTTTGAATTGTCGCCTGCCTGCAGTCTCACTGTGATATAACCCCAGAGCATATTTTTATCCTGTACCTTCATTATATAAGGGTTTATCGGATTCCTGAGGGATTCAAAATTGAAGTTTTTCACAACTCCCAGCACAGGTCTGAACATGCGGTTTTTATCGCCCGGATCAATAAACCTGGTTTTCTCAGGGTCTGAAAGACTGAAATTCCTGACTGCGCTTTCATTGATAAGCACTGCTGTGCTGTCGGATGAAAATGATTTATCAAACCATCTTCCGGATGCGAGCTTCATTCCATACGTATCGAGGAAATCGTAATCGACCCAGGTTGTCGTGAGGAGGAATGATTCTTCACTCCTGCCCTCGATACCATAGCCGTTGTTATTGTTGTTGCGCCCGGGCACAGCCGTAGAGCTTGCAATATTCACAACACCGGGGATCTGCCTGACTTCATCCTTGAAGGATCTCATTTTCTGCCCGATGGCATGAGCCCTGTCGATAACAAGCAGGCGTTCCTTGTTGAACCCGACATCTTTATGCAGCATGAAGCTTATCTGCCTGTACATTATAAGAGTGCCGATGATAAGCAGGATTGAGACTGCAAACTGGAAAACAACAAGGACCCTCCTGAGATTAGTGTTCCTCGAGCTTGTCTTCATCGCACCTTTCAGCACATCATAAGGATTGAATGATGACAGGTAGAATGCGGGATAGCTTCCTGAAACGACACCGACAAGGACTGAAAAAAGTACCAGGACCGGAATTGTGTACCAGTCCGACAGCAGCTTAAGGCTGAGGTCCACATCGAGCATGTCGCTGAAATAAGGAAGGGTCAGTTTGATGATAAAAACAGCAAGGATCAATGACGATACTGCAAGTATTGTTGACTCCGCGAGGAATTGAGTAATCAGCATACCGCGGGTTGATCCTCCCACTTTCTTAATCCCCACTTCCCTGGCCCTTCTTGAAGCCTGGGCAGTAGACAGATTCATGAAATTGATAGCTGCAATTACAATAATGAGGACGGCAATCGCACCAAAGATCTTAAGATATTTCGGATCGATAGCTGCCTTGAAATGCTGCTGTATCGAGGGGTCAAGATGTATGTCCTTAAGATTCTGAAGGTAAAACCTGTATACGTTTCCCTGCTTATTAACGAAATCTTCCATGCTGACTCCCATATACTTTTCTACCTCCGGACTAACATATTTGAGTAACAGATCAGGAAATTTTGCATTGACTGTTTCAAAGGATGTGTTCGGCTTGAGGAGCAGGTATGTGCTTAAATTGTTGCTGAGCCAGACAGGATTCTGCGACGCCCGGCTTGTCATGAATGAAGTAAGGATATTCGCCTCGAAATGGCTTTTTGCCGGTATATCGGCCATCACCCCCGAAACTGTGTAACGGACGGTATCTGTTCCCACTTTGATCTGCTTGTCAATTGGGTTCTCATCGCCAAAAATCTTCTTTGCAGTTGATTCCGAAAGAACGGCTTTATGCGGACCGTTCAGCAGATTGGCGGGATCACCTTTCAGGACAGGTATTGAGAATATATTAAAGAATGAAGAGTCAACTTCTATATGGTGGTCTTCGGTAAATGCCTGTCCATTGTATTCCAGTACGGTCGGGCCTCCGCCGTCGAACCTGCAGAAATCCTCGACTTCAGGGAATTCCTTAACCAGTGTTGGGCCCATCACCGACGGGGAAGCAAATATAGTGACCTCCTGTCCCCCGATTTTGCCGTTGAGGATTGTCCTGAATATTCTGTCTTTTTTGACATTGTACCTGTCGTAGGTCGATTCATTTATAATATAAAGAGCGATCAGAAGGCTGCATGCAATTCCGATCGCCAGTCCCATCACATTTATCAGTATATATGATACCTGCCTTTTGTAGGACCGTACGCTGTGTTTAAGGAGATTCCGTAACATAGTTTTCAGTTAATAATGAGTGGTTTTATAAAAAGTCCCGTACCGGGAATTTTCCCTAAAGACTTCGTAAATATTATTTTGCTGCAAAAAAAACCAGTTCTCTCTTACAAAATTGAAAAACAGGTACCGGAAACGCGTCAGGCATACCGGCAAATGGCGTATTTAATGCTGTGAATTGCAGTATCTGCAAACATTCCGCCGCTACGTATTGGAAACATGGAACATTCCGCCGCTACGCAGCTCTGCATTTCACCAATCTGATATTAGGAAAATAACCAGGTATTCTTTGGAAGTGAAGGAGAGCAGAGCACCATAGGTGCGGAATGTTTGTAGCAATAATGAGCGTTTTTATCAGTTTTCGAGCTCCGTAGAATGTAAAATTTAACAGAAATCTATAACATTCCGCAGCTACGCGGCTCTGCATTTCACCAATCTGATATTAGGAAAATAACCAGGTATACTTTGGAAGTGAAGGAGAGCAGAGCACCATAGGTGCGGAATGTTTGTAGCAAGAATGAGCGTTTTTATCAGTTTTCGAGCTCCGTAGGAGCGGAATGTACAATTTAACAGAAATCTATAACATTCCGCCGCTACGCGGCTCTGCATTTCGCCAATCTGATATTAGGAAAATAACCAGGTATACTTTGGAAGTGAAGGAGAGCAGAGCACCATAGGTGCGGAATGTTTGTAGCAATAATGAGCGTTTTTATCAGTTTTCGAGCTCCGTAGGAGCGGAATGTAAAAATTAACAGAAATCTATAACATTCCGCCGCTACGCGGCTCTACGACCTCTCCAATTATTAGATAGCTACAAACATTCCGCCGCTACGCGGCTCGTTAAATCTTTCATTTAATATCCCCGGCTACAAACATTCCGCCGCTACGCGGCTCTGCATTTCGCCAATCTGATATTAGGAAAATAACCAGGTATACTTTGGAAGTGAAGGAGAGCAGAGCACCATAGGAGCGGAATGT
>DATGWQ010000067.1:0-56706 GCA_035299385.1 Bacteroidales bacterium | reverse complement strand
CTTAATTCCGGAAGCTTCCTGAGGAATATCAGTGCCCCGGCAATTGTGCAGATACCGAATATCAGGATTGTATTGGGTGTCCCGATTGCTTTGGCGAGTGCTCCCGACATCAGGCTGCCGAAAGGCGCAGTTCCCATTACTGCCATTGTATAAAGGCTCATAATGCGGCCGCGCTTGTCATCATCGGTTATTGTCTGCAGAATGGTGTTGCTTGCTGAAGACTGCAGCATCATGCCTGCCCCGATCGTGCCCATAAGCAGCAATGCTGCAGGAAAAAACCTCGAGAATGCAAGCACGATCAGCCCGGCGCCTGCAAGGATCGTAGTCGCAGGGATCAGCCTTCCAAGCCTCAGCACCGTCGTTCTCGATGCCAGGAAAATTGCACCGGCCAGCGCCCCCAGACCTGCAGCACCCATCATGAAGCCATATGTTGAAGAGCCTCCGTGCAGGATATCTTTTGCATATACCGGCATCAGCACCTGGTACGACATCCCGGTGAGGCTTACAACTGTCAGCAGCAGGAGAAGATGCCTGATGGGTGCAAAACCAAAAGCATAATTCAGACCTTCCCTCAGCTCCCTGAAAATTTGCTTATTGTTAACCGGGGATTTTCTTACCTCAATCCTCATCATAAGGATAGATCCTATTACAAAAAGATAACTGATCGCGTTTATGAGAAAACAAACACCTTCGCTTGTGACCGCAAGGAGGAGCCCAGCCACTGACGGGCCGAGAAGCCGTGCTCCGTTGAACATCAGCGAATTCAGCGCAATGGCATTGCCGAGGTCATCTTTATTCTCGA
Organism: Bacteroidales bacterium; assembly: GCA_035299385.1. Classification (GTDB taxonomy): domain Bacteria; phylum Bacteroidota; class Bacteroidia; order Bacteroidales; family VadinHA17; genus LD21. The sequence goes on along the minus strand of DATGWQ010000067.1, from coordinate 55,904 downwards.
CCATGTCGATCACGAGGGAATGGCGGGTGGGCACATCGAATGCATTGACGCATCCCATAATCACACTCAGGACAACAATATGCCAGAGCTCGATCGTACCTGTAAGTGCGAGGAAAGCAAGAACCGAAGCCTGTACCAGCGATGCAATCTGTGTTACCAGGAGCACTTTGTACTTGTTCTGCCTGTCGGTAACCACACCTGCCAGCGGTGACAACAGGAAGGTCGGTATCTGGCCCGCAAAGCTCACCACACCTAATAGCAGTTCCGATCCCGTCATGTGATAAACCAGCCAGGGCATTGCAATACGCTGCATCCACGTCCCGATCAGGGAGATGCTCTGACCACTGAAGAACAGACGGTAATTCCTGTATTTCAGCGACCGGAAAATTGTATCAAGCCTCAGCGAGGTGTCGGGATACTTTAACAAGGGATGTGATTATTCAGTAAAAATAGTCAGTTTATAACACTTTGAGAAGGTAAAGAACCGCAATTGTCAGTATGGTAAGAGAAGACACTCCAACCGGGAACCAGACCGGGGCAATCCATGGCACCGGTATAAGGAAAAGCACATCAATGGATTTAAGACTCGGAGGCCATTTGATAAGAATGTAAAGTGAGAGATAATAGAACAGGTCCCAGAAGGCAAAGGTCCAGAGAAAGAATATTCCCCTTTCCAGCCATGTGGTTCCCACAAGATAAGCGATCACAACCAGCATTATTATTGTTGCTGCTTCCCGTGTCATTTCAATATACAGGAATCGTTTCGGAATTTTTTCGGCCGATTCTTTGTTCCCGTCCGTATCGAGCATACCAAGGGCTTTCCTGAGATAGACCACAACGACCCCTTCAAAATGAGCCATTGCGATGCCGAAAATGGCGAGGAGAGTTAACTTTAAAAACATACTTTGATGCATTAACTTATACAAAATAGTAAAAAAATCAACACGGAGGAACAGAGGACACGGAGGAACACGGAGATATATGATATGTAGAGACGCGCAAATTGCACGTCTCTACAGTATTGGATAAGTTCTCCGTGGTCTCCGTGTTAAAAAGGTTTACAGGATCTCCTTTACTCCCGAATACGCAAAGAAAAACGCCAGAATGAACAGGATCACTGCGAAGCCTTTTATAAGCCCCGACATCACCTTGATGTTTATGAGTTTCCTGTATTTTTCTATGATCCAGACAAGAAGGAAGAACCAAGTAACCCCTCCGAGCGAAATAAAAACTGCATAAAGGACACATAGAAGTATCTGTATCCGGTTGGATTCCTGAGTTTCCTTGCCGTTCTTCCTTATTTTTATTCCTTCAATCTTTTTGAATTTTTCCGATGACAGATTCTCCTCGATCCGTTGTGCTTCGACACTGCTTATTTCCTTCACATTCCGGTCAATTCTGCCTGCAAGTCCGCCAGTGTTGAAACCCAATGCCGAGACAAACGATATCACGAAGAAAGATGATATCAGGCCGCTCAGGAACAGGGTAGGATTAAGCAGGTTCACCATGAAGCCTGTATAAAAACCCCTGTTCTGCTTCATCCTGATCCTTTCAGGAAGATGGGCTTCCTCTTTTATGCTTTCAAGATCAAAAGGTTTTTTGAACAGCTTCAATGCAAGTATGAAGAAGAACACTGCCCCGATCAGAAAGAGGTACGGGATTACCGGTTTGTAATATGAATACAGCCTTGTGACCCCGAAGATGGCAATAAATATATACAGGATCTCACACGATGATGCCCCGACAGCAACCATCTTGCTGTACCTGTATTTTCCTCCGAGTGAATTTGAAACAATCAGCACACTTATGGGGCCCGCAATCGGCATTGCAAAAATGAATCCCGCAATCAGGGCTGTTATGGATATGGTAAGGATACTCTCGATCATCCTGTAAAACAATCAGTCTTTTCGTTAGTTTGAAGGGCTTCTCCGGATGAGTCGGCTTACCACAACAAGGCTTATGACTGACAATATTGTAAAAATAATAAAACCTTCCGAATATCCTTTTTTCCCGTGTGCGTCCACTATGTCGCCCAGGATCGGAGGTATTACGAATCCTCCGAAAGCGCCTACTCCCCCGATCCATCCTGCAGCGCCTCCGATCGCCCTTGGAACATACCTTGGGGCAAGCTTGAAAACAGCGGCATTGTTGATACCCATGCCTGTTGCAAGTATGACGATGGATACAATCTCAAGGATTGCAGTATGAGTGAGTACCAGGAGCAGTGATCCTGCAAGCACCAACGACAGTGATATGATGCTGGCCCTTTCACCGCCTATCCTGTCTGCTACCGAGCCGCCGGCAACGCGGATGGCCGATGCAAAAAGAGAGAATATTGCGGTATAAAAGCCTGCTTTCACGGGAGCGTACCCGTGAAAATCACCCCAGTAAACCGGGAACCACGCGGTGAGGGCAATGAACCCGCCAAACGTCGTAAAATAAAGCAATACAAGCTTCCAGGTGTTGATCGATCCCGCCGAATTCAGCAAGCTGCTCTTCACATTTCCTGAAGGGAAAAGCTGCTGCCCCATTTTCCCTGCTTCATTCCTGCTGTCATTTTCTGACAGCCCGTATTTCTTATATTGAAAATAATATGAATTCACGCCTGCAAACCAGTAAATGACAATCCCGCAAAGGAGAAACATTGTCCAGGCAAAGTATGCGGAAATGAATCCGAAATGCAGGAGGAAAACAGGCAATATCAGCGAGAAGAGGCCTGGTGCCAGGTTCCCCAGTCCGCCGTAGATACCCAGGGCCATTCCCTGCCTGCTTGCCGGAAACCAATAGGATGTCTGACCAATACCGACTGAAAATGTTGCAATTCCGCAACCCGAAAGCATTCCGAAGAAGAGGATCAGACCATACATTCCATGCATGCCTGAAGGGTAAGTGAACTTTAAAAGAAGTGTTATCCCAAGCATGCCTGTGAATGACAATAAAAGAAGCATGAGGAAAGGTTTTCTTCCTCCTGTAATATCCACCCATGCCCCAAAAGGTATCCTCAGCAATGAACCGGTAAGTGCCGGAATGGCTACCAGCAAACCCACCATCGAAGGTGTAAGGTCCATCGCCTCCCTGAATTTTGCAGCGGTGGGGCCATATAGCGCTACCGCTGAAAAACCAAAGAAAAATCCAAGTGTCGTGCCTGTCAGCCCTCTCCAGAGAGAACCTTCAAGCTTCAATGGGGCCATTTATAAAATTTTTTATATAATTCTCCTTAGTGCCCTTAGTGAAATACTTTGTGTACTTTGTGTTTAAGTCTTCTTTCTTACCACAAAGAACTCAAAGGTTAACACAAAACGTCACAAAGGGAATTTTGCATCAGTCTTAAAATTCTAATATAAAATAATTTCAGCAGATTTCATAATCCGGAATGAACATAATTTTTTGTTTTTCAGCTGGTTTATAATTGTTTAAGAGGCAGATTTTCACTATATTTAAAATTCTCTTCACAAATCATTTTTAAATTCCGGCTTTCCGATGAAAAATGCATGGATTGCTGTCATTTTTCTGCTGTTTTCGACCGTCCTGACAATAAAGGCACAGTCAGGTGAGGAACTGTTCAAAACCAATTGTTCATCATGCCATACGGTTGGCAAAGGGCGGCTTGTCGGACCCGACCTCAGCGGAGTATATAACCTAAGGAACGACGAATGGCTTCACAGCTTTATCCGTTCTTCCCAGAAAATGATACAGTCGGGCGACAAGGATGCTGTCGCGATCTTCAACGAATACAAGATACCCATGCCCGACCAGCCTCTGAACGACCAGCAAATCAGCAGCATTCTTGATTATATTAAACAGACGGATAATGCAGCAAGCGGAGCTCAGACAGCACAGAATCAGGGACAGGCTCCGGCAGACAGCACTGGTGCAAAACCCGACAGCACCAAAGCTGTTGCTGCAGTTAAGGATACCGCTACATATTCCGCAGACGATGTTAACCTGGGAGGAAACCTTTTTTTCGGTTATGAGCCATTCGTAAATGGCGCCCCTCCGTGCATGTCGTGCCATGATATCAATAATCCTTCAGCTCTCGGTGGAGGGCGCCTGGCAATAGACCTATCGGCATCTTATCCCAAACTTGGCCCTGCAGGCATACAGGGGATAGTGGCAAATCCGCCATTCCCTGCAATGAAGGCAGCGATCAAAGGTCAGGTTACGCCGGAAGAAATAAGAGCCCTCACTGCATTCCTCAAAGCAGGTTCCGAAAGAAGCAATTATAAAAAACCCTCTGAATCAGGGATTATCCTCTTTACAATAGGCCTTGTCCTGGCGATTTTCATAATCGTTCAGACATTCATCCTTTATGACAACAGGAACATTCCCGACAGGAACATTCTCAAACCCAGGTAAATATATCAGATAATGAGTTGGATTAAAGATATGCTTTCTCCCGAGACCCGCCAGTGGGAAGAATTTTACCGCAACCGGTGGCAGCACGATAAAGTGGTAAGGAGCACACACGGGGTGAACTGCACAGGGGGATGTTCATGGAATGTTTTCGTGAAGGAAGGAATCGTGGTGTGGGAAACACAGGCTCTCGACTATCCCATGCTTGAAAATTCTCTTCCTCCGTATGAACCGAGAGGATGCCAGAGAGGCATATCATATTCCTGGTATATATACAGCCCGCTCAGAATAAAATACCCTATGATAAGGGGAAGGCTGCTCGATCTTTTCATCGCCGAAAAAGCCAGGACCGGTGATGCCCTTCTTGCCTGGCAGAACATCCAGAGCGACCCGGAGAAGAGAAAACAATACCAGAAAGCAAGGGGCAAAGGCGGATTCAGAAGGGTGAGCTGGGATGAAGCTCTCGAAATTATTGGTGCAGCAAATATCTATACTGCGAAGAAGTACGGACCAGACAGGGTTATCGGCTTCACTCCCATTCCTGCCATGTCGATGATAAGCTTTGCCGCGGGCGCCAGGTTCCTTCAGCTTTTTGGGGGTGTAAACCTGAGCTTCTATGACTGGTACTGTGACCTCCCCAACGCATTTCCCGAGATCTGGGGGGAACAGACGGACGTCGCCGAGAGCGCGGACTGGTACAATTCCAAATTCATTGCCGTGATGGGCTCGAACCTGGGAATGACCAGGACCCCGGATGTGCATTATTTTTCAGAAGCCAGGTACAATGGCACAAAAACAGTCGTGTTCTCACCAGACTTCAGCATGGTGGCAAAATATGCCGACCAGTGGATTCCGGTCCATGCCGGGCAGGACGGTGCATTCTGGATGGCTGCAACACATGTGATACTTAAAGAGGCGCATGCCGATAACAAGATCCCGTACTTTATCGAATACACCAAAAAATTCAGCGATGCTCCTTTCCTTGTTGAAATAGTCAAAAATGAAGACAACACCTCTGTTCCCGGAAGGCTTGTCAGGGCAAACAGGATAGAAAAGTACGCTGATGCCGAGAACGGCGACTGGAAATTCCTGAACCTTGATGCAGTGTCAGGCGAGCTGGTCTGTCCTTCAGGCAGTACGGGGCAAAGGTGGCAGGAACAGAAAGGCTTCTGGAACCTGCGGATGGTCGACAGCGAGAACGGAGCTTCATTCAACCCTGTGCTTTCATTTATAGATCAGTATGATGAAGTCATATCGACTGATTTCAATGAATTTGCAGGAAACAGGATCATCAAAAGAGGTGTGCCGGTCAAATACATAAATACTGCAGACGGAAAAATTGCATGCACCACTGTCTACGACCTCATAATGGCCCAGTTCGGAGTCAGCCGGGGGTTGACCGGTGATTACCCTTCATCTTTCAGTGATGCGGATTCTGTCTACACTCCTGCCTGGCAGGAAAAATATACCGGGATAAGCGCCGGAACGGTGATCCAGTTTGCCAGGGAATGGTACCGCACTGCCGAGGCTACAAAGGGAAAGTGCTGTATAATTATAGGTACCGGAGTGAACCAGTGGTATCACAGCAATCTTACCTACAGGGCCGCGGCGCTTGCTGAGATATTAACAGGCTGCATCGGTGTGAACGGAGGAGGAATGAACCACTATGTTGGCCAGGAAAAGCTTGCGCCCTTTGATTCATGGGAACCAATAATGGCAGCCAGGGACTGGCAGAAACCGGTGCGCATGCAGCAGACACCGATATGGCATTACATCAATTCCGACCAGTGGCGCTATGACGGGAACCAGGCGGACTATAATACCGTTCCGGATAATGACTTCTCATCGCAGCATACAGCTGATCTGATAGTTAAGTCTGTAAGGAATGGCTGGATGCCTTTCTTCCCCCAGTACAACAGGAACAATTTCGAGATCGTAAAGGATGCCATCGCCTCAGGTGCAAAGGATGAAAAAGATATTCAGCAATATATTATAGGCAAGCTGAAAACCGGTGAGCTGAAATATGCTGTCGCCGATCCTGATGACGAATTCAACTTTCCCCGAATCTGGTACATCTGGAGGGGCAATGCAATACTTGCCAGCGCAAAGGGTCATGAATACTCCCTGAAGCATTACCTCGGAACACATAACAGCGTTATCGCCGACGAGGCTGCCATCGAGTATGTTAAGGAAATAAACTGGCGGGAACCTGCCCCGGAGGGAAAAATGGACCTGGTCGTGGACCTGAATTTCAGGATGGATACTTCAGCTTTATACTCTGATATTGTGCTTCCTTCAGCATCATGGTACGAGAAATCCGATCTCAACACCACCGACCTTCATTCGTATATCCATCCGCTCGGTGCCGCTGTTCCCCCTGTATATGAGTCCAAAAGCGACTGGCAGATCTTCAGGGAGATCGCACGTGTGACGTCTGAGGCGGCAAAAAAGCATCTTCCCGGCCTTATAACAGATGTTGTCAATATGCCCCTCGATCATGACACAAAGGCGGAAATGTCACAGCTTCATATTAAGGACTGGTTTACCGGTGAATGTGATCCCATTCCGGGAAAAACCATGCACAACATCGTTACCATCGAACGCGACTACACGCGGATTTACGAGAAGTTCAACAACCTCGGGCGAAACGTAAGGAAGAACATTGCCGGCCACGGGATTGTATACAAATGCGACGACTTCTATGACCTGATGCTGAAAAACAAAGGGCACGTCAACAGGATCGACGGGGAAGATTATCCCTCGCTGACGGATGATGTGGATGTAATAAATGCCGTCCTTTTCCTTTCCTCGGTAACAAACGGGACGATGAGTACCCGTGCCTTTAAGAGCATTGAAGAAAACACCGGCATAGACTTCAGCAAAGTGAAGATGCTCAATAATGAAGTCTCTTTAACTTACAGTGATATAATGTCGCAGCCAAGAAGGCTTCTTACCTCACCGATCTGGTCGGGGCTGATGAACAACGGGAGAGCTTATTCAGGGTTTACAATCAATACTGAATTCCTGGTACCCTGGAGGACCCTGACAGGGAGGCAGCATCTTTATCTCGATCATGAAGCCTACATACTTTTTGGCGAAAACCTCCCCGCATACAAGCCGCCACCGCTTCCCGGGATCTTTGGCGACCTGAGGAACTCCGTAGCTACAGGAAAAGCCAAAGTTCTGAATTGCCTTACACCGCACGGAAAATGGCATATACATACCACATTCGGTGACACTCAGCGCATGCTGACACTCTCGAGAGGCATAGAGCCTTGCTGGCTCAGCGAGGCAGATGCAATGGAGCTTGGCATACAGGACAATGACTGGGTTGAAGTATTTAACGACAATGGCGTTTATTGCACCAGGGCAGTTGTCAGCGCCCGCATTCCGAAAGGGGTTTGTATAGTATATCATGCCCCTGAAAGGACCTACTCCGCACCGAAATCGCAAATAAGGAAGATCCGTGGCGGCGGGCATAACAGCCTCACAAGGCTTCACTTCAAACCGAACCTTCTTGCAGGAGGATATGGCCAGTTTACCTATCATCAGAATTACTGGGGCCCGGTGGGTGTGACAAGAGACACCTATGTGCTTGTTCAGAAAATGGAAAAACTTGAATTCTAATACAAAGGATAGTTATGAATGTAAGGGCTCAGATCTCAATGGTATTTCACCTCGACAAATGCATCGGCTGCCATACCTGTTCGATTGCCTGCAAGAATCTGTGGACGGACAGGAAAGGCGCCGAATACATGTGGTGGAATAACGTGGAGACAAAACCGGGGTCGGGTTACCCGTTCCAGTGGGAGGACCAGGGCATATACCGGGGCGGTTGGGAGCTCAGGGATGGTACCCTTAGGCTTCTTGGGGCTGGAAAGACAAGGGGCATGAAGTCGCTTTTTCATAACACGCACATGCCTGTGATAGACAATTACTATGAGCCATGGACATACAAGTATGAAAAGCTCATCTATGCCCCGGAAGGAGATGATCAGCCTACAGCCGAGCCGATTTCACTGATAACAGGAGACAGGATAAACATTAAAACAGGCCCGAACTGGGATGACGATCTCAGCGGCTCACCGCTGTATGCAAGAAATGATCCTAATTTCAAAGACCTAACCGCTGAAGAACGTGAATCTCTCTTCAGGCTTGAAAGGATGGTTATGTTCTACCTTCCAAGGATCTGCAATCACTGCCTCAACCCCGGGTGCCTTGCCGCCTGCCCGTCGGGGGCTATTTATAAAAGAGGTGAGGACGGGATCGTGCTTGTCAACCAGAAAGTATGCCGGGCATGGAGGTTATGTGTTACCGGCTGTCCTTACAAGAAAGTTTATTACAACTGGAAAAACGGGAAATCGGAGAAATGCATTCTTTGTTTCCCCAGGCTCGAAACAGGGCAGGTGCCTGCCTGCATGCATACCTGCGTTGGCAGGATCAGGTACCTGGGAGTGATGCTCTACGATGCCGACAAGATAAAGGCAGCTGTGATGTGCCCTGATAATGAGCTTCTCCGTAACCAGCTCGACATTTACCTCGACCCTGCCGATCCTGAGGTGCTGTTCAATTCACGAAAAGCGGGCATTCCTGAATCCACCCTGGTTTCAGCCCAGAAATCACCCGTTTATAAATTCGTTAAACAGTGGGGCCTCGCCCTTCCGATACATTCCGAGTTCAGGACAATACCCAACTTATTCTACGTCCTTCCGCTTTTGCCTTATATGGCTACGAACGTGGGCGAGAAGTATAATTCAACAGGCGATTCATTTTTTGAAGACAGTGAAAAGGCCAGGCTGCCAGTAAAATACCTTGCCAGCCTTTTCAGCGGCGGGAATACGGCAGCTATCCTCGATGTGCTCAGGAAGCTCAAGGCAGTCCGCACGCACAGGAGAGCTGTCACAGTCGGTGATATTACGCGTCAGCAGGCAGATAATGAGCTTGCAGTTGCCGGGCTCAACATGGATAGTGCTGATGATATCTTCAGGATGACTGCCCTCGGCCACTTCCAGGACAGGTTCGTAATTCCGCCTGCCCACAGGGAAGAAGCGATAAACCTGATCGAGGAGACTTCTGTAAGAAAACAGAATGCCGGATTCGGATTTCTTGACAAACCAAAAAGAGGATTATAGATGAAAAATGCCCAGCATTATGCAATGCTTGCAGAGATGTTCAGGTATCCCACTTACAGGCTGAAAACGTTTTCAGGAGATTGGAAGGAGATAGTTGACGAATATGATCCCGCTCTTCATTCTGAGCTTGATCCTTTCCTGGAGCATATCAGTGAAAAGCCCCTCACCTTCCAGCAGGAATATTTTGTCGCGACATTTGATGTTCAGCCGTTGTGCGTTCTCGACACAGGATATGTCCTTTTCGGGGAGGATTACAGGCGCGGACAATTCATGGCGAACCTTAGCATGGAGCACAAGAAGGCCGGCAATAACTGTGGCTCGGACCTTCCAGACCACCTGCCTAACATCCTCATGCTTTTGTCGAAAATGAAGGATAGGGATGTTGCCGAGGAGCTCACCTGCTCACTGCTCCTTCCGGCTGTTGAAAGCATGATAGCCGGGTTCAGGAACAGGAGAAATTATTATGCCGGATTGCTCCGGATAGTCTATACTGTGATGCAGAAAGACTACCCGGCCAGGAAATATGAGACCTATGTTATAAAGAAAAAAGCCGGAGATTGTTCCGGATGCGAATTAAAAACAGCAGAAGGATGAATACTTTCTTTTTCGTGATATTGCCGTATATAGCGCTTCTTTCACTTATCGGGGGAAGCATCTACAGGTATTTTTACAGGGGGTTCAAGGTTTCTTCCCTTTCCAGCCAGATACTTGAAAGCAAGATCCTTTTCTTCGGCAGCAGACCCTTTCACTGGGGAATTGTTACATTGTTCTTCGGTCACCTGATAGGATTCCTGATCCCGCGCAGTGTCCTGGCATGGAACGGAAAGCCTTTCAGACTCTACGTTCTCGAGGTCACCGCCCTGGCTTTTGCACTTGCTGCCCTGATCGGCATTGCAGTACTGATCTACAGAAGATCGAGTGTAAAACGGATACAGGTAGTGACCACAAAGATGGATGTTTTCGTTCTGACGATTCTTCCTGTGGCCATAATCAGCGGGATCTACACGGCAATTTTTTACAGGTGGGGGTCATCATGGTTTGCAGGTGTAATGGCTCCCTACCTTCGCACGATCTTTAAATTAAATCCCGACATTTCAGTTATCATAACCCTCCCGCTTATGGTGAGGATACATGTTGCCACGGCATTCATTATTTTCGGGATGTTTCCCTTCACCAGGCTCATACACATGCTGGTTTACCCCCTGCATTATTTCTTCAGGGCATACCAGGTGGTGATATGGAATAAAAGAGGACCAGGTTACACAGAGTTACACAGAGAAGGCACAGAGTTGCAGAGAGCTCCTGACTCTAGTCACGCTAGTGCACTCTAGTCACTTTTCTTATCTCTTCCCCGGATTTATCAGCTCCTTCAGGTCATCCCGGTGGAGCTCAGGCTGTATGTTGAAATGGTGGATGTTAAAGCCATGAAGCCGGGTCCCGATTTCATCCAGGATCTTCTCGAATTCTGAAATTGTGAAATCAGATTCCAAATCTATGTGTGCTTCAAGCATCAGGTCATTTTCGTCGAGCTGCCAGACATGAACATGATGAATGTTTTTTACCCCTTCAATCGACATTACCTTTGCTGCAACTTCTTCGATGTTTATTCCGGGGGGAGTGAACTGCATGAAGATCCTGATTGACTGGTAAAAAATTCCCCAGCTGCTGTAAACGAGCCAGACTGCAATAAGAATGCTGAGTACCCCGTCAACCCACAGCCATCCGAAAAGAATGATCAGCAGTCCGCCGATAAGGACCGCTGCGGAAGAGAGCATGTCGGCAAAAAGATGAAGGAACGCAGAACGAATATTCAGGTTACCCCTGGAATCCGTACGGATGAAGAGGAGGCTTAGCCCGTTCAGAAGCATCCCGGCTGCTGCAAGCCAGATCACAATACCTCCCTTGACAGGTTCGGGATGCATAAGTCGCGATACAGCTTCCCAGATGAGGACAACAGCGATTACCAGCAGGACGGATGTATTTATGAATGCCGAAAAAATGCCTGCCCTCTTAAAGCCGTATGTCTGCCTGAGGGTCTGGCTTCTGCGGGAAAGTTTGATTGCCCACCAGCTTATGACCAGGGAAAGAACATCGCTGAAATTGTGGGCAGCGTCTGAAAGGAGGGCCATGCTGCCCGAAAAAAGGCCACCTATAACCTGGGCAACGGAAATAAAGACATTCAGGATAATTGTGATGAGGATATTCCTGCCGCTGACTTCCCTTTGTTCGTGATCATGCCCCATTGAACCTTGAACCTTGAACTTTGAACTTTGAACTTTAATCTTTTATTTACCCACCCCTGCCCCCTCCAGGGAGGGGAATCCCATCACATATGCCGACCCATCAACTGTCCGTTGCTTTACTACGTTATATTCAGTAAACTTGAATCCTCAGCCTTCAGCCCTCAGCCTTTCGCCTTTTTAAGTTCCTCTACATACTTACTGATATATGCCCCTTTTTGTTTTGCCTTGTACTGCATAATAAAGCGCGGATGTTCAAGTGGAACCATCTTCCGGAAATAGCCGTATTTTTCATTAAGCTCACTCAGGAACTTAAAATTCTTGCCTGTACCGATGCAGAAGCCGGCATCCCTGATTATTCCGAAATCGAGTTGTTTTTCGAGTGATTCCCTGATGAAGGGCATGACAGCCTCCTGCAGTTCCCGGCTTTCATAATAGTTATAGTTCACATGTTTCTCGCTTTTGCCCAGCTTAGTAAAGCCGAGCGGAGAAACGGCAGTGATGTAAAACTTAGAGTAGAATTCCTGCACTCCTCCGAATTCATCTATCATGTCATAAATGAAAACAGAAGAAGGCTCGAATGTATTTATTCCTTCAATGGTCAGCCCGCATTTCTCGCGAAGCCTTTTTGTGTCAGTGAAAGGAATCCCTGTCGTACCTGCACCGAAACGCCCGGGATTTATCCCGATGAGCAGGTGCCTGGGATTGTTGTCACTGTAAAACTTGCTGTAAAATTGCCCGACAAGGGGCATCACCAGGGGATTTTCCCTGAACGGGTTCATTATCCTGATGTCCGGCGGAAGCTTGCCGGTGAATTCAAGTTCTTTTAAAAAAAATATGATCTTGTCGGCAAAAGTCATTGATCTTTGGCACACCTTACAGAATACCTGTTGGTCTTTTCGGAACCGCGGATATCGTCGATATCGTCCTTTCTTGAAATATCGATAACCTTCTTGCCTGCAATGATCATGTAACTGAAATATTCGGCATTTTTCCCGTCATATTCAGTGGCGGTCCAGTAGTAACCGCTTTCGTCCACTTCAGAGAACACCCCTTCAAAATCCTGCTGGCCGCCAAGCTGAATGTTAAAATATTCCGATGAAGGGCCTTTCTGCCAGGTATCCTCCCTTTCAAAATGATTCAGAAGATGGCTGAATTCGGCGCCTGAAGGAAGATGCCATCCGGCAGGGCACGCTTTTGATGCTGTTTCCCATTCATACAGAGCCCCGTAAACGGGAAGGTTGTTTTTGTCATTGTCAAAGCAGTAAGTTCCCGGTAAACCCGTGAATCGAAGATTCTCCTTCATCCAGGTAATACCGTTCACGGTAATGGTGCCGTAAACGTTTCCATCCCGCAGATCAGTAAATTTTTCCTGTGCACTCAGCAATGCAGGCACAAGCATAAGGGCAAGAGCAAATAAATTCTTCTTCATAAATTAAAAAATTTACGATCATAAACCTGGGGAGAAGTTTATATCTGACCGGCTAACAAAAATAACAGTTAAATCTTTGTGTAATGGCAGTAAAACAGTTGAAAACCTCTATAGTTTTCAACTCTTCCGAAAAAATTATGATATACCCTTTAAGCTTGTATTTATTCCTTAACTTTGAACCCTTTAAATTGTTACTAAAAAACCATGCCGGACAGCAACGATCTGAAACCTTACGGCGAAAAACAGATTGCATTTGACAAGCGATATCTCCAGATGGCATCGATCTGGGCGCAGAATTCGTACTGTATCAGGAGGCAGGTTGGTGCATTGATTGTCAAGGGCAGGATGATTATTTCCGACGGGTATAACGGAACACCTGCAGGCTTCGAAAATGTCTGCGAGGATGAGAACAATGTTACCAAGCCGTACGTTCTTCATGCAGAAGCAAATGCGATTACAAAAGTTGCCAAGTCGCACAATTCAAGCGATGGGTCAACTCTTTATGTAACCACATCCCCGTGTATGGAGTGTGCCAAACTTATAATTCAGTCAGGAATAAAGCGTGTTGTCTATTGCAACCGCTATCACAAGACAGATGGTCTGGATCTTCTGAAGCGGGCAGGCATTGAATTGGTTTTTATTGATCCGGAAAAAGATATTTATGAGCTACAATAATTCAAAAAGAAGCATTTTCCTTCCTCTTCTCATGGGCCTCACCCTGGCCACAGGAGTGCTCATCGGAAAATTTTTTCCTGCTGACAAAAGTGCACCCATGAGCACAGGGTTCAGACTGAGAAACGACAAGCTGAACACTATACTCAACATCATAGAATCAAATTATGTCGATTCGGTAAACCGCAATGAGCTCGTCGAATCGGCAATTCCCGCAATCCTGAAGAAGCTTGATCCTCATTCGGTATATATTCCTGCCAAGGACCTCGCACGTGCAAACGAACCCCTGCAGGGTAATTTCGACGGAATCGGGATTTCATTCAACATGTATACTGATACCATCCTCGTGATAAGCACCATTCCCGGGGGCCCGTCAGAAAAAGTAGGGCTTCTTGCAGGGGACAAGATAATTTATGTGAATGATTCACTGGTGGCAGGAAAAAACATCAGCGAGCAGAAGATAATGAGCATGCTTAAGGGACCCAGGGGTACCACCGTCAGGGTTAAGGTGCAACGCAAGGGGAGTGAAGACCTTATGCCATTTGAAATCATTCGTGACAAAATACCCATGTACAGCATTGACGTTTCATACATGGTCGATGACAATATCGGTTACATGAGGATCAACAACTTTGCTGTGACAACTTTCGATGAGTTCATGAAAAATCTCCGTGAGCTGAAAGTTGACGGGATGAAAAGTTTGATAGTGGATCTAAGGGGTAACTCCGGCGGAATAATGGAAGCTTCAATCCAGATTGCGAACCAGTTCCTGAGCGAGGATCAGCTGATAGTTTATACCAGGGGAAGAAGACACCCGAGGTCTGAAGCAAGGGCTACAGGAAAAGGGGACTTTGAGACCGGCGATCTTGTGATTCTTATAGATGAATGGAGCGCATCGGCCAGTGAGATCCTTGCAGGTGCCATCCAGGATAATGACAGGGGTACGATTATCGGAAGACGCTCATTCGGAAAAGGGCTTGTGCAGGAGCCGGTGTCGTTTGCTGACGGCTCAGGAATGCGGCTGACCATTGCACGTTATTACACCCCGACAGGAAGATCGATCCAGAGATCCTATGCAAATGGCTTCGATGAATATTATCAGGACCTGATCGAAAGATCAACCAGGAATGAGCTCAAGTCAGACAGCCTTCATTTATCTGACACTGTGAAATTCACCACCCCAGGCGGAAAAGTGGTGTACGGCGGCGGCGGTATAACACCCGATGTATTCGTGCCGGTCGACACTAACGGGATGTCGCAATATTTTGTCAGTGCGAGGCCGTTGATCTACAGGTTTGCCCTTAAATATTCCGATATCAACAGGGATCAGCTGAAGAAATTCACAACTGCACAGGACCTTAAGGAATATCTCGACAGGCAGTCGCTGCTTCCGCAGTTCATCAAGTATGCTTCGGCAAATGGTGTTAAGGAAGACAGGGAAGGCCTCAGAGCTTCAGGAGACGTTATTGCAATACAGCTCGAAGCCTATATTGCAAGGAATATTCTCGACAATAAGGGCTTTTACCCTATCTGGGAGAATATAGACACCACCCTTAAGTATGCCATTGATTATCTCAGGAACAATCCGACAGGTGCGAAACCTCCTGTCAAAGGTCCGATTACTTTGAACCAGAGGATCACCCGGCATCAAGGTTTTTAATAAAACTTGCGAGTATCTCGGATGAGTGCTCCTGTTCTTCGATAAAGCCCATGTGTCCTGATTTCTTCAGTACCACAACCTTTGCATTGGACGGAAGGTGAACCCTCTTCTGTATATCTTCACATGGTATAAAATTATCGTAAGAACCCAGTATCCACAGGCATGATTTTATACCATTTTCCATTAGCTTCAGCCTTGAAGGTCTTTTTATCATCCCGTTGAGAACCGCTATTATCCCGTTCCCGGGAACACCGGCTGCAATAGACTTGGATTTTTTAACGTCAGGCTTGAGCTTGTCAAGACTGGCCGGCGCAAACATTCTCTCAATAGTGTCCGGAACCATTTTGTCCTTCTTTCCTGAAAGGACCAGGCTGATGTCCTGCTTGCGCTTTTCGACTGTCTCGGGAGGATCAGCAAAAGGATGGGAATGAAAGAGGCAATATCCTGACAGGTATCCCGGATGAAGATCCAGCAGCGCGAGTGTAACATATCCCCCCATTGAATGTCCTGCAACAAACGCCTTTTTGATGCCCAGCCTGTCGAGCAGATCCCTGACGATACCGGACATCAACTCCATGGTATGTGTTTCACTGTAGACATCAGAGCGGCCGTGCCCGGGCAGGTCAGGGGCAATTATCCTGAATTCCCGGGAAAGGCGTTCGGCAAACCCGTTCCACACCCCGGATGATTCCAGGTAACCATGTATCAGTACAACGGGAAAACCCTCACCTGAATCCTCGTACCATATTTTACGTCCCTGTACGGCAGCAAACATTGCAGAAATAATTTAAAGCAAAATTAGACATTTATGTTAAAGGTTATGATAAGAATCATTTTTCTGATTTCATTTGAATAAAAGAGCATCCTTGCATTTCTAAGTGAATAAAGCTAACTTTATAGTACCATGTTTCTCTGTTCTTTAGAATAAAAAAACAAGCAATCCGAAATTCAATGGAGCAAGTATTGTTTTCCTCTCTTTCCAAGAAATTTGTAATGGCGATCGCGGGAATATTTCTCCTTTTCTTCCTGCCGGTGCATCTTTATGTAAATCTTATGCTACTGAAAGACGATCCGATGATCTTCAACAAGGCTGCGAAGTTCATGGGAACGTTTCCGGTGGTGAGGATACTTGAAATAGTTCTGATCGCTGCACTCCTGGTGCATATCATCTGGGGCCTGATCGTCCAGGTACAGAACTGGCTGGCAAGGCCTGTCGGATACGTCAAACCGATCAAAACCGAAACATCTTTCTTTTCAAGATTCATGATCTGGACAGGCGCAACAGTGCTTACTTTCCTTGTTCTTCACTTCTTCAATTTCTTCTTCATCAAGCTTGGACTGGTACCAGGCAATCCTGATGATTATTACACGCTTGCCCATAACCTTTTCAGGATACCGGCATACAATATAATATACCTGGCAAGTTTCGCGGTACTCGGCCTTCACCTTTACCATGCATTCTGGTCCGCCACACAGACACTGGGCCTTAATCACAGGATATGGACTCCCATTGTAAGGGGTGTTGCCGTTGTTTACGCAGTAGTGATCCCCGCCGGTTTCGCCTTTATTTCAATTTCGCTCTGGCTGCTGAGATAAAAAAAATCAAACATGGATAAATTTGATGTCAAAATACCCGAAGGGCCATTATCTGAAAAATGGACCAGGTATAAAGCTCTGACAAAGCTTGTCAACCCTGCAAACAAGAAAAAACTTGAGATAATCGTTGTCGGCACAGGAATCTCGGGAGCAAGTGCGGCTTCATCCCTGGGAGAGCTCGGTTATAACGTCAAAAGCTTCTGCTACCAGGATTCGCCCAGGCGTGCCCATTCGGTTGCTGCCCAGGGCGGCATCAATGCAACAAAGAATTACCAGCACGACGGCGACAGCGTGTACCGACTCTTCTATGATATGATAAAGGGTGGAGATTTCAGGGCACGCGAGGCAAATGTCTACCGTGTTGCTGAAGTAAGCAACCAGGTAATCGATCATTTTACGGCTATCGGAGTGCCTTTTGCGCGCGATTACGGCGGAACACTCGAGACCAGGTCTTTCGGAGGAGTACAGGTTTCCAGGACATTCTATTCAAAAGGCCAGACCGGGCAGCAATGCCTTCTCGGCACTTATTCCTCCCTGAACAGGCAGATAAAAAAAGGTACTGTGAAGGTATTTCCCAGGAGGGAGATGCTTGAGCTTGTTATTGTCAATGGAAGAGCCAGGGGGATCATAACAAGAAATCTCGTGACCGGAGAGATAGAACGCCATGCCGCGCATGCAGTTGTGCTCGCCACAGGAGGCTACGGCACAATTTACTACCTGTCAACCCTTGCAGTGAACTCCAATGCTTCAGCAGCATGGAAGGCACATAAGAAAGGAGCATTCTTTGCCAACCCGAGCTTTGTGCAGATCCATCCCACATGTGTTCCCCAGCTCAACGAGTTCCAGTCAAAGCTTACACTGATGTCAGAATCGTTGAGAAACGACGGAAGAGTGTGGGTTCCGAAAACCAGGGGTGATAAGAGGACTCCGAATGAAATACCGGATGACGAGCGTGACTACTTTCTTGAGAGAAGATACCCCTCGTACGGAAACCTGGTTGCCCGCGATATTGCATCAAGAGCCTTGAAAGAGCGTTGCGATGCAGGGTACGGTATAGGCGAAACAGGACTTGCTGTATATCTCGATTTCCGCGATTCAATAAAGAAACAGGGGAAAAAAGTAATAGAAGGCAAATACGGTAACCTGTTCGACATGTACAAAGTTATCACAGGAATTGATCCTTATGTCGAACCGATGCACATTTATCCGGCAGGGCATTATACCATGGGAGGCTTGTGGGTGGATTACGAGCTTCAGACAACGATACCCGGCCTCTTTGCCGTTGGCGAGGCCAATTTCTCCGACCACGGGGCAAACAGGCTCGGGGCAAGCTCACTGATGCAGGCAGCCTGCGACGGGTATTTTATTCTCCCGATGACAATTTCAAATTATATGTCGGACCAGATCCGGGTCCCGAAATTTTCAACAGATACTCCCGAGTTTGCCGAAGCTGAAAAATCAGCCATGGAGCGCCTCAGCAGGCTGATGTCGATTAAGGGAAAGCAAAGTGCGGCTTCATTTCACAAACGGCTTGGAAAAATAATGTGGGATTACTGCGGTATGATACGCAACGAAGAAGGACTGAAACATGCGCTCACCCTTGTTCGGGAGCTTAAAGAGGAATTCTGGAGGGACCTTAACGTACCAGGCACTCTGAATGAAGTGAACGGAGAAATTGAGAAAGCAGGAAGGGTCGCGGACTATTTTGAGCTTGCCGAATTGCTTATCACAGATGCACTGAACAGGAGGGAATCATGCGGCGCACACTTCAGGGAAGAATACCAGACCACGGAAGGCGAGGCAAAAAGAAACGATGACGAGTTTGCATATGTCGCAGCCTGGGAGTATGCCGGTCCTGACAAAGGGCATATCCTTCATAAAGAAAAACTGAAATTCCAGTACGTTGAAATGAAGGAAAGAAGCTATAAATAGCGCAGAGCACAGGGCAAAGAGCGCAGGGTTGTTTTGCCCTGAGCTCTGTGCTCTGAGCCCTGAGCATTATTAAAAACAATTTCATAATACCTTACAATATGAAGCTGACTCTTAAAATCTGGAGGCAGAAGGATGCAAAATCGAAAGGCTCTTTCGTCACATACCAAATGGATGATGTTTCACCGAAGATGACCTTTCTCGAGATGCTCGATGCTCTTAATAAGAGGCTTGTCGAAGAGGATAAGGAGCCTGTTGCTTTCGATCACGACTGCCGTGAGGGTATCTGCGGATCCTGCGGAATGTACATCAACGGTCATCCTCATGGCCCCGTCCCGGCAATCACCACCTGCCATCTTTCAATGAGATTTTTCAATAATGGCGACACCATTTGGGTTGAACCGTGGAGGGCAAAATCATTCCCTGTCATCAAGGACCTTATTGTCGACAGGTCGGCATTCGACAAGATTAACAATGCGGGAGGATTCATCTCGATAAACGCAGGATCAGCCCCTGAAGCAAACTCGACGCTTATTCCTAAAAAGAAATCAGATGCCGCCTTTGATTCAGCCATATGCATAGCTTGCGGGGCATGCGTTGCTGCCTGCAAAAACGCATCGGCGATGCTGTTCGTCTCAGCAAAGATCTCCCAGCTTGCACTCCTGCCGCAGGGCCGTATCGAAGCGAAGGAGAGGGCAAGAGCCATGGTCGGAAAAATGGATGAGCTTGGTTTCGGCAACTGCTCCAATACGAAAGCATGCGAAGCAGAGTGCCCGAAAGAGATTAAGATCACCAATATCGCAAGGCTGTACAGGGAGTATTATAAATCCTATTAAGAAAACACAAACTCACCCCCTGCCCCCTCTCTGCAAAGCAAAGAGGGGGTAGTTTTTTCTGCGTTCATTGCGTCCTTCCTTTGCGCACTTTGCGTTAAAAATTTTTTCTACTTTTATCCCAAACCCTCAACCCATGAAAAAGCTTCTAACTTTATTCCTGATTCTTTCCCTTTTCATTTCACTGAATGCCCAGACAATTGTAAACAGGGATCCTGAGATCAAAAAGATGGTCGATGAGATCTCGCGGGAACGGATCGAACAGACAGTGAGGAAGCTTGTATCATTTCACACACGCCATAACCTGAGTGAACAGAACGATCCTTCAAAGGGTATAGGTGCTGCATGGAACTGGATAAAAATGGAAATGGAGAAAAGCGTTCCGGAATCCGGGGGAAGGCTGACCATTGCTTTTGAAGAATACACTGCCGGAGGGCAGGGACAAAGGATCAGGCAGGAAACAAAATTGAAAAATGTGGTGGCAATCCTGAAGGGAACAGATCCTTCAGATGACCGGAGGATACTTATCAGCGCCCACCTCGACTCGAGGGCAGCGCTCGACAACGACAATACAAGCTTCGCCCCGGGCGCCAATGATGATGGTTCGGGCATCGCAGCAATCCTGGAGCTGGTAAGGATAATGTCCACAAGAAAGTTCCCTGCCACTGTCGTTTTCATGGCTGTCTCAGGCGAGGAACACGGGCTTTATGGCGCGAAGCACATGGCACAGAAGTCAAAGGATGAAAGCTGGAATATTATCGCAATGCTCAACAACGACATGATAGGTAACAGCGGCTCGAGTGAAACGCTTCTGAACGACAATATGAGAGTAAGAGTCTTCAGCGAAGGAGTCCCTGCTTCCGAAACGGAGCAGATGGCCGCAGCAAGAAAGTATACCTCAGGCGAAAACGACAGCAGGTCGCGCCAGCTGGCAAGATATGTCAAGGAAACAGGCGAAAGGTATGTGGACCAGATGAATGTAACACTCATTTACCGGAATGACCGGTTCGGCCGCGGAGGTGACCATACCCCGTTCGCACAGGCCGGATTTACAGCCGTAAGGATTTGCGAATTCAATGAGAACTATGACCGTACACATAAAGTCCCTGCCATGGTGAACGGGATCCAGGAAGGTGACCTGCCGGAGTATGTCGATTTTGAATACGTAAGGAAAAATGCGGGAGTGAACCTTGCAACCATCGCAAACCTGGCTTCAGCTCCATATGAACCTGCCAACTGCGGTATGGTTGTCTCGGGTTTGACAAACAAGACAACAATCAAATGGGACGGCCCGGAAAAAGGAGAAAAACCGGCCGGGTATTATATCCTGATGAGGGAAACGTACCAGCCTTTGTGGGAGAAGAAGATCTTTGTGACAGGCAATGAGGTTACATTGCCATACTCAAAGGATAATTATTTCTTCGGTGTTCAGTCGGTGGATGCTGAGGGGCATGAGAGCCTGGCGGTGTTTCCCGGGGTAAGGAGATAACTCTGTGCACCTCTGTGCTTCTCTGTGCTCTCTGTGTAACAAAAAAGATCTGCTAGGATCCACAAACCTGTTCAACTTCCTTTACTGTCTTCGGTATGGGTTTCCCGAGAACCTTATGGCCTGTTTTGGTGATGACGACATCATCTTCGATCCTTACCCCTCCTATTGACATGTATTTTTCAAGTTTATCATAATTGATAAACTCTTTGTATTTCCCTTCCGCCTTCCACATCCCGATCAGCTCAGGTATGAAATAGCAGCCAGGCTCAATTGTGAACACATGTCCTTCCTTATATGGCAGAGCAAACCTAAGGAAAGCTGTGCCGAACTGTTCGCTTCTTTTAACTTCATCATTATAACCCACATAATTCTCTCCAAGCGCTTCCATGTCGTGCACATCGAGTCCCATCATATGACCGACTCCATGAGGCATGAACAGTGCATGTGCGCCTTCTTTCAACGCCTCATCAACATTACCTTTCATGAGGCCCAGGTCCTTCAGACCATTGACGAGAACACGGCATGCAAGGAAATGAGTGTCGCGGTTGGTTGAACCCGGATTTGCGGCATCTATTGCATCAATATTAGCTTTAAGGACAATCTCATAAATCTCCTTCTGCTGCGGACCGAATTTACCGCCGACAGGAGTTGTTCTTGTTATATCGCTTGCATAATGCAGGTTCGTTTCCGCGCCTGCGTCTGAAACCAGCATCCTTCCTTTGACAAGTTTGTTGTTATGATTGTGGTTGTGAAGTGTCTGCCCGTTCATGCTCAGTATTGTCGGGAATGAAACACCGGCTCCTTTCGACCATGCAATGCCTTCCATTATACCGAAGATCTCCTGCTCCGTTATGCCTTCGCGGCACATCTTCATGGCTGTGGTATGCATATCATAAGCGATGGCAATGGCCTTTTCGATCTCTTCAATTTCGACCGTTTCCTTTACCGATCTCATTTCGACAACTGCTTTAATAAGATCTGTCGAAGCAAAAGTCTTCATCTGGCAGGGGTTTTCCTTCAGCAGTCTGCCGAGGATCATCTTGGTTTCGCCGCGATATGGGGGAAGAAAATGAATTCTTCTTTTTTTATCGAGGGCGTCGGTAACAAGGGATTCGAGGTCCCTGAGAGTGCCGGTCGATGAAATGCCGCAACCTGATGCGAGCTCCTTAACAGTTGGCTGAGGTCCCATCCAGATGATATCGTCCATCTCGAAATCATTGCCATAAAGGCTGTCCCTGCCAGAATCGAAATCAATAACGCCGATCAGGCACGGGATGTCAATCCCGAAGTAATAAAGGAAGTCGCTGTCCTGCCTGAAATGATAGGTGTTGGCAGGATAATTCATCGGGGATTCCACATTTCCGATGAACAGGGCCATACCTGATTTTATCTTTTTGCGGAGTTGGTCTCTCCTTCCTGAATAAACTTTGGACGGGAACATAACTTTCAGATTAAAAATAATCTATAAAGTTACAAAAAAGGTTACACAGAGAACCACAGAGAACCACAGAGATCACAGAGAATTATTCTTTAAACTCCGTGTATTATGTGACGCCTCTGTGCAACTCTGTGTAACCTGCTTTTTTATTTCTTTTTAACGCTCCAGCCGAGCTTCAGCCCGAAAATAAAGTACGCCAGCGAAATTGTTCCGAGTGCAAATATTGTGTCGCCGATCACCCTGAGCCATTTCAGAGTACTTATGAACGGCGTGCTCAGGAATTCTGCCGAACGCGCATACCAGAGGCCATATTTGACGCTTGCCACTGTCTGTGAAAGACCTATCGGAAGAACGCTGATAAGGACCATTGCTGCCAATCCGATATTGATTGCCCAGAAGGCAAACTTTACGGGTCCTTCCTTCCATTCTGCCGTTTTATTGAGGTCACGCAGAACAAAAAGCATCAGCCCGATGCCAAGCATTCCATACACACCGAACAATGCTGTATGACCGTGAACCGGTGTTGTATTAAGTCCCTGCATGTAATAAAGTGCGATTGGCGGATTGATCAGGAAGCCGAAGATGCCTGCCCCGAGAAGATTCCAGAAAGCGACCGATATGAAACAATAGATCGGCCATCTGTAAGCTTTCACCCATGAAGGGTTGCGGCTGAGCCTTACATTGTCCCATGCTTCGAATCCCATTAGCACAAGCGGAACGACCTCGAGTGCGCTGAATGATGCGCCCAGGGCCATAACGGCCGTGGGAGTTCCGGTAAAGTACAAATGATGGAAGGTTCCCAATATGCCACCCGACAGAAATATTATGGTCGAAAAAAGCACTGCTGTGGTTGCAGTCTGAGCTTTGAGAATCTTCAGCCTGACGAACAGGAAAGCAATTACAACAGCGGAGAAGACCTCGAAGAATCCTTCAACCCAGAGATGGACAACCCACCAGCGCCAGTATTCAGCTATTGCAAGGTTTGTCTGCCTTCCCCACATAAGCCCTGATGCATAGAATGCGGCAATTGCAATTGTTGAAATGAGAAACAGCACAAGCAGGTTCCTGCTTTCCGATTTTTGTACCAGTGCCGGCCATATTGCACGTCCCATCAGCACCAGCCAGATGACCAGTCCCACAAAAAGGAACAGCTGCCAGAACCTGCCAAGATCGACATATTCATAACCCTGGTGACCGAACCAGAAGTTCGAAACCAGCCCGAGCTTCTGCATCACGCCCATCCACTGCCCTGCAAGTGAACCTACAACAATGATGAGAAGCGCAATGAAAAGAAAATTTACGCCCAGCTTCTGGAATTTGGGCTCATGGCCGGAAATAGCCGGAGCGTAATACAATCCTGTTGCAAGCCAGGATGTTGCAATCCAGAAAATAGCTATCTGGATATGCCATGTACGGGTAATGGGATATGGGAGTATCTTTGCCAGCGGGATCCCGTAAAATGCCTGCCCTTCAACACCATAATGTGCAGTGATCACTCCCAGGAGGACCTGCACGAGCAATAGGGCTGAGACAATCCAGAAGTATTTGATGATAGCTTTCTGTGATGGCGTCTGTGCCTCATTGAGCACAGGATACGTTGCCGGTACAACCTGTTCGGATGATTCAGAGCGTAACCTTGCATAGTACCACACCATAATGCCTATACCTGCCAGGAGGATTATAACGCTGAACCCTGTCCAGAGTATAAGGGAGCTTGTCGGCCTGTTCCCGACCAGCTCTTCCGACGGCCAGTTGTTTGTATATGTAACTGCCTGATCGGGTCGCTGGGTTGTGCAGGCCCAGGATGTCCAGAAGAAAAAAGCATTGAGGAGCGGGAGCCTTTCCGGATCTTTGATCGCATTTTCCGGAATGCTGTAGACATCGCGCAGCTTGGCCAGTGAGGGATCATTCGTGAAAAGTTTGCTGTAATATTTGCTGTTCGCATCTATTGCACGGGCTCTCACTCCCGAGATTGTCAGCACCCCCGACGACCGGTCGTAGGTATTCACCCGGAGTTCCTTTTGAAGAAGGACCTTTAATGAAGCCTGTTTTTCTTCGCTCAGTTTTTCGAAAGCGACACCCTCCTTTTCCATAGAAAGATCATCGAGGATGAAAACTGCTTCCCTGTGCAGCCAGTCAGCGCTCCAGTCAGGAGCCTGGTAAGCGCCGTGTCCCCATACAGTTCCGATTTCCTGGCCTCCGAGGGACTGCCAGACATTCTGACCGTCTTTGATCTGCTGCCCTGTGAAGATAACTGTTCCGTCATTTGTAACCACTTTTGAAGGAACGGGAGGCGCTTCACGGTAAATCTCCCTGCCGAAATAAAGCAAAACGGAAAAAGAAAGAACCATAACAAGGACAAAGCCAATCCACAGATTTCGTGTTGACATAGTTTTAAGGGGTTTAGTTAAACAGAAAAGCCTATATACAAATATATAAAATATACATCAGACTTCATAGAATACAGAGAGGTACTCAATCTGGCTGATGTACTCTTCAGGCATAGTGAATGATTTATCAGCAGTTTCGAATGCGCGCAGCAGATCCTCCTGCTCGCTGTCTGAAAGAACACGGTCTGCCATGCGGAACAGGATATTGTTTTCCTTTGAGATATGTGATCTCAGAAGATCGGCATAGCCTGCCATGTTGTAGTAGATCTTCCCGAGTGCATCCCTGTCACCTTTCTTATACAGCTCGATGTTCTCTGACATGCCTTTTACAAAGTTACGCCCGGAAACATGCTCGTTGAGCATTACTGCAACCGGCCCCTGTGTCTGCGAGAAACCTTTTTTTGCAAGATAAGGGAACAGGATCTGCTCTTCTTTGGCATGGTGAACGCCATCGGCAAAATTCCTGATGATTTCAACGATTTTTTCGAGGTGGGTAACATCGGGATCCTGAACTACAGTAAGCTGCTCCATAATGTCGGTAAGACGAAGTATATGGACATGGTCATTTTCGAGATTCTGGGTTGCTGTTTTCATTCGGGTAATCATTAATTTATTTTTTCAAGAGTTTTGGGGAACAATATGTTGTTTTCAAGATGAACATGGGTGTGAAGGTCATCTTCGAACTTTTCAAGCATGGTAAGAGCGAGCCTGTATGAATTGCATGCATCTTCCGGGACACTGTAACCATCGGTTAGGAAATTGATCTTGTCCATTGCTGCGCCTGCAGATTCATGTTCGGCTGAAATATTCTCCATTTCATTTTTTATGACTGAAGCGGATTTTTCAGAACCGGATTTATGAAATTCCTTAACCGCAGGAAAAAGAATATTTTCTTCTTTGGTCAGATGCGGTGCCAGTTCATTGTTAACCTGCGAAAAGAGGTCGGCTACTTCATAAAGCTCAGGGTGATTTTCTCCATGCACTTTGGCTATCTTGTTTGTATAGAACATAAGCTCCGGGAGAGTGTTCCTGACAAATACATGATGAACATTGACGATATAATCGCACAGGAAACCGGGTTCCCATTCGTTAAAATTATGGTTTGCAGACGAAGGTTCACTGCCGAGGTTCTCCAGCCTGTTCCATAAAGCATCCGGATCGATACCTTTCGCGGCACATGTCTCTTCAAGAGTTTTTTTCCCACCGCAGCAGAAATCGATTCCTGCTTCCTTGAATATTTTGGCTGCCCTGTAATCACTTGCCACTATTTCTCCTACCGTATAGGTTTTCATTTCTGTTTCTTTCATGATAATCGAGATTAAATATTTCTGCAAATATAAAAAATATTTTGAATAAAAGACTAAATGGTCTTTTTGTATTTTATTTATTTTTAATTTATATTTGCAGGGTGAAGAAAATGCGCCCTTCCGGCAACTTACCCCTAAATCCCCCAGGGGGGACTTTTCGGCACAGCGGGCCCCCTTGGGGGCATGGGGTGGATAACGGGAAAGAGTTTGAAGTGGTCACGAAGGAAAAGCACTAAGGAACACAAAGGAAAATACATGAATGATATATGTTTAATAAGGAGACGGAATACGCAATAAGGAGCCTGGTCTACATAAAGCTTCAGAACATTAAAAGCCGGAGGCCGGGAGTTGCTGAGATCTCGAAGGAGATTGAGGCGCCACCCTTTTTTGTAGCAAAGATCCTCCAAAGACTTGTCAGGGATGGCTATCTGAGATCTTTGAAAGGCAAAGGCGGCGGATTTTATTTCGATGAAAACAAAAAGGATCTTGCTCTCCTCGACCTGATAACAGAAACCGAAGGAAACGATTCATTCACCTCATGTGTTTTCGGTCTCAAAGAATGCAATTCTGACGAGCCATGCCCGTTACATGAGAAATATGCTCCCATAAGGGATTCGCTTACAAGGCTTGTTTCCGATGAAACTGTCGGAGGGCTTGCGGAAAAGATGTATGAGAAGGAATTATCAGGAAAAACAAAATCATGATGACGGGTCCTGAATCAAAAAACGCGAAAATAAAACTACCTGCAATTGTATTTATCGTAACCTTCTCCCTCCTGGCATTCGTCCAGGTTAAGGTAGAAAGGCCGATGATCCTTGCTGAACGATTCTTACAGGGCAGCGGCTGGATTGAAATATTATTCATTGCATTGTACGGTGCCTTTGTTGCCTGGAAGATGCAGGTCCCTTCAAATGTACCTTATTACAGGAAAGTCACCTGGACGATCTTTTCGGTGGTATTTTTCTCCCAGCTGATCATAGGGCTTTCAGGTGCCGAAAAGTTTCTGATGACAGGAAAGCTCCATCTCCCCATACCGATGATGATCCTTGGAGGGCCGCTCTACAGGGGTGAGCTTTCAGTGATGACGATCCTGTTCCTGAGCACTGTCGTTCTGACAGGTCCCGCATGGTGCAGCCATTTCTGCTATTTCGGCGCATTTGACAACCTTGCAGCCCAGGGGAAAACATCAAGGGGTGTTCTCAGGCATAAGACAGCAATAAAATCAACCGTTATACTCCTCGTGATCTCAATGGCGCTTCTCCTGAGGTGGATGAAGGTAACGGCCCTCACTTCAACCCTGGTAGCAGTTGCATTCGGCCTGACAGGCATATCCGTAATGATCTTCTTTTCATACAGGAAGAAAAAAATGGTGCACTGCTCGCTTTATTGTCCTATCGGAACGATTGTCAATGTTACAAAACATGTGAATCCTTTCCGGATGTATATAGACAAAAGCTGCACACTCTGCATGAACTGCACCCGCTTCTGCAAATACGATGCCCTTGACGTTGCCAGCATAAAAGCGGGGAAGCCTGCAATCGGCTGCACCCTGTGCGGGGATTGTCTTGCGGGGTGCCATCATGATTCAATCAAATACAAATTCCTGAAGCTGAAACCTGAAAGTGCCAGGAACCTGTATCTTATACTTACCATAAGCCTGCATGCCACATGTTTAGCCCTTGCACGTATTTGATTTTTTGAGTAATTTTATTCCCCTTTCAACAAAATCCTTAATAACATGAGCGAACTGATCGATAACTCGAAAAAAAAGAAAGATCTTCTTAAGCACATGATCCTTCAGCTCCATAAAGGTGAAGCTCCTTCTCTCGTCAAGAACCGGCTTGCAGAGCTGCTCGGTACGATACCTTATGACGATGTTGTCGAGGTTGAGCAGGAACTCATTGCCGAAGGGCTGCCGATGGAAGAAGTGCTTAAATTCTGCGACATTCACCAGATGGTCCTTGAAGGGCATATAGACCAGGGCAGGGAAAAGCAGATTCCCGATGGTCATCCTCTCGATACATTCAGTAAAGAAAACAGGGAACTGGAGAAAGTCATCGACGAACTGGAAATGCTCTTCACCGAGCTGAAGAACATGAAGGATCAGGAAACCAGGGACTGGCTGCTGAAAGTGCATTCGCAGCTCAACAGCCTGGCAGACGTTGAAAAACATTACCTTAAAAAGGAATACCTGGTCTTCCCTTTCCTTGAAAAATATGAAATAACCGGTCCACCCAAAGTAATGTGGGGAAAGCATGACGAGATAAGGGAAATGCTGAAAGCATCTCTTGAGGCAGTCAGTTCACAGGAGCCCATGACGGCCGATGAGGTCAGGTCCGTAACGCAGCTTGTAATTGCTCCTGCAGTAAAGGCTGTTTCGGACATGATCGCCAAGGAAGAGGAGATCCTTTTCCCAATGTGCTGGGAAAAGCTTACCGAGGATGACTGGTATTCAGTATACAGGCAAACAGGGGAGTTCGGCTATTGTCTTTATGACCCTAAAACCGAATGGAAACCCGAGGGAGGAGTCGAAGGTGAAGTCATCTATAACAAGGGAAGCAACATTCATCTTTCGACGGGAAGCTTCAGCCTGAATGAGCTTGAAGCGCTGTTTAAAACTCTTCCGATCGATATCACTTTCGTGGACAAGGATGACAAGGTGAAGTTTTTCAGCCTTGGGCCGGACAGGATCTTTACCCGTAACCGTGCAATCATTGGCAGGGATGTAAGAATGTGTCATCCTCCTTCCAGCGTGCATGTTGTAGAAAAGATACTCGATGATTTCAAGAGCAATCGTCAGGGCAGCGCTGCATTCTGGATCAACATGAAGGGGAGATTTATATATATTGAGTATTTTGCAGTGAGGGACAGCAATGGCCAGTACCTGGGCATTGTTGAATTCACCCAGGATCTTACTGATCTGCGGAAGCTGCAGGGTGAGCAGAGGTTGCTGTCATATGAAAAATAAGGAATATGCCTGAATCGAAACTCATCATATCGCCAAAGACAAAGATCGGTGAGCTGCTCGAAGCATACCCGCAGCTCGAAGAAGTTTTGATTGAAATGTCACCGGTATTTGCCAAGCTTAAGAATCCGGTTCTCCGGAGGACAGTGGCAAAGGTTGCAACAATTCAGCAGATATCAGTTGTGGGCGGGATTCCCTTGAACGACATAATAAACCGTTTGAGAAAGGAAACAGGCCAGTTGGCTTCAGGTAAAGAAGCCATGAGCACAGATTCAGATAATTCAGCACCACCTGAATGGTTCGATGAGAAAAAAATTGCGGATAGGTTTGATGCAACGCCTGTGATAAATGCAGGAGGCAGCCCGATGGCGGAAGTGCTCAGAAAAGCCCAGGCGTTAAATACCGGAGAAATATTCGAATTGCAGACGCCTTTTATTCCGGCTCCCATTATCGACATGCTTAAGGGCAAGGGATTTGGGGTTCACAGTGTGCAGAAAGGAGACACGTTCCTGAATTACATCTCGAAACCATAGTCCTTTTTTCCCGCAGATTGCGCAGATTGAAATCCACGCGGATTAGCGCAGATCTGTTATTCACTTAAATCAGATCTGCGTTATTAATCAGCGCTAATCAGCGGAATCTGCGGGAATCTTCTTTGCTCCTTAGCGCCTTTGTGGCATTCCTTTGTGGCATTTAAGCTTGTTTACCCAATTCCGGAAATTTTATCACATTTTTTTGCGAATGCTTTGGTTTTTAACAAACTATTGATATATTCGCTCAGGTTGTTAACATATTTTTCAACAATTCCACTGCCCGCTATGCCCTACAGACGATTGCCTAACACTGACGCAGCGCGGATCAAAGCTATGAAAACCGCCCTCGAGAAAGGGAAAGAGCTTCCGCCTCACAAACTTGCATTCTCATCGAAAACCATTGTCCGCCTTCAGAAATTCATGCCCCTGTTTGAGAACAACCTGTCGTTGTACAAGCAGACCATGACGGCACAGAATAAGAAGAGCAGGGACTATTATGAAATCATGAAAAAAGCCAGGATCTACATCACGCATTTTATCAGGGTGATGAACATGGCAATTTTCAGGGGAGAGCTGCCGGCAGAAACCAGGGCATTCTACGGGATAGCCACGGATGATCCCACTGTTCCCTCCCTGAGCACTGAAGCTGAGCTTCTGAGCTGGGGAAGAAGAATAATCGAAGGAGAGGAATTCAGAATACGCAAAGGGGGCAGCCCTATAACGAATCCGACAATAGCGGTTGTCAAGGTCAGGTTCGAAAAATTCATCGAAGCCTGGACATTCCACACCACACTCGCAAAGCGCACTACCGACTATATCGACAAAAATAACACTCTGAGGAAAGAGGCTGATGAAATAATCCTTCAGCTCTGGAACGAAGTTGAGACCACAAACAGCATCCTTCCAGAAGACAGTAGGATGAAACAGTGCGAAGATTACGGGCTTGTTTATTTCTATCGCAAGAATGAGATGAACAAGATAAATCCCGAGCTCCAGGGACAGATCTGATTTACCTGTTTTAATTCCTCTTGCCATTTTTCCCGCAGATTGCGCAGAGTGGAATTTCACGCAGATTACCGCAGATTTTTTTTTGCCTCAACAAGGTCTGCGTTTTTATCTGCGTTGATCAGCGGGATCTGCGGGAAATTTTTAACATCCCAAGACCTCAGATAGGGCGGATTTCTCTATTTTTGCACAATGAAATTTGCCGGTATCGATCTGCCTGATAATCCGTTATTCCTTGCACCGATGGAGGATGTCACCGATCCTTCCTTCAGGATAGTATGCAAGCATCTTGGAGCCGACATGATGTATACCGAGTTCATTTCCTCGGACGGGCTGATCCGCGATGGTCAGAAAAGCGTTAAGAAGCTCGACATTTTCGATTACGAACGTCCCATCGGGATCCAGCTTTATGGCCACCTTATAGGCGCAATGATCGAAGCTGCCCTTATAGCCGAAGAGGCTAAACCCGAAATTATAGATATCAATTTCGGATGCCCTGTGAAGAAGATTGCCAATCGCGGAGCCGGATCGGGAATGCTGAGGACTATACCTTTAATGGTTGATATGACCAGCGCAATTGTCAAAAGTGTCAGGCTTCCCGTAACTGTGAAGACAAGGATCGGCTGGGATGATGAAAATAAAAATATCGTCGAAGTGGCCGAAATGCTTCAGGATGCCGGCATACAGGGACTGACCATTCATGGCCGCACCCGTGCCCAGATGTATAAAGGCTCAGCCGACTGGACCCTCATAGGAGAAGTGAAGAATAATCCCAGGATGAAAATTCCGATTATAGGTAATGGTGACATTGACGGACCTGTCAGGGCAAAGCAGATGTTCGACCGTTTCGGGGTGGATGGGATCATGATCGGGCGTGCCACGGTTGGCCGTCCCTGGATCTTCAGGGATATAAGGCATTATCTCGCTAAGGGTGAAATACTCCCCGAACCGACCGTGAGTGAGAAGGCAGATATAGCTTTGCTTCACCTTGAGCAGTCACTCAGGTTCAAGGAGGGAAAACATGCCATACTGGAAATGCGAAGGCACCTTTCGAACTACTTCAAAGGCCTTCCCAATTTCAAGGAAACAAGGATGAGGCTGGTGACTTCACCCGAGGCGGATGAGGTAAGATCGATCATACGAGAGATAAAGGAGAAATGGGGAGACCTCAGGAGCGAAGATAAAACCTCAATTTACAATATTTAGTTACACGGAGTTTCACAGAGAATACACAGAGGTGCACAGAGGGTTTTTACACAAATTCTCCGTGGCCCTCTGTGTTACTCGGTGTTTCTCTGTGTAATATTTGTTTAATTATTGAAAAATCCTTCCACCTGAATATCAACTTCAGGATAAGAATGAAAAGTATTCCCGAGACCAGCAGCCCGGTGAATTCTGTCCAGGGATGAATAGTATTCTGAACATACAATGCCGGACTTTGCAGCGCTGATGATTCCTGTGTTACCATGATGACAAGAAAAATGTTGTTTGCCGCATGTGCTCCCATGGCTGCTTCGATGCCGTCGTCAAAAAGTGTTACAAGTCCGAAGATGAGTCCAAACACCAGGTATTGAGGCATCATTGTCATGAACCCATATTCTTTCACTTCCGGGTTAACGCCGTGAAGCAGTGCAAAAAGAATCGAGGTTACCAGGAGGGGCAGCCAGGCATTCCTCGCAGCGACTGCAAAGCCCTGCATGAGGTAGCCTCTGAAAACAATTTCCTCGAGGCCGGCCTGGAATGGAATGAGCAGGACAGAAATCAGCGCAACGTACAGCAGCGAGATTGAAGTATTGCTCAGGGTGAAGTTTCCAGGATCTGCTTTTATATACCCGAACAGGTAGATTGCGGACAATGCCAGCCAGACAAAAAATGAAATGAAATAATGGCTCCACCGGATCTTTGCCGTGCCATTCACTGTTTGAATGAAAGTCCTTGAATGAAGCGGCTTCACAAGCAGCATAAACGCTATGAAGCTTGCGAGAAAAGGGAACAGCATCATAAACAAACTATAATACGGGCTGACCCCCAGGGGTGAAAAATCAGAAGGATTCTGGGCGATCCTGCCTGCGATTGAAGGATCGCCCGCAAGGGCTTTGAAAAATGGAATAAGGAGCGGAACCGAACCGATCGTGTTTGATACCACGAGTATCGCAACGAGCATGATAATATACCGCCAGGCATTGTTTTTACCGGTAAAAGCTGATGCAAGATGATTCATTACAGGAGTATCTAAAATTCTGAAACCGCCCTCTTCGGATAATCGATCGAATAATGCAGGCCGACACTTTCATGCCTGTTCTTCGCCATCTTTATAATAACATATCCG
The DNA here is from genome assembly GCA_035299385.1 of Bacteroidales bacterium. GTDB lineage: Bacteria > Bacteroidota > Bacteroidia > Bacteroidales > VadinHA17 > LD21. The sequence continues at coordinate 22,601 of DATGWQ010000067.1, read as the reverse complement.
ACATTGATAAGATTTCTGAGTTCACAGATTTTTTGAGAAATAAGAGATTTCTTATAAAGCGCCTCTGTCTCCTCGTACAGGATATCGAGTCTTTTCAAGGCCCTTTCGAGCCTTATGTCTGAACGGACAATTCCCACGTAGTTGCTCATGATCATCTGCACTTCCTTAAGGCTCTGGGTGATGAGAACCATTTCCTCGAGGTGGGTTGTTCCCTTGTAATCCCATTCCGGGATATTTTCCTCAAAACCCAGGCTGCCTGTCCTGTTGCCCGAATGCAGCGCAGCCCTGTGAGCGTAAACTGCAGCCTCGATAAGAGAATTTGATGCAAGCCTGTTCGCACCGTGCAATCCTGTCGACGATACTTCACCTATGGCATAAAGCCTGTCTATGCTGCTCTGCCCGTCCATGTCCACTTTTATTCCCCCGCATGAGTAGTGGGCGCAGGGGACAACAGGGATCATGTCACGGGTGATGTTTATTCCCCTTTCGAGACAATGTTCATAGACATTCGGAAAATGATCCTTCAGCTTTTCGGCGTTGAGATGAGTGCAGTCGAGCCAGACATGATCATCTCCCCACATTTTCATCTCATTGTCTATCGCCCTGACTACGATGTCCCGCGGCGCGAGCGATTCGCGGCTGTCATACCGTTTCATGAACTTTTCCCCTGCCATGTTCTTCAGAACAGCGCCGAAACCCCTTAAAGCCTCGGTGATAAGGAAAGAAGGCCGTTTTTGCGGATCATACAGCGATGTAGGGTGAAACTGGATAAACTCCATGTTCTCGATTGTGCCCTTGGCGCGGTAAACCATGGCAACACCATCACCTGTGGCAATCTCAGGATTGGTGGTGGTAAGATAAACGTTCCCGATTCCACCTGTCGCGACAACCGTCACTTTCGAAAGAATGGTTATAACATTCTGGTTCACAAGGTCCGCAACATAGGCGCCGTAACATTTGATATCAGGATAACCACGTTTTACCACTTCTCCGAGATGATGCTGGGTTAAGATCTCTATGGCAAAATGATTCTCCAGCACATCAATATTTTTTTCTTTTTTTACCCGCTGGGTTAGTGTCTTCTGTATGCTCTCCCCTGTCCTGTCCTTGTGGTGGAGTATCCTGTACTCTGTGTGACCGCCTTCTTTTGCGAGATCATAGCTTCCATCCTCTTTCCTGTCGAACTGGACCCCGAGATCGATCAGGTCCTTGATCCTTTCGGGAGCTCCCTCGACAACCATTCTCACCACTTCCTCATTGCAAATGCCGCCCCCGGCAACAAGAGTATCCTTAATATGTTTTTCGAAATTGTCGGGCTCGCTGAAAACGGCAGCTATTCCGCCCTGCGCAAAACGGGTATTTGTATCATCGATGCCGGCTTTTGTAACAATTGTTACTTTTCCGTACTTCGAGGCCTTAAGTGCAAATGTCAGTCCCGCAATCCCGGACCCTATGACAAGAAAATCAGTTCTTCGCTTCATCAGATAAAAATAAATCGGAGTTCAAATATACGCACTTAATAATTTTAACCACAAAGGTACACTAAGGTAAAATTAAGGTACACAAAGGAGTAAAATCCGATCATTCTGTTGCATTTCCTTTGTGTCCTTTGTGAAAACCTTTGAGTCCTTTGTGGTTAAAAAGTCGTATTTTTGCATTTCCTTAAAGAGAAATTTATGGCGCAGGAAGATATTTTCAAAAAGCTTGTATCGCATTGCAAGGAATATGGTTATGTGTTTCCATCGAGTGAAATATATGACGGTCTGAGTGCAGTTTATGATTACGGTCAGTATGGCGTGGAGCTCAAGAACAATATCAAGAAATACTGGTGGGACAGCATGGTCCTGCTGAATGAGAATGTCGTAGGCCTCGACTCGGCCATCTTCATGCACCCGACAATCTGGAAAGCTTCCGGCCACGTGGATGCATTCAACGATCCTCTTATCGATAACAAGGATTCCAAGAAAAGGTACAGGGCTGATGTCCTGATAGAGGAGCACATAGCCAAAATCGAGGATAAGATCTCGAAAGAAGTTGAGAAGGCGAGGGACAGGTTCGGTGAGGCATTCGATGAAAAGAAATTCAGGGAAACAAACGCCAGGGTACTTGCAAACCAGGCAAAGATAGACGAGATCAATGCCAGGATGGCAAAAGCGCTCAATGATAATAATCTGACAGAATTAAGGCAGATCATAATCGACAACGAAATAGTAGATCCGATATCGGGCTCAAGGAACTGGACTGAAGTAAGACAGTTCAACCTGATGTTTTCGACCGAGATGGGATCGACGGCAGAGGGGGCGAATAAGATTTTTCTACGACCGGAAACTGCACAGGGGATATTCGTCAATTTCCTCAATGTGCAGAAGACCGGAAGAATGAAGCTCCCGTTCGGGATAGCCCAGATAGGGAAAGCCTTCAGGAACGAAATAGTTGCACGACAGTTCATTTTCAGGATGCGTGAGTTCGAGCAGATGGAGATGCAGTATTTCGTTCAGCCGGGCACCGAGCTCGACTGGTTCAGAGACTGGAAGGAAAAAAGGATGAAGTGGCATACGGCTCTCGGGTTCGGCGAGGAGAACTACCGCTTCCACGATCATATCAAGCTTGCTCATTATGCAAATGCCGCTACAGATATCGAATTCAAGTTCCCGTTCGGCTTCAAGGAAGTTGAAGGGATACATTCAAGGACAGATTTCGATCTCAAGCAGCATCAGAGCTACAGCGGCAAGAAGATACAGTACTTCGATCCTGACAAGGGTGAATCCTACATCCCTTTTGTGATCGAGACATCAATCGGTGTGGACAGGATGTTCCTCCAGGTTGTCTCTGCCTCCTATGCAGAGGAGGAGCTCAAAAAAGAAGACGGGAGTGCAGACACCAGGGTAGTCCTGAGGCTGCCTTCTTTCCTGGCTCCGGTCAAGCTTGCAGTGATGCCGCTTGTACGAAAGGATGGTCTTCCCGAAATAGCAGAAAAAGTCGTACAGGATCTGCGGTTCAACTTCAGGTGCCAGTACGACGACAAGGATTCAATCGGAAGAAGGTACAGGCGCCAGGATGCAATCGGAACACCTTACTGCATAACCATCGACCACCAGACACGCGACGACCAGACAGTCACGATCAGGTACAGGGATTCAATGCAGCAGGACAGGGTGAAGATCAGCCAGCTGGTGGATATTATCGACGAGAAGGTGTCGATAAAGACGTTGCTGGGAAAACTTTAAACCAGGTGCCGGGTACTGGGTAGAACCGACCCGGAACCGGGGACCCGGGACCAAGAACCCAAATATGACCGCATCCAAAAAAGTCCTGATCATAACCTACTACTGGCCCCCTTCTGGCGGTGCCGGGGTGCAGCGCTGGGTTAAGTTCGCGAAGTACCTTCCTGAATACGGCTGGGAGCCGCTGATCCTCACAGTCGATCCGGAATTCGCGGCATACCCTGTTACGGATCGTTCACAGGTCAGCGAGATCCCTTCTTCCCTGAAAGTACTTACAACCAAAGCAACCGATTACTTCACCTTTTATAAAAAAGATAAAACGAAAATCCCTTCTGCAGGATTTGCATCCAATACCGATAATTCCTTGAAGGGGAAATTAATGCGATTCATAAGGGGTAATTTTTTTATCCCCGATCCGAGAAAGGGGTGGAACAGGTATGCGCTGCAAAAAGCCCGTGAGCTGATAAATCAGCACAAAATAGAAAATGTGATCACGACAAGCCCTCCGCATTCGACCCAGCTCATCGGACTGAAGCTTAAGAAAGAATTCCCTTCGATAAAATGGATGGCAGACCTGCGCGACCCCTGGACCGACATCTATTACTACAATCAGTTCTATCCTACATTAGTATCAAAACTGATCGATGGATCGTATGAAAAAGAGGTTTTAAGGAAGGCGGACAGGATCATTGTTGTCGGTGAATCGCTGAAGCAGATCTTCTCCGGCAAAGTCCCGGGAGCTGACCGCAAGATCAGTGTGATCACAAATGGTTACGATGAAGCAGACTTCATCGGGGAAGAACCTGAAAAACCTTCTGTCTTTACGATAACCTATGTTGGCACTCTGTCGGATATTTACCCGATCGGCGGATTCCTCGATGCCCTCGACATGTTCAGGTCCGAAGGGCGCCGTTTTATTCTGCAGTTCATCGGTTTAGTTTCCGAAAGGCAGAAAAAACTGTTGAAGTCGAAACTGTCTGACCAGGAGCTTGTGCTTGTGCCATATGTGGATCATTCAGAATCCATCAGGTACATGCGGGGCAGCTCTGTTTTACTCCTGATCATACCTGACCACAGCAGCAATAAAAGCATCATAACCGGCAAACTGTTCGAATACCTGGCTTCCTTCAGGCCCGTTATCTGCCTTGGGCCTGTTGACGGGGATCCGGCAAGTATCCTTAAGGAGACCGGGCATGGAATTACAACAGACTATACTGATACAAAAACAATCGGGGATCAGTTAAAAAAACTTATTTCCCAAAATGATCAGCCAATGAATCAAATAAGTGTATTCTCAAGGTCCACCCTTACAGGAAAGCTTGCTGAGGTCCTTAAGTCGTAATTGATATTGCAGAAATTATTATATAGATTTCGGAGTCTATTTCAAACCTTATCCTGAAAAATGAAAAATAGTTCCTCCGTCGTTTTAGCGTTAACCTTTATCTCTATTTTTCTATTCAGTTGTAAAAAGAAAGAAAAACCTGTTGTGGAAACGGTGGCGCTCACAAATGTTACTACCACGTCAGCCAAATGCGATGGCAAGGTGACATCCGATGGTGATGATTTAATTATAAGCTGCGGCGCCTGCTGGTCAAAAAATGCAAATCCTTCAATCGACGACAGCAAGACATCTGATGGCAGCGGACTTGCAGATTTTTCGAGCACAATAAATAACCTCGACCCGGGCACTGTGTATTACGCCAGGGCTTATGCGACAAACAGTGCAGGTACCGGGTACGGAACTCCGGTTTCTTTTAAGACCCTTGGAGAGCTTCCTTCTGCTGAGGTTTCCCAGGCCGGCTCAGTTACTTCCACATCGGTCAGGTTATCGGCAATTGTAAATTCTCATTATGTATCCACAACGATATCTTTCGAATATGGAATATCAACAAGTTACGGAGCTTCCATTTCGGCTGTCCAATCTCCGATCGATGGCAACACAGATGTCACTGTGACGGCAGATCTCGGATCTTTGCTTCCGGGGACAACCTATCATTACAGGGTTAAAGCGGTAAATTCCGTTGGTACAACGTACAGCCGTGATTTATCCTTCACCACTCTTGGAAGTGCGCCGGCTGTAACCACCCCGACAAGCTCGAACCTGACTACATCTGCAGTTACAGTATATTCAAGTGTCAATCCCAATTACGTATCTACAACAGTTACGTTCGAATATGGAACTTCAACTGAATACGGGAATTCGGCACCTGCTACCCAGAGCCCGGTAACAGGAAATTCCAGTGCACAGGTCAGTGCAACAATTTCAGCATTGTCGCCGGGCACTCTCTATCATATCAGGGTGAAGACTCAAAATTCGCTTGGCATTACATACAGTAATGACCTGACGATCACAACACTCGGGCAGATCCCGGCAGCAACCACGGTTGCCGCATCCAATATTACTACAACATCAGCCAGGCTGAACGGGATTATTAATCCAAAATATTTGCCGACAACGGGCACTTTTGAATACGGTAAGACCACAGATTACGGGAACGTGGCAACGGTTGTTCCGGCTCCGGGGTCAGGCAATACCAATGTGAACGTTTCGGCCAATTTAACCGGTCTTGAGCCGGGAACATTATATCACTTCAGGATAAAAGCTGTCAATTCACTGGGCACTGCCAATGGTTCTGACCTGACATTTGCAACAGGTGGACACGCTCCAACTGCAACAACATTGCCTGCAACCCAGCTCAGTACAATTTCAACTTACCTGAACGGGTCCGTTAATGCTAACAGCTTATCCACTACGATCACGTTCGAATATGGTACCACAAATACGATGGGCTCTTCATTATCTGCTGTGCCAAATTCCATCACCGGGAGCGTTGCCGGAGATGTCAGCGCCAAACTGACAGGCCTCAGCGACGGGATAACATATTATTTCAGGGTGAAAGCCGAGAACGTACTCGGAATTACGTATGGCGATATTCTGACATTCATTCCCACTGCTCCGCCAACCTCTGTGACTGATGTTGACGGGAATGTATACCCGGTTGTTCAGATAGGCTTGCAGTATTGGATGGCCGAAAACCTTAAAACAACAAAATACAATGACAACACCAGCATTCCCAATGTTACGGACGGTCCGACATGGATTGGGTTGACCACACCGGGTTACTGCTGGTATAATAATGATGCATCAGGTTATAAGGATACTTACGGTGCTCTCTATAACTTCTATGCAGCGACTACAGGAAAACTTTGCCCCACAGGCTGGCATGTTCCGAGTGATGCGGAGTTTACTACCTTTACAAATTCGCTTGGTGATATAAACTATGCAGGAGGAAAGATCAAGGAAGCAGGTATACTGCACTGGAGCGCCCCCAACACTGGTGCCACCAACGAAAGCGGCTTTACTGCTTTACCTGCGGGTTACAGGACCGATGCCGGGGACTTTGCGGGTGAAGGACTTTATGAATGCTGGTGGTCTTCGACACCATGGAACGAAATCAAACCCTGGTACAGGAGCGTGGGATACCAGACTGCCGCAGTTGAGGTTAGAAACGGATCGCTTAATCAACGCGGATTCAGTGTCAGGTGTGTAAAAGATTGAATCTTTTCTTAGCATGAACATAGGAATTGTTGTTGATAACGAGCTTAATAATGACAACAGGGTCCTGAGGGAAATCTCGATCCTTAAAGAACATGGTTATAACGTTTTCGTGCTCTGTTTCGGCTATAGCAAAATCTCCGCAATTCCGATCGAGGGGGTAAATATTACGAGGATCAGGATCCCCAGGAAACTGAAAGATGCCCTGTTCTTCATGCTGAACACCCTGCCGGTGTATGAATGGGCCTGGGCTTCACACATTAAAAAGTTCATAAAGCGGAATAATGTTGAAGCTCTCCATGTTCATGACCTGTACATGGCCCGTTCAGCACATCTTGGTGTTTCAAAGTCCGGAAGAAAGATACCATTGGTCCTTGACCTTCATGAAAATTACCCTTTTACCGTCACCACATACAACTGGACCAAAGGATTCCTGAGGAGCCGTATCTCGCGTCCGTCTGAATGGCAGAAAAAGGAAAGAAAATATCTTTCATTTGCAAACAGAATAATCGTGCTCAGCTCCGATTTCCAGGATTTGTTGGTTTCCAGGTACCCTGAACTGACTGCCGCAATATTTACAGTATTGCCGAATGTACCGGATATCTCTGTTACAGGATCGAAGCCTGTTAAACAGGTGAAGAATCCGTTTCAGGATGGATCCCCTGTTATTTTATATTATGGCGTCATTGCTGAAAGAAGAGGTGTGTTTGACGCCATGGAAGTCTTCACCGTGCTCGTGAAGGAAAATTACCAGGTAAACTTCCTGCTGATCGGACCCGTGGACAATAAAGACAAACATCGATTCGAAAAGATCCTGGACCAGGACCTGCTCAAAGGAAAAGTATATTATATTCCATGGATCAATTCAGCTGAGCTGTACGATTACATGGATATCTGCGATATCTGTATCGCGCCATTCCACAAGAACCCCCAGCATGAATCTGGTGTTGCTAACAAGATCTATGAATACATGCTTGGAGAGAAACCTGTTGTCGCTTCCGATTGCAGACCACAGCAGATGCTGATCGAAAAACATAACTGCGGATTGATTTTCAGGAATAATGCTGAGATGAAGGATGCAGTGTTAAAGCTTCTCTCCGACCCTCTTTTAAGGAAGGAATTAGGAAGGAACGGGCATGAAGCAGTGATCAGGAACTATAATACAGACCTCGTTAAACAGGATCTGATCGCATTATACAAATCTTTGGAAATAGCGAAACAGAATTAAACCGAAGATGAACATTCTCATTCTTACACATTCCTATCCCGATGAGAAGAGCAGCTGGAAGGGAGCCTTCATAAGAGAACAGGCAAGAACTCTGAGCTTACTGCATGATATAACAGTCGTTCATTTCGAGGTTGATTATTCCAGGCTGGCCCCGTTCTCGCGGTACAGATTCATTGAAAAATCTGATGGCCCGATAAAGATCTATAAAGTAACCACCTCCAGGTCTTTCCCGGTCATTAACCAGCTGAAGTATTTGTCGGATACATTCTCTTTCATCCGGAATGAGATCCTGAACAAAAAGCAAATCGACATCATTCACAGCCATTTCGCATATCCTGCCGGGTTCCTTGGGACGATGATCAGGAGAAGGAAAAAAATACCTGACATACTTACAGAACACACTTGGGTCAAAAAATATTTCAGAAGCTTTATTCATAAATTCTGTGTTTTAACAGCCCTCAGAAAGGCTTCCGTACTGATCGCCGTAAGCAATGCTTTGAAGGAAAATATATCCGGGTTTTGCACCCGCGAAGTTGAAGTAATCCCGAATGTAATTGATTTCGAAAAATTTATAGTCCGGAAAAAAGAAAGAGCGGATGTGGTTAACCTTGGAATCCTTGGCGGCATGAGCAACTACCGGAAAGGACTCGATATTCTGCTAAAATCCATTTCACTCATTGATAAAACAGGTATAAAGCTACATATAGGAGGGGCAGGTATTCACCTCGAAAAGTTCAAGCAACTCGCGAGAGACCTCGGAGTTTATGAAAATTGCATTTTCTACGGGGAGATAGCTCCTGAACAAATTAATAATTTTTATTCTGCCATTGACGTATTTGTCCTGTCAAGCAGGGACGAAACCTTCGGAGTCGTGGTGATCGAAGCCATGGCCTGCGGTTTGCCGGTTGTCGCAACAAGATGCGGCGGACCACAGGAAATCGTAACGCCGGAAACGGGAGTGCTCGTTCCTGTTGAAGATCCGGAGGAGCTTGCAAAAGCCATTATATCCGTTTCGAATAACCTCGAATCGTACGATCCGGTCAAAATAAAGGAATATGCCAGTTCAAGATATGGTCAGGCAAGCTACAATGAGAAAGTTGATTCATTGTACAGGAAAGCTGTTCAGGATAAATCATAGGAGTTAATAAAATATAGCCCGCCTCACGGTACCGCCAGAAAATTATATCACAATTCAGAGTCAGTATCCTTTGCCGGCAACTACAAACAATCAGGTTTTTCCGGCGTCTGAGCGCCGAATGGTCAGGGACTCTGACTCTTCAGCAAAGCGAAATAATTTGTACCGTAAATCTTATCAGTAAGTCCCCTGCTGACAGATTTCAGTTTATCCTGGAGAAAATAAAATAATGTCCAGAATGCTTTTTTCGGGAGGGTCTTCTTTCCGATTCTGGCATCACGGTTTTTTTTATAAACCCCGTAGAACTGCTCGTCGAAAAAAGCAGTCGATGTATAATCCTTCACTATCGTATAGCCTGCTTCAGTAACAAGCCTGACGGCATCATCATTATCATAGCAGCGCAAATGACCGGACGGGTCTTCTTCTCCATAATTCCTGTTCCTCGTGCTGAGGGATTTTTCGAGGGGTAAGTTAAGGAGTACGAAAGAGCAATAATTCTGAACAGTTTTCAAAAACCCAAGATCATCAGGCAGGTGTTCAATTATGTCAGAGAGAACGACAAGATCGAACCGTTTTTTGCCGGGACCATCAGGTTGTTTGCTGATGAACTCTTCAAGCGTACCTGCGAAAAAGGTGCATTCCGGGAAAAGATCCCTGGCAACTTCAATGTTTTTGGCTGATATGTCGACACCTGTCCTGTCTTTTATCCCGAGCCTGCCGGCAATATTGTTCAGCAGGACACCAAAGGCGCAACCAACCTCAAGAACATTATCGAACCTGAGCCCTTCAGGTACAAGCTGAACCAGCTTCCTCACTTTCCAGTCAGAAAGGATCTCATAATCCCTGCGCCTGGAAGGGTCATTCCTGAAAGAAACATAATCAGGCTGTTTATCATAAAAGGATGCGAAATCCATATCAGCTGTTCTTCTTTAATACATAAACAAGGGCGCGGCCTTTTTTAGGACCCCCCATCAAAGGATAAAACAAGGGAAGGAAAGTATTCCTGAACAAGGTGAAAACCGAAAATTCATAGAAATGAAATATGGGAACAGGTCCGGCATATCCTTTTTTCAGGATCTTCAGGTCAAGCTGGTCACACAGGTTCTCGATCTGAATAAAAGAAAGAGGCGTGATATGTCCGTGTTTCAGGTCGGGTTTCTCAAAGGCAGTAAGCCTGCCCTTCATAAAGAACCTCATACGGGATACGAAATTGGAGATGTTCGGTGTGCTCAGCAAGATTATACCATTATCCTTCAGCAGTTTCCGGCAGTCGGTAAGAAATTTCCAGGGATTTTGCAGGTGTTCAATAATTTCGAGCGCTGCAACGGCGTCGTACTTTTCAGGAAAATAAACCGGGTCAACTTCTTTGTTAAGATCGAGAGTAATCTTGTTTCTAACTGCAGCTTTAATCTGAACAGTATCGAGGTCGCACGCATCAACAACCATACCGGCATCGATAAGTCTCTGCGAGAATGCACCCTGCCCACATCCAAAATCGAGAACATGCATTCCCTCTTTCAGGAATGGTCCTGCCAACCTGAACACATCATCGTGAAGCCTGTAAGCGGCCATTTCCTTAATGCCGTTGTATTCAGGATTTTCCATGTTGCCAAACCGGATAAACATAAGTACAGGGTTAATATGTAAAATTACCAAAAAAGTATGACAGGAGGATTACCCTGTGGGATCTTTGATAACTTATTCAGACATAAAATCAGGCTAATGCAGGGAAAATTGATGATGTTAAAATAGTATCTTCGCAAATCGGTAAAAGTTATTTTTCAGAAGTTTATTACTGTCCTTACAGGACAAGGTGATGCTGAACTCATTAAAGATATCTTTCAAAGACACACTGATTTACGGCCTTGGCAACATTGCCGTAAAAATCGTTGGTCTTGTGCTGATCCCGTTATATACCAATCCCCATTTTTTTTCAATCGATGACTTTGGAATTATTGGCATCCTGGAGATCTCGGGACTTGTGCTGACCGCATCGATGGCCTCCGCACTTCCCCAAAGTCTTACAAGATGGTTTTGGGACACTAAATTTAAAGGTAACCAGAAGGGCATTTTCTTCATGACCTTTGCCACACAGCTCGTGGTTTCGGCTCTTTTTTGCATTGTCCTGATCCCATTATCCGGAGAATTTTCAGGGCTTATTTTTTCAAAATCCGATCTGTCGGGAGTGCTGAAACTTGTCATCCTGGCTTCATCGATCCAGTCAATTAACAACATTGCAAACACGCTGATGAGGCTTCAGTCCAGATCTTCGCTGTATACGGTGACAAACCTCTTCAAGCTTATACTTGTACTGTCGCTGACAATCTATTTCATTACGGTTAAAAAGCTTGGGATTGAAGGAATATACCTTTCACAGGTTATTGGCAATGCAGTGTCCATACTTGTTTTAACAAAGTATATTATTCGTAACTCCCGGATATACTTTGACACGGGGATATTCAGGTCGATGAACAGCTATGGCTTCCCACTTTTCCTTGCCAACATCTCATCTGTGCTGCTGAACGTTATTGACAGGTATTCACTCAACTCACTGGCCTATCTCAAGTCGGTTGCCCTTTACACGCTTGCCTTCAAAATAACCAGTGTGCTGAAGCTGGCAATTGCCGATTCGATGAAACTTGCACTGGGACCCATGATGCTGAAAAAAATCGGATCGCCCGATATTAAAAGATTTTATTCAAAAGTTCTCGTGTACTCTTCCTACGTTCTCATGTTTGCCATCGTCGGTGTTTCACTCCTTTCATTCGAGCTGATCAAAGTAATGGCAAATTCAAAACAGTTCTGGGATGCAGTAGTGATCATCCCGATTTTGTCTTTATCGATCTATTTTGTGAATCTGAAGGACGTAACGATATACGGGCTTCATGTCGTCAAAAAAACAAGGGTAATCGGTGTCATTGTTGTTTTCTCTTCCGTTTTGAGCCTTTGCCTTAACCTGCTTCTCATTCCTGTCTGGGATATTACAGGATCAGCTGTTGCAACTCTGATTTCGCAGCTTGCATATTTTTATGCCTGCTATTATTTCTCCCAGAGAGTCTTTTATGTTCCATATGAATTAAAAAAGATCTTTATACTCCTGTTCGTTGGAGGAATTATTTCATTTTCAGGATTATTGATCAATCACATGGATCTATTGCCGAGATTGTTCCTTAAGGCCGGGCTTATTTTGAGCTTTCCGTTCATACTTGTCCTTTTCCGTTTCTATGAGCCTGAAGAACTGTCTGCTATCAGGGGCTTTTTCCGGAAATGGTCAAGGCTCAGCATGCTTGGTGAAAACATAAGATCACTGAAAAATATCCCTGACGAGCTTCAGGAATAAGGAATAGACTAACTTTACAGGCTATTACGCAACACAGCACCATATGAAATTGAATGAAAAGATCAGAGGTTTACTCCCTCACCTGATTGCAGTCGTGATATTCACCATACTGTCTTTCATGTACTTCTACCCGGTAATTGAAGGCAAGCAACTGAGAGCCAATGATACCCAGGTGCACAGGATAAATTCAAAAGAGATACAGGATTTCAGGGAAAAATACCATAAGGAGCCTCTCTGGACCAATTCCATCTTCAGCGGAATGCCTGCATACCTGATTTCAACAAGGTACCCGGGCAACCTCATCACACATGTGGACACAGTACTCAGGCAATATAAGATGCCGGTGTCTGTCCTGTTTGTGTCAATGCTCGGTTTTTACATACTGCTTATAATCTTCGGGCTGAATCCATGGCTGGCCATTGCCGGTGCAGCAGCATATGGCTTCACATCTTTCTTTTTCCAGGTCCTCGGGGCAGGGCACAACACGCAGGCCATCGCACTTTCGTACATGCCACCACTGATAGGGAGCGTGTGGTATGCTTTCAGGAAAAATTTGTTCAAAGGTGCTTTGATGGTTGCGCTATTCCTGGCGCTTGAACTGAAGGCAAACCATCCGCAGATCACTTATTACGCCATGCTTTGCATACTCGTTTTCGGAATTGTCGAGTTTATCTATTCAATAAAAAACAAAACCATAATTAAATTTCTGAGGACCAGTGCAGTTCTCCTGGTACCGGTTGCGATTGCTATCGGCATAAACTTCGGGAGCCTTTACACCACATATGAATATGGCAAATATTCCACAAGGGGGGAATCGGATCTGAAAATAGCAAACAAGCCGGTCTCTTCGGGCCTGGACAAGGATTATATTCTTGCATGGAGCTATGGCATAGATGAAACATTCAATATGCTTATCCCGAATTACAAGGGAGGGTCAAGCCATGGCTTTGACCGTAATTCAGAGGTCATAAAGGAGCTGAGGAAGAATAATGTGCCTTCCGAGACTGCAAACTCGATTCCCATGTACTGGGGGCCGCAGCAATGGACGGAAGGGCCGCATTATGTGGGCGCAATAGTTGTTTTCCTGTTTATCCTGGGGTTGATACTGGTTAAAGGTCCTGTGAAATGGTGGCTGCTTTCTGCCACGGTCCTCTCGATCATGCTTGCATGGGGCAAGAACTTCATGCCGCTGTCGAGCCTTTTCATCGATGTTTTCCCGGGTTACAACAAATTCAGGTCGGTAACATTCATACTCGTCATTGCCGAGTTCTGCATGCCTCTCCTGGGTTTCATCGTACTCCGGGATATCTTCAATAAATCACTGTCGGCTCAAGATATTAAGAAAGGTTTGATCAAAGCCCTTGCCATCACCGGAGGCTTCGTCCTGCTGGTTCTCTTACTTCCGGGAATTGCAGGCTCTTTCCTCTCACCTTATGAAAAGGGAAATTACCCCGAGTGGATTGTCCCCCCGATTGTATCGAGCAGAAAACAGCTCCTGAGGTCAGATGCCTTCAGGTCCCTTATATTCATACTGATGGGAGCCGGTGTGATATTCGCCTTCATTCAGGACAAAATAAAATCAGCTTATGCAATTCTGATCCTGGGTTTAATGATCCTGATCGACCTGTGGTCTGTTGACAGGAGATACATGAATGCAGACAAATTTGAGAAGGCAACTGCCAGAAGCAATATTTTTGTGCCGACCAAAGCAGATGCTTTCATCCTTAAAGATTCAGCATACTTCAGGGTTCTGAACCTTTCGGTCTCTCCTTTCAACGACAATACTCCTACTGCCTACTTCCATCACTCTGTGGGGGGATATCACGGGGCAAAAATGGAAAGGTACCAGGAATTTATAGATACTTCACTGATGAAGGATATTCAGCTGATAGGAGCAGCGAGCTCGAATGCAAAGAGCTCTGAAGATTTCATGAGCGTTTTCAGAAGCACGTCAGGCCTGAACATTCTCAATACAAGATACATCATCGGCAATCCTGAAATGCCACCGTTGGAAAATCCCAGTGCGCTCGGGAATGCCTGGTTCGCCGAAAAGCCCGTGATCGTTGAAAATGCAAATGAAGAGATATCGTTGCTGAATTCATTCAATCCATCGCTTGAAGCGCTTGTGGATAAATCTTACAGCACGACCGTAAACAAATCAGCATACCCGATTGAGCAGGGAGATACGGTCAGGCTAACCTCGTACAAGGCGAATGAGCTTAAATACAAATATTCGGCAGCCTCGGAAAAACTGTTGGTTTTCTCCGAGGTCTATTACCCGGCAGGCTGGAAATGTTTTATCGACGGGAAGGAAAGCACACACTTCAGGGCGGATTATCTCCTGAGAGCAATGATCGTTCCTGCAGGGGATCATGAAATAAGGTTTACGTTCGAGCCTTCATCATACAGGATCGGCAACCAGGTTTCACTTGCCAGCTCCGTAATCCTGATACTTGCTATCCTCGGATACCTTGCTGCAGCATTTATAAGGAAAACAAAAAAGGCTGAATAGAGCCCATGGTCCATCACGATGTCTGTCCGCTTTGTTCAGGCAGGATAGTTCCTGAGTACACCTGTACCGACTTTTTCGTCACCGGAGAGCAGTTTACCCTATCCAGGTGCACTGAGTGCGGCTTTCTTCTTACCCAGGATCATCCGTCAGAAAGTGAAGCAGGAAGATACTATGAATCTGATGAATACATATCTCACAGCGACACTTCCAAGGGGCTGATCAACAAAGCATACAGGCTTGCACGCGATCTTATGCTGAAAAGCAAGAGATCGCTTGTAAAGAAAGCAACCGGCCTTAAAAAAGGAAATCTGATCGATATCGGCAGCGGGACAGGTTATTTCGCGGATGAAATGAACAGATCAGGCTGGCGGGTGAAAGGTATCGAGATAAACGAAAAAGCGCGGGCTTTTGCATCTGATCATTTCGGGCTTGAAGTCCTGAGCCCTTCAATGATCGATCATATTGAAAAAACCAGCGCCGATTGCATTACTCTGTGGCATGTGCTGGAGCATTTCAACGATCCGTTCGGGTACATGAAAACAATTCACAGCCTTCTCAAACCCGGGGCTACCTGCATAATTGCCCTTCCTAACTGCAGTTCCTATGATGCGTCTCATTACAGGGAATTCTGGGCAGCATGGGATGTTCCCAGGCACCTCTGGCATTTCAATCCTGATTCGTTCAGGGTATTTTGTGAAAGGACCGGTTTTAAAGTAAAGCAAATAAAGAAACTTCCCCTGGATGTATTTTACATTTCCATTTTAAGCGAGAAATACAGGAAAGCGGGTCTTCCCGTCGTAAAAGGTATTCTCCGGGGGAAGATTTACTGGTGGCTTTCCATGTTCAGAAAAGAGAGGGCCAGCTCGCTGATTTATATTCTTAAGAAGAAATAACCCACCTCTGCCCCTCTTGATAAGTCTTCCGCAAAAGGCGCCGCTTCATTACCCCTTTTATGATCCCAAAAATTCATTGTCATCCTGAATTGCAACAATCCAAAGCTTGCAAAGGATTGTTGCAATGAAGGATCCCCTTTTACATTCAGCAAACCAGGTTAGCGGTGATTAAGAGATGTGTATAAAGATTAGCCCCATGCCCCTTGCTCCATGCTTCTTAGTACCTGTCCAGCCAGCGATACCGGCGCTTATTATCCCCGAATTTGGCTGCTATGGTAATCTCGTGTGTTCCGTAGGTGACCCGTTGTATTTCCTGGAGGGTGAAATCGAAAGCATAGCCAAAGAAAAGGTTTTCATATCTCGCCCCGACTGTGGCAATCACGGCTCCGCTCGTCCTGTAAGCAAGACCTGCCCAGAAGTTATTATCATATATATAATTCAATCCTATGTCTGCAACAGGCTTTATCTGCTCGGATGTCATGAAGAGGAAAGAAGGCTGTATTATAGTCTTGTACGCGGGTGCAAAATCGTATGAGCCGAAAAGATAATACTGCCGGTTTATTTTTACATCCTTGTAAGCATTTCCTGAAATTTTTCCTGATGCCTGGAAAAGCTGGGCTGCTGAAAGGCCAAGGCAGTATTTTGAATTGAGGAGATATATCCCGGCAGTCGCATCCGGAACGAACATGCCCCTTCTGAGATTATTGTTCATCCAGGGTTCATTCGGATCTTCAAAATCAATCTCCTCCTCGTTGATCTTGTAATGATATCCTGTAAAAGCAAGCCCGAATGAAAGCTGGGTGCTGTTTTGCAGCCACAGGTGATACGCATAGGACAACTGGAATCCCGTCCTCTGGATGAGCCCGTTCTTATCGCTGAAAATGTAACCTCCAATACCGACCCTTCCGTCCGTTGCAGGCCTGAAAACTTCCTTCTTCAGGCGGGTCTGCTTCAGCATATAGCTCTTTTTCAGCACCCTGGTCTGTGCGCTGAATGAATACGTCCTCGGCGCCCCAGAATAGCCAACCCATTGTTCGCGTGCAGTGAGATTAAGGCTGGTGTACCCGTCGCTTCCTGCAACAGCGGGATTGATCAGGAACTTGTTATATAGATACTGACTGTACAATGGCAGCTGCTGTCCGCGGAGAGTGCCCGCTGCAAGGGCAATCATAATTGAAAGTAAAATCCTCTTCACAAGTGCCTTCATGCCATTTATTTTACAATTGTGACATTACCAATAACAGGCTTGCTTCCGTTATGAAGATCGATAACGTAGTGATATGAGTCTATCGGCAACAGTATGCCATCGCTCCTGCCGTCCCATGGATCAGGATAGCCTTTGGCAGATCTCCATACCATCACGCCCCACCTGTTGTAAATTCTTATTTCTATCTCGGGATACAGCTCCTTCATGCCAATGTTCCAGTAATCATTAATAAGGTCGCCATTGGGTGAGATCATGTTTGGCACAATGAGGCATGCTTCATTCTGCGGCATCACCATTACGGAATCTTTGACCACGCACCTGTTAAGGTCCTCAACCCTAACTGAGTAAAGGCCCATTGGAATCCCGGGAAGGTTTCTGCCGGTGGATTTATCCGACCACTTGTACAGGTAATCGCCAGCCGTCGCACCTCCTGTGACAGTCAGCCTTATCTCGCCATCAGGCATATCCGGACAGAACGGCTGCTTGATCTCATAAGCCAGCTTAATTGAATCGGGCTGTGTCAGCACGGCTGTTCCCTGTGCCTGGCAGTTATTGTCATCCGTTATTATTACACTGTATTCACCTGCCTGCAGGTTGACACGTGTCCGTCCATTAAATCCGTCTGACCAGATGTAACTGACATTATTGACAGAATTCTGAGGATTGACCGTGATCGTTCCTGTACTGTCTCCTGCGCAGTCGATGTTATATCCGCCGGAGAGGCTCTGAGACAACACGAACCTCACATCAAGCTTTCCGGGTTCCCTCAGAACCATGGATTCATTGGCAACGCACTTGTTGCTGTCAGTAACCTGCACATTATAGGTACCTGCTTTCAGTCCCGCCAGGTCTTTTGATGTATATGTCCCGCCCGGTCCGGTCCAGTAATATGAGAATGGGGCCTTGCCGCTCGTTGGAGTGATATGGATTTCGCCATCTGACCTTCCGAAACAGCTGATCTCATAGCTCCTGTAATTACTGAAAGAGGAACTAAAGGTGAGCGGGGGCGGATTGTTGACCAGCGCTGAGCCCTGTACAACACAGGTATTGTTGTAAGTAACATTTACAGAGTATGTACCGGCTGTAAGCCCGGCTATATCCGGGCTTGTCGCGCCATTTGACCATTGATATGAAAGCTGGCCAACACCACCTGACGGAATGAGGTCCACCGCACCATTATTGAATCCGGTGGATTCACATGTAATATGCCTTACGCTTAAAGTGAGGTTCAGGGCCGGCGGTTCTGTCAGGGTAATATCGGTAGCTTTGGTGCAGCCATTCAAATCCTTCACTTCAACATGATAGGTTCCTGCTTTGAGTGCAGCCTGGTTTTGCTGACCCTGGACAATATCCGAACCATTGACAGTGCTCCAGGTGTATGTATAATTGCCGGTGCTTCCGCCCGTAGCATTTATATTAATTGTACCTGTTCCGCCGTTACAGTTAATCAAATAATTTCCATCATCTGAATGCGATGTTGAGTATGCCAGGGCAAGCGGAGCAGGCTCAGTAAGTGTGAATGACGGATCTGTCCCTGTAACCGGGTTTTTGAGTTCGCAATTGTTATCATCCGTGATAATGCATGTATATGTGCCTGCCTTAAGACCTGAAATATCCTGTGTCGAATATTTTATACCACCGGGACCCGTCCAGTCATAAATGTATTTCCCTGAACCACCGCCAATGGTAAGGTCTATGCTACCGTTGCTTCCGCCGTTGCATGAAACATTATAGGCATTATCGGCAGATTTTGAAAGCACTGCAGTATCCAGGTTCATTCCCTCAGGCTGCGTAATCACCACATCCTTCGATGTTGTACAGCTGAGGGTATCTGTTACCAGCAATGTGTATGTACCGGCAGTAAGACCCACGATCTTGCTGGTAGTTACCGGTCCCGTTATGCTGCCGTCGGCCGTTGACCATGAATACTTGTAGAATCCGCGTCCGCCGCTGATTGCATCTATCCATGCTTCGCCATTGTTATATGTCCTGCACGAGACATTAAAACCATTAAAATTACTCTTGCCGAATGTCACATTGACCGGCGGAGGCGGTGATACTTTCCTTTCGGGGGAGTTTGCGATACAATTGTTCTTATCCAGCGTAACAAGCCTGTAAGATCCTTCGCGTAGCCCAGTGAATATCCTGTATGTTGCCGGGTTCCCTGAATCATAGTTTGCCGGGAAAACTCCACTGCCTATGGTATCTGCATTGTTCCTTATCAGGTAATACCTGTAAGGAGCCGTTAGTCCGCCTGTAACCCGGGCAGTGATCCTGCCGTCAGTTGCGTCGATACAACTCAGACCATAATTATTGCCAGGCGGATAAGGCCTGACGTAAAGGTCCGGGCTGGCATAAACGGGAAAGAAGTCTTTTGTGAGCATGTTGTTGCACCCGAGGTTGTCGGTGACTTTCAGGCTGTACTGCCCACTCGGAATATTCAGCAGCTCCACAATATCTTCTGCATGGAAGTTGTCCGGTCCGTGCCATTCGATATGATAAGGATCAGCTCCTGTCGACACGATTGCCTTAAGGGAACCAAAGCTGGATCCTCCGCCTGTACACTGAAGCTGTTTGGTCTCATCGATCCGCTGGGCAGATTTGGCATGTACTTTCACTTCGCTGACAACCTTAGGCCCCGCCTTGCATCTTGAATTGTTGACAGGAGTGATGGTATAGTAAACTGACTGCAATCCCGGGGAGTCGTTGGTATAACTCCGTGAGATGGTGTAACCAGTATTCCTGTCTATCTCAGGACTTGTATTACCTGTTATGCCCGGACCTGCAGTAACTGTATAATTTAAAACAACATTTCCTGAGGTCATCGAAGTGCGTGTGGTCAGTACAATCTGAGTTGTGCCCCCGTAGCATATAGCCGGTATGTTATTCAACGGTTCTGCTTTGGGAGTCGGATCTACATAAATCAATGCCTGCTTTGGAATTCCGTCTGCACAACCAACAGGGCTTACCGGTACAACTCTGTATGTTACTGTCTGATAACTATTAGTATGATTAACAAGTAGATCTTTGATGTGGTGCTCATCGGGCAATCCGGTCGTTGGAGATGTAAATCCGGTAACATTATCAGTGGTTGTCACGGTATACCTGAATGTAACAACCCCGCTGGTGAATGTACTGGGACTGTCAAGGAGAATATCTGTTGCAGTACTGTCGCATTGTGGCGGATATGATGGGAATGAGAACAACCTTGGAGTAGGATTGACCCAGAACGATAACGATATCTCATTCCCGAAGCAGTAAGTTGTCGCGGGCCCTTTCGGTTTAATGAAGAAAGTAATCCGGATGGGTGCATCACTCCTGTTGTCAAATACTCCCGCAATGATGTCCATTGATGAACCATTTGGAAGAAGAGTGGTAACAGTATTTGCCAGATCAGAACTTTCCCATCTCCAGTAAAAAGTTGTTCCGGGCACATCGTTTGCAGTTCCGAGTACAATATTGTCGAATGCAATGCCCGGGCATTCTGGAGCGGGTATTGTTGCTGTAGCCTGCGGGATCTTGTTGACAGTCAGCAGCACTGTTGTCGTAACGTTGAAATGCCCTTGTGCATCCATGATAATACACCTGTAGAGGTAACCATTCATGCTGTATGGCGCCGGGTTTATGTCGAGATGATCAGTTGTTGCACCGCTGTACACTCCCCCGTTCACGATCACTGCAAAAGTAGATCCGCCATTGGTACTGACTTCCCACTGGTATGTCAGGGTTCCGCGTCCCCGTGCCCTCAGCTCGAAAAATGCCGGGAAGCCTTCGCAAACGTCAATATTTACCGGCTGGCGTGTGATCCTCGGACGTCCCCTCCCGATTGCGAAATCGGTTGTAATAGGTGAAATGCCATTGACCAGGATATTTCTTGAAACTTCATCGGCTGTTACGGCTCCATGTGTTCCGTCGAGCTCGAGATTGCCATTATCCGTCCTCTTGATAATGCTAGCGGATGCATCAATCCCGGCAAAGGCATCATGATCGACTTTTATGCTGTAATTGCTGCTCAGTGCAGGTGATGATGATGTGAGGGTCCAGAAACCATAGGTATAACGCTCGTATATTTCATTCCCGTCATCATCGAGGGGAAGGCCCACTGTGCCAATATCTTCTTTCCGGAACTGGGCCATCACTGAACCCGGGGTAAGATCCTGGAATGTTATTTTGAAAGGATTGTGTGAAGTGGCAGCCCCGACAGGGTAGAGATACTCGGCTCCCGTGGTCCCGACCGCTCTCCTGAATTTTCCTATTATTGTTCCGTTTGTCCACGCAAGTGCACTGACGGCCTGGTTTGAAAGGTCAAGGATGAAGCTGTTGGTGCTTATGCTTCCCGACGACATTGTGAGCCTGCCTTTTGTATTCACATCACCGAGAAGTGTTTTCATACCGCTTCCCAGGATTGTCAGGTTCCTGTAGTCATTGCTCGGGAAAACAGTCTGATCGGCGTTCCTTATATATAATACGGTACTGCTATTTCCTGAAGAGTATGTACCTATATTATTTGATACACCGTTAAGATTCATCACATGCGCAAGGTTTCCCCCGCTCATGTCGATACTGCCCGGCCCTGAAAGGTCACCATTGAGATTGACGGTTTTTATGGTAGTGCCGTCAAAAGCGAACCCACCTGTGACCGAGGAATTTCCGTTTACCTGGAATGAAGTGGGAACAGTACCCAGGTCGAATATACCGCCGCTGATCGTCAGATCGAGGCCGACCATGGAATTTCCCTGCAGCACTTTAATACCTGAGTTTGAAATTATAAGATTCCGGTAATTCATGGCCGGGAAGACAGTCTGGTTTGTGCCGTTATAATTGACAATGCTTGCACCGGCACTGGTGAGGAAACTACCAATGGAGTTCGTCGCACCGGCCAGATTAAGTATGTGTGACAGGTTGCCGTTGCGCATATCAATTGTACCCGCGCCCTGGAGGGGACCGGCAATTGAAGCAGTCTGAGTCGTGAGGCCATTATAGACCAGGCTGCCTGCAACATTCGCCATATTTCCCACCGTCAGGAAAGTTGTGGTGAGGTCGAGGTTCAGTGTTCCCGCAAGCAGGCTCAGGTTGTTTCCTACAGCAAGGGTTCCCCCGGGAAGTGAGATATGGGTGAAGGTACGTCCCGGGCTGTTAAGGGTGAGATCATAAAATCTTTCACCGGAACCATTGTGCCTTATGGTCTGGTTAACATTCCCATCCATTGTGACATGCGAGTGTTCGGGGTTGAATATTCCGAAGTCGATCCAGTCGCCTTTCAGGTTATATGCGCCGTTACCCAGCATGCTTCCCTGGTTGCGGAGTTCATTTGAAAGGTTCAGTATGCCTTCATTCCTGAAAGTGCCTGACGAATTCTCGAGCTCATGGCTGACGACCACCGATCCGGTTCCCAGTTTGATGTAGGCCCCGGTGTTTGTGATAACCTGCGAAAATAATTGTGAATTAAATAACAATAAAAATACCACTGCAACCTTCATTTGAAGGCAGACTCTTTGTGATATTT